>NZ_CP046883.1:1262089-1577611 GCF_014262665.1 Corynebacterium anserum
TCAACGCCTTCGGTGTTCGCCACCTCAGTTGCCTTGCCCTCCGCACGCACATTAAAGCCGATAATAACGGCATCAGATGCGGCGGCAAGGTTGACGTTAGTCTCCGTCACCGCGCCGACTCCGCGATCGATGATATTCAGTGCAACCTCATCATCGACCTCGATCTTCAATAGTGCGTCCTCCAAGGCCTCAACCGTACCGGCGTTATCACCCTTCAAAATCAGGTTGAGGGTGTTCGTCTCCTTAAGCACCTCATCCAGATCCTCGAGGGACACACGCTTACGAGCCTTCGCCTGCAGGGCATTGCGGCGCCGCGCGTTACGCCGGTCAGCAATCTGACGAGCCGTACGATCTTCATCGACCACAAGCAAACTGTCACCAGCACCAGACACCGAGGTCAGACCCAGAACCTGTACAGGACGAGATGGACCTGCCTCCTGCACATCCTCACCGTATTCATCGATCATGCGGCGCACACGGCCATGTGCATCACCAACGACGATCGAATCTCCCACGCGCAGGGTTCCGCGTTGAACCAAGATGGTGGCCACTGGACCACGTCCACGATCAAGGTGTGATTCGATGGCGACACCTTGAGCATCCATGTCAGGGTTCGCTCGCAGATCTAGCGAAGCATCCGCTGTCAGCAACACGGCTTCCAGAAGCTGCTCAATGTTTTGCCCCTGTTTGGCGGAAATGTCAACGAACATGGTATCGCCACCATATTCCTCCGGGATGAGGTCATACTCCGTGAGCTGGCCACGGATCTTCTCGGGCTGAGCGCCTTCCTTATCGATCTTATTGACGGCCACCACGATCGGAACGTCCGCAGCCTTAGCGTGGTTGATCGCTTCAACGGTCTGCGGCATGACGCCGTCGTCAGCAGCTACCACGAGGATCGCAATATCGGTGGATTTCGCACCACGCGCACGCATGGCCGTGAAAGCCTCGTGACCAGGAGTATCGAGGAATGTAACCAGACGGTCATGTCCCTCCAAGTTAACCGACACCTGGTAAGCACCGATGTGCTGGGTAATGCCGCCGGCCTCACCACCGCCGACATTTTCCTTACGGATCGTATCCAGCAAACGGGTCTTACCGTGATCCACGTGACCCATGACGGTGACAACCGGTGGACGCTGGGCAAGGTCCTCCTCCGCACCCTCGTTTTCACCGAATTGCAGGTCGAAGGACTCAAGCAACTCGCGGTCCTCGTCCTCAGGGGACACAACCTCGATCTTGTAGTCCATCTCTTCGCCGAGCAGCATCAGCGTTTCATCTGACACAGACTGCGTGGCGGTGACCATCTCACCGAGATTAAACAATGCCTGTACCAATGCAGCTGCATCAGCATCGATCTTCTCAGCAAAGTCTGACAACGAAGCACCGCGGGCAAGCCTCAGAGTGGCACCCTTACCGTTGGGCAACTTCACGCCGCCAACGACGGAAGGTGCCTGCATTGCCTCGTACTCATTGCGCTTCTGGCGCTTCGACTTCCGTCCTTTACGAGGAGCACCTCCTGGACGACCGAACGCTCCGGCTGTACCGCCACGACGTCCGCCGCGACCACCACGGGGACCACCGCCCGGGCCACCTGGCCCACCTGGTCCGCCACCGCGGCCGCGACCACCGCCGCCACCACCAAATCCAGCAGCCGCCTTCGAAGGCATCTGCCCCGGGCTAGGGTGGCTCGGCATCATAGCTGGTGATGGACGACGTCCACCGCCTTGTCGCTCAGAACCTCCACCACGGTTAGAACCCTGTGGCTTATTGCTTCCCTGAGGTTTATTGCCACCCCGCTGACCTGGACGTGAACCGCTCTGACCACCGCGCGATCCACCTGGACGTGGCATATCCCCTGGACCAGCTTGACCACCACGAGGCCGTGGAGCCGGACGGTCAGTGCTCGAGGAGAACGGGTTATTGGCCACACGCGGCACACGGCCGCCTGGCTTTGGGCCGGGCTTGGCGGTCGGACCAGACTTAGGGCCTGGCTTCGCCACATTCTGGGGAGCAGCCCCAGGGGTTGGTTTCGGCGCAGGCTTCCCACTAGCGGAAGGCTTTGGCTTCGGGCCTGGTTTGTTTGCACTCGGACCCGGCTTTGGAGCACCCGGTTTCGGAGCGTTGCCAGGCTTCACGGAGGAGGACGGGGTGGAGGCAGCCTTAGCAACCACCGAATTCGTCGGCTTCGGGCCTGGCTTCACTCCCTGCCCTGGCTTAGGTCCGGGTCGTGCGGCACTTGGCTTTGGCGTAGGTGCAGGCTTGCTGCTTGTTGGCGTGCTTCCTGCTGGATGCTTGGGCGCTGTGGCGTTTGCCGATTCTTGACCCACGCCATAGTGCTGCTTCATCTTTTTCACGACTGGCGGTTCCACAGTGGAAGACGCAGTCTTGACGAACTCGCCCTGCTCTTTGAGCGTGGCGAGAAGTTCCTTGCTTGGTACACCGAGCTGCTTTGCAAGCTCGTGAACACGTAGCTTTCCGGGCACTACTCTCCTTCGTGTTGATGGAGCCGCAGGCCAGATTTTGGAAACTAGCTACGTACGGCTCCCGTACTTGATGCTGTTCATCGCAGATGCTGCTTCATCGTGCGCTCATCAGTGATCGGGTACTTTCTGTCTTTCGGGTGTACGGTTACGTCACCTCACCGGCTTCCTGCGCCAGCGAGTCGATGTAATCGCGGATCGGTTGGAGATCAGCCGAGGATGTCACCCTCAGTGCGCGACTGAACGCCTGTCGCTTCTGCGCTGTAGCGAAAGCTTCCGGCGTGGGGGTGATCCACGCACCCCTGCCTGGACGGCAGCGCTGCGGATCGGCAATGATTTCCAGAATCCCGTCTTCGCGGGTATGTGCCACCACTCGCAGGAGTTGGTTATCCGGCAGAGTGTTCCGAGTAGCAATGCAGGTGCGTTGGGGTACGTGGCGTGACGATGGCGAAAAAGCACTCATCGTCGCGCACCACTTCCTCAAGGCAATCCGCTTGTACCCACTTGGCACAAGACCGTCTACTAGTCTAACGCGAAAAGTACGTCAAGAGCTAACCAACGCACCTCTCACTCGGTACGGGACGTTGAATGAACCACCGTGATAACGCGCGCAGTCGCTCGCTATTGTCCCTCAGCGGGCTCGTGCCGGTCCTGACGGTCTTTTTCAGAACGAATATCGATTTTCCAACCCGTAAGCCGGGCTGCAAGTCGGGCGTTTTGTCCTTCGCGCCCAATGGCCAGGGACAATTGATTATCGGGGACGACAACCTGCGCCGTCTGCGCCTCGGGATCTGTCACAGAGACACTAATGACCTTGGATGGCGCCAAGGCATTGCCCACTAGCGCAGCCGGATCTTCAGACCAGTCGATAATATCGATTTTCTCTCCATTGAGTTCAGCCATGATCGCGGCCACTCGCTGGCCCCGCGGTCCGATACACGCGCCCTTAGCATTGAGCCCCTTAATAGTGGAACGCACGGCAATCTTGGTACGGTGACCTGCTTCACGAGCTAGCGCCACAATCTCCACAGAACCGTCTGCGACTTCGGGAACTTCGAGAGAAAACAACCCACGGACGAGCTCTGGATGGGTTCTGGACAAGTTGATCTGGACGTTTCTATTGCCGTTGTTGATCACGTCGGTAACAAAAGCTTTCACGCGCTGGCCGTGCTTCAAGCTCTCACCGGGGATCTGTTCAGCAGGCAAGATCTGACCGTCCATGCCGTCGGCCTCGGTGCCCATGCGCACAACTTCCACGCCTCGCTCATTGGCTCTCACATCACGGCTCACGACACCAGAGACAACCGTATAGCGCAGTTCGGAATATTCGTCATAGCGCTTGCTTACGCGCGCGGCAAGAATCTGCTGGCGCATACCATCACGCACCGCTAACGCCCCTGCGCGACCAAAATCGCTGGGAGTGTCATTCAGCCGCCCAATAATGTTGCCTTCTTCATCACGTTCGATCTGGTAAACAGCGACGTCGCCTGTGGTTCGATCAATATCAACATCGATTTCGCCGTCATATTTCGTGATCCCCCGGTAGGCTTCGCGCAGCCCGTTTTGGATAGCTTGAAGCAAATCTTCCATGGCGACGGACTCTTGCTTTTCCAGCGCATGGAGCGCTGCGATGTCAATGTTCACTTATTCTCCTCAGCCGCCGCGATCAGCGACTCATACGCGTGACGATCCAGCCCGATAAGCTGAGCCTCGTCCTGTGGTACTTGGTTGAATTCAACTTCTACCACTGCGCCCTCAACATCGGCGAATTCCCGTGCAACCACCGTCTTGTTTTTCTTCTTTTTTGTGAGCAATACGACGCCAGCCTCATCGACGTGAAGTATCCGTGCAGAACCTGCTTGTGGAAGTGTGACCACGCGCCCGACATTGCGCTTCCAATGGCGTTCAAGTGTCAGCGGGAAATCCAGCCCGGGGGTCGTCAGTTCCAGCGTATAACCAGGACCGAAGTTCAGCGCGCCTGATTCCTCTGCGGCGTCAAACACAGCTGATACTGCCTTACTGACCTCCTCCAATATGTCTAGATCCGGCCGTTCATCTCCATCCACGGCGACGCGTACAGCAGATTTTGAACCCGCCTTGGTGATTTTCAGTTGTTCCAGCTGCATGCCATACTGCGTCACCAGTGGGTTCAGGATATCTTCGAGCTGCGAAGGAGTAGGAAAAGCCATGCCTTGAAGAGTAACAGGCTCACTCAGTGGCACTATAGAACGCGTGATGAATCAAGTCCCCGCCTCCCCCAACCCGTCATCGAACCAGCGCCCGCTTAGCCGTCGTCGCTTTTTCGGTACGCTCGGCCTTAGTGCTGCAGCTTTGTCCCTCAGCGCGTGCGGTAGGGGGAGCGAAACATCGATGTTCGACTCGCTCACACAACGCAAACCCAACGGAGACGTGGTTCGGATCTACGCCGAATACCAGCACCTTGCCAAGTCCGGGGGTCTCAATCGTTACCAGCAGCCTTTCATCGAGGGGCAGATGGAGCTCATTAACGATGAATGGCACCGTCTTTGTGGCACAGATAGCGACGGTAACCAGCCACGAGCGTGCGTCGACCCGGCAAATGCTCAGGACATAAGAATCAACCCGGAATTCACCGCCAAAGATCTACAGGAGGATCTTTTAGCTGTCGCCAGCGGCGTCGCTAAGAAGAAGGTCGATAGTCCTGACGTGGGTCTGCTTGTAGGTTTGGCCTCCGCACTCGGGGCGATAACTGCTGCACCACAAGCACAGGATCTCTCAGAGCTCGCGCCACAGAGCATCACCGAAGAAATCAAGCGCATACACTCCACCGTGCAAGGTGTGATCTTCGCCTGCGGCATTGCCGCAGCAGTTGATGACGGCACATATCGCGCCACCATACTCTCCACAGCCAATGCTCTCAGGGAGTTACGTAATTCCATCGAGGAGGCGGCCGATGGGTTGAACGTCGATCTGGATTCCGCACCCGCCGGGTGGGTACCCACAGATGGGGAAAAAATCCCCTCCATTCCTTCCGAGGTCATGCCCTATATGCAGAAGATCACACACACTGTGGTCAATGCACTCTACCTCGGTGCCACGCAAGCTCATTCGAAAGACAATACTCGCTACTGCGCGACATGGTGTGCAGCTATTGCCCTACAAGAGATAGCACAAGAGCGGGCGATCACGACCAACCCGTTGTTAAAGCTTGTGCGTGGCAATGCCACGGAAAACCGCAAATAGGTTTTGCGTATGGCACCTAGGCGCCGCGCATCTCCTGAATAGTCTGAACCGCGGTTTCATAATCTATCTCTGTGGTCTCGCCCGTCAAACGGTTACGAACTTCAACCTTGCCATCGGCAAAGCCACGGCCCACGATGACCACCAGCGGCATGCCCAGCAGCTCAGCATCTTTGAATTTCACTCCTGGTGATACCTTTGGGCGCTCATCGAAGAGAACCTCCACACCAGCGGTGGAAAGCTTTTCACTCAGGTTTTCAGCGGCCTCTGCCGCTGCCGCATCTTTATTGGCGATCACCACATGAACATCAAATGGTGCCACAGCAGTAGGCCAGCGCAGCCCTTTGTCGTCATGCATTTGTTCGGCAATCACTGCGATCAAGCGGGACACGCCGATACCGTAGGAACCCATCGTTGGAACAGTGCGTTTACCGTTTTCATCCAAAATCTGGACGTCATAGGCCTCAGTGTACTTCCGACCTAACTGGAAAATATGGCCAATTTCAATGCCCCGTGACAGGGTTAACGAGCCTTGCCCGTCCGGCGCTGGATCGCCCTCGAGAATCTCTGCGGCTTCAATAAAGCCGTCCGGAGTGAAGTCACGACCTGCAACCAGCCCCACGACATGGCGGTTCTTGGCATCGGCACCGGTAATCCACGAACTGCCGTCAACGACGCGAGGGTCTGCAAGAATCCGCACACCATTCGCAGCTAACGCACGGGGACCGACGTACCCCTTAACGAGGAACTCATTATTCTCAAAGTCCTCTTCGCTAGCGAGCTCCACAGTCGCGGGATCTAGCGACGCTTCGAGGCGCTTCATATCCACTTCCCGGTTACCCGGAACGAGGATACCGGTGAGTTCAGGCTGATATGCATTACCTTCGTCATCACAACCTGGCTGCGTGACCTTGGTGATAATGCACTTGAGTGTGTCAGCAGCCTCGACGACTCTGCCATCAAGACGTATGTCCTCTTGCCTCGCCCAGTTCACGAGAGTCTCGATCGTCTCCGAATCCGGGGTATCGTATTCCGTAGCTTCGGGCTGCCCCTCGATAGGACGTGCATCCGGAACGGGTGTCACAACGGCCTCCACATTCGCAGCATAACCCGAGCTGGTGGACCGCACGAAGGTGTCTTCACCATTTTCTGCTATTGCGAGGAACTCCTCAGAAGCGGAACCGCCCATTGCTCCAGACGTGGCAAAACAAATCGCGTATTCAATCCCCAGAGTGTCGAAAATTCGTTGATAAGCCGCTCGGTGATTCTGGTAGCTCTCCTCAAGTCCGGCGTCATCCATGTTGAAGGAATAAGAATCCTTCATCACAAACTCGCGGCCGCGTAAAATACCGGCACGTGGTCGCTCTTCGTCGCGGTACTTATTTTGGATTTGGTACAGGGTGACCGGAAAATCCTTATAAGAGGTAAATTCACTCTTCACCACAGAGGTAAACATTTCCTCATGAGTCGGCCCCAACAGATAATCCGCGCCTTTACGATCTTTTAATCGAAATAGACCGTCACCAAATTCATTCCAACGCCCCGAATTTTCGTACGCCTCGCGCGGAAGCAAAGCGGGGAACGCGAGCTCTTGCGCGCCAATTGCGTTCATTTCGCGGCGAACAATGTCCTCAACGCGGCGTAAAACACGCAAGCCCAAAGGCAACCAGGAATAAATGCCCGGCGCAGCCCTGCGGATGTACCCCGCACGGATGAGAAGCTTGTGACTCGGGACTTCTGCGCCAGCGGGATCATCGCGTAGTGTGCGCAGGAATAAGTGTGACATGCGGGTGATCATGAGGGCTAGCCTACAACCTTCGTGTACCGGAACATACTGACAGGGTGGCTTTTAGGCAGAGCATTTACAATGCTTGCCATGCTGATTATTCTTCCTCCCTCTGAGACCAAGGCCAGGGGCGGCTCCGGTTCCCCATTGAACTGTGAGGATCTCCTTTTCACTGATCTCGATGAACAGGTGGCGTCGCCGATAACACACACGCGAATCCGGCTGGCCACTGCGTTAACACACATGCAGAGCGAGGAGGATCTGACGCTCCTCGGGCTCACACCTACCCAGTCTTCTCAGCTTGAACGCAATGCTGAAGTAATGACCTCGCCAACAATGCCGGCGATTGAACGCTATACGGGCGTGGCCTACGATGCTCTGGATGTCAACGGCGAGCGGACGGGCAAGGCGTTAAGTGCGACAGCTCGGAAGCGCTTGGCAATCGGTTCAGCGTTATTTGGCGTGGTATCAGCAGAAGACTTGATCCCCTATTATCGCTTGTCGGCCGGCTCAAAAGTTTCGGTAGATGGCAAGACCGTGACGGTACGTTCACAGTGGTCGAAGGTACTTAGCCCAGCATTGGAGGCATGGCGTGAATCTAACCCAACGGGATCAAATGGGATCATCGATCTGCGTTCGGGTGGGTATCTCAATCTAGGCCCGGTCAAGGGTGCCGTGAAGCTGCGCGTAGAAACTGAGTATCCAGACGGATCGCGGAAGGTGGTCAGCCATTTCAACAAGCACTACAAGGGTCTCGTTGCACGCGAGCTTGCACAAGCTAGTACTGATGTAGGTTCTGCTGACTCGGCGGAACAGTTCTGTGCCCTGCTCAGTAATGTGTCTTCTTTTCATGACGCGGGTTTCCGTACCGAGATAGTCGACGAGGAAAATGTCACTCTTATCGTTCCGAGTTGATCCCTACCTCTGGATTCCATCTCTGCCTCTGGATCCAGAGAAAATCTCAACTCTGGCCACGATGAACGGGCGACCGTGGGAACAGGAACTGAGGTGACGAGGAGCCATAGGTGAGACTGACTTTGTTCAGCCTTGGGTTACTTTGCTCAGCCTTTCCATCGTTGTCGCAGGTCATAAGGCATTTTAGGCTTATAGTATGTCCTATGAAACTCACAACGAACAGCAGCAGACCGGGCTCGCCTCGAAACTCAATTGGTTGAGAGCGGGCGTTCTCGGAGCTAACGACGGTATCGTTTCCACGGCTGGCGTGGTGGTCGGCGTGGCAGCTGCGGGGTCGAGCTCCTCGGCTATCTTCACTGCAGGCGTCGCAGCGGTTGCTGCAGGCGCTGTTTCTATGGCGCTCGGTGAATACGTGTCAGTGTCAGCGCAGCGTGATACTGAAGACATCCTGGTGAAGGAACATCGTGAAGCTCATAGCCGCGATCGCAGTCTTGAGGAAAAGGACATCATCACCTCTCTGCTAGAACTCGGCATGTCCGAAGAGACAGCCCACCGGGCCTCTCAAGAGATGACGAGTGATCAACGTTTGGCCGGTCATCTCCGTCTAGAACTCGGGCTGGATGAGGAAGACTTGACCAGCCCGTGGTCGGCGGCAGCCGCGTCAGCAGTTGCATTCGTGTCGGGTGCTTTACTCCCCCTCTTTGCCGCCATACTTGTCCCAGCAAGCATGAAGATTGCTGTGATTATCACTGCCACCCTACTTGCTTTGGCTATCACGGGAACTATCTCTGCTCATCTGTCCGAGGCGCACCGGAGCCGCTCTGTTGCCCGGCTCGTCATCGGTGGCGCTTTAGCTTTAACCGTGACCTTCATCATTGGTTGGTTGTTCGGCACAACCGTGGCCGGTTAGCGGAGAATCATTGGCTTCACCTGGGCTACTACTTCCCTCGCTGAGGTCGAATGCTCTCACCTCGTTCCCTGAGCTGGACTCTACGCTAGTTCCATTCGCTTTCCCGCGGCCTCACCAATGACGAAAATCGCCGGTGGTTTCACGCCTTCTCGTTCTACGACCTCGGCCAATTCACCTAAGTCGCACGTAGTTACCCGTTGCTCAGACATGGAGGCAGACTCAACAATCGCCACGGGGGTGCTGGGCGCACGGCCACCCTTTGTCTCCATCAGGACCTCGGCGATAGCCGCTGCGTTCTTCACTGCCATGATCAAGATGAGGCTCCCCGTCATCTGAGCCAATGCTTCCCAGTTCGTTGTCGACTTCGGGTTTCCAGGGGGCACGTGTCCCGATACGAGCGTCACATCATGGTTGAGTCCACGATGTGTCAGGCTAAAACCAGCCACGGCCGGAGCGGATGTCGCCGACGTCACTCCAGGGATCACCCGCACCGGAATCCCCGCTGCAGCTAATTCAGCCCATTCCTCGTAACCTCGACCGAAAATAAAGCTATCCCCACCTTTCAGGCGCACCACATTCTTTCCCATTGTGGCCTTCTCTACCAGCATCGCGTTGGTGCGCTCCTGTGCCACCTGTTTGCCGTAGGGAAGTTTGGACACGTCGATGATCTCCGCTCCATTGCGTGCAGCTTCCTCCGCCAGTGAATACGGTCCCAGATGGTCGGTAAGAATCACATCTGCTTCAGCAAGTGCCCGCGCCCCAGCGATCGTGATGAGATCCGGATGCCCGGGACCCCCACCGACCAAGGTCACGATCCCCTGACCCCCGCGGAATTGCTGGTCCACGTCCTGACCGCGTTGATCGTCCACCGGAATTCCCCATTCACTGGCGTGATCGATAACCTGCTCAACCATCGCCGACGCCACATCACCCGGTATAACGGCGAGAGCAAAGCGGGCGGGGTTGGCGTCGTTAAGAAAAGACGACGCCTCCCCAACCACGGTAACCGCTCCCTGTGATTCCAAACGCTGCGCCACGACAGCGGAAGACGGAGAATTAAGAACGAAAACCGTCAGGTTAGAGAGGCGAAGTGTCATGGAGGGGATTGTACTCCCCTCCACACTAGACAGCTCGGACTAGGCCAGCTTCAGTGCCTTCTGCGAGCGTTCCCACTGCTGCTGGAACAACTCTGGATTTTGTGAGAGACGTCCACCATAAGAAGGAATCATCTCCTTCAACTTCGGCGTCCACTCACCCATCTTCGAGCCGAAGCAACGCTCGAGAACCTCGATCATGGCGGAAGGGGCGATGGAAGCACCTGGGGAAGCTCCCATGAGTCCAGCGATTGTACCATCAGAAGAGTTGACCAAAGCGGTACCGAATTCCAGCGAACCAAACTTAGGCGCACCGATAGGCTTGATCACCTGCACACGCTGACCAGCAATCACAACCTCCCAGTCCTCAAACTTCGCGGTAGGCATGTACTCGCGCAAAGATTCAACCTTAGCCATCTTGTCCTTGAGGACTTCCTCAATCAAGTACTTGGTCAGGCCCATCTCCTGGACACCCACGCCCAAGTAGGACGGAATGTTCGATGGGCGCAAGGAGGACAACATATCGGTGAACTTGCCGTGCTTGAGGAATTTTGGAGTCCAACCGGCGTAAGGGCCGAACAGAAGCCCCTTCTTGCCATCAATGACGCGGGTGTCAAGGTGTGGAACAGACATTGGAGGAGCCCCGACAGATGCCTTTCCATAAACCTTAGCCTGGTGTTGGTCGATGAGCTCCTCGTTGGTGCAGCGCAGCCACTGACCGGACACGGGGAAGCCACCATAACCCTTAATTTCACGAATACCGGACTTCTGTAGCAATGGCAGAGCCATACCACCGGCACCAACGAACACGAAGTTAGCGGTGACTGTGGAGAGATCACCAGTGTGGAGATTCTTCGTCGTAACCTTCCACTTCGTGCCAGCTCGGGTGATGTTCTTGACCTCGTTACCGTAGCGAACCTCTGCACCCTGCTTGTTTACGATGTCCAGGTACTGACGCGTCAACGCACCGTAGTTAATATCCGTGCCGTCCTCGAACCAGGAAATAGACACAGGATTGTTGAAGTCACGGCCTGCGGCCATCAAAGGCAGAAACTCGCGGAACTTCTCCTCAGAATCGCTGTACTGCATATTCGGGAACAGCGGGTGGTCCTTGAGAGCCTCGTAGCGAGCCTTAAGGTAATCCACCTGCTTCATGCCGTTAGCGAAAGAAACGTGAGGCACGGCGTTGATGAATTCCGAAGGATCGCCCAACAAGCCTTCTTCCACGAGATAAGACCAGAATTGGCGCGAAACCTGGAACTTCTCGTTCACGCCGACAGCTTTGGAAATGTCAATCTTTCCGCCAACTTCTGGCGTGTAGTTCAACTCACACAGAGCGGAGTGACCAGTGCCAGCGTTATTCCATGGGTCGGAGGACTCCGCACCCGGCACATCCAAGCGCTCGACGATGAGCTGAGACCAGTCTGGCTGAAGCTGCTTAAGCATCACAGACAGGGTGGTGGAGATGACGCCCGCGCCGATCAGCAGTACGTCAACAGAGTCTTTATTTCCTGGTGCGTTAGTTGCCACAGTTCCTACATTCCTTTGTGCGTGGCGCAATCACGAGGGTGCGCCTCAAGGTAGATGACTTAACAGGGTGTAATTAACATTACGCCCATAAAATGAAGTCTCAATTGTTCACCCCCGGGCGATTCACATCGCTAGTGTTGTGTCCGTGAGTAATTACAGCAGCACAATCTCCACCCTCAGTCCCCTCAACGCCCCATTTTGCCAGGGCGTGAGTTCGCTAGAATTCGCGCCTGACCAGCTTGGAGAGGGATTTGGTTTCCATTTCATCGAGATGGGGAAAGACCCAGATAAACAATCACCGGTCCGCTGTACTCTGGTGCAATATAACCCAGAAGGCGAGTCTGATGACGGTAACTTTTATTCCCGCCCGGCCCTTTTACTGGTCCATGGCATGACAGACTATTTCTTCCAAGCACATGTCGCCCAGTACTTTCACAGTAAAGGCTACGCGGTCTATGGGTTGGATATGCGCAAGTGCGGCCGCTCGTGGAGGGAGGGGCAAACCTGGCATCACGTCACAGATCAGTCCCTCTACGATACCGACTTGACGATTGCCTCTACTCTCATCACCAATAGTCATCCCACCGTCACCCTCTTCGGGCATTCAACCGGAGGCTTAGACGTAACGATGTGGTCGGCTCGGTTGCGCCGAGCATCCATCGACATGCCAGAAAGCTCTGCCGCACAGCTATACTCCAAGCTCGCAGGAATTGTCCTGAATTCCCCATGGTTCGGTTTACAGTTCGACGCCGCCACTAAGCTCGTCGTCACGAGCATCTTCCCCACTCTTGGAAAATTATCCCCGTCGTTGCGGCTACCTGGCGGCATCAACCCGCTGTACGGCAAATCTCTGCATTCCTCCCAACAGGGCGAATGGAATTACAACTTGGAGCTCAAGCCACTAGCCCCGCGGCCTAAATTCCTGCCATGGATCAACGGGGTGGTACGGGAGATCAGAGAACTGCAGTCCGGAAAATACTCCACTGGCGTACCAACTCTGCTTCTGTGCTCCGATACTCACAGTTTCAAAAAAGGCAGGCTCACCGAGGATACCTACACTTCGGATGTCATCCTCAAACCATCCCAGATGCGCGAATACGCCCAGAAAGCCAACAAGAATGTGGAGGTGGCCGTCATTAAGGATGCGGTTCACGACGTGTTTCTCTCTAGACCGCACGTACGCGCCGAGGCTTTAGAAACTACCGCCGAATGGCTGGAACGCCATGTGAAAAACCACAGCGTAAAGGACGCCCATTAATGCACTACGATCTCATTATCGTAGGCACAGGCTCCGGCAACTCCCTGCCCTCCGAGGACTGTGCAGACAAGAAAATCGCCATCGTAGAAAAAGGCACGTTCGGAGGTACATGTATCAATGTCGGCTGCATTCCCACCAAGATGTTTGTCTATCCGGCTGACATCGCACGGGACATAACCCGCGCCAATCGAATTTCCCTACGCGCCACATTGGACGGAGTGGATTGGTTAGACATCCAACGTCGTGTCTTCACAGAAAGGATCGACCCCATCTCCGCTGGCGGAGAGGAATACCGTAGAGGAGACGAGACCCCGAACATTACCCTGTATTCTGGCACCGCCTCTTTTGTGTCACCTCGCACCTTATCCATAAGTAGCCCTGGAACACCTGACCTCACGATAAGCGCCGACGCCATCGTATTGGCGACCGGAACACGCCCCTTCATTCCCGATGTAGTCGCACGCTCTGGCGTGCGCTACCACACGAATGACACCATCATGCGGATGCCCGAGCTTCCCGACTCACTGATTATTCTTGGCGGCGGGATTATTGCCACAGAGTTTGCGCACGTCTTCTCCGCTTTTGGATGCGACGTGAAAGTCATTAATCGCTCCCCGCAACTGCTGCGCAAACTGGATTCCACCCTTGTTGAACGCTTCAATCAACAGGCAGCAACTCAGTGGACCAACTATCTCGGTCGCACGGTGGAGTCAATTGATTACGCCCCCGGTTCCGGCTCGGAAATCATCGTCACTCTCGACGATGGCACCGAAGTACATGGCGCTGAATTGCTGGTTGCCATGGGACGCGTCAATAACTCGGACACCCTCGACTGTGCGGCTGGTGGCGTCGAGACAGAAGACGACGGCCGAATCACAGTGGACGCATACGGTCGTACTACTGCCGACGGGGTCTGGGCGCTCGGCGATGCGTCGAACATCTTCGAACTCAAGCACGTAGCAAATGCAGAAGCGCGGGTGCTTCAGCACAATCTCCTGCATCCTGATGATTTGAGAGCCTATAACCACGAGCTAGTCCCATCGGGCATTTTCACGCACCCGCACATAGCCACTGTAGGACTGACTGAACAACAGGCTCGAGATTCCGGCTACTGCGTCACGGTCAGTATCCAGGACTACAAAGATGTGGCCTACGGATGGGCAATGGAGGATGACACCAGCTTCTGCAAACTCATTGCGGATGCAGAACGGGGCACACTACTTGGGGCACACATTATGGGGCCTCAATCAACCACTCTCATTCAGCAACTCATCACAGTCATGGTCTTCGGTTTGGATGTTCGCCTCGTTGCCAAAAATCAATATTGGCCTCACCCCGGGCTATCAGAACTGGTAGAAAATGCTTTACTGGGACTTCAATTCACCACACCACCACCAGAAGGGCTGTATCCCTAAATGATTTCTTCCACCGCTGTTGTCACAGGAGCTGCCTCGGGGATCGGGCGCAGCCTTGCCATCGCACTAGCCACCATGGGGTATCACCTGCATCTCACCGATCGCGACCCCGATGGCCTGAGTAGCACACGCACCGCCATTGAAGCGGCGGGAACTGGTCAAATTCTGAGCCTGCGCACCGTCGATATCACCGATCAACACGCTGTTGTCAGCTGGGCCGATGCCCTCGTCGCCGAATACGGAGTGCCTGACGAAGTCTATCACGTTGCCGGAATCGCCATCTGGGGTGACGCACGCACAATGCCCCATGACAAGTGGACCAGGGTAATCGATGTCAACCTCATGGGTTCCGTGCACATCGTGGAAGGATTTGCCCAACACCTCACCGTGGACAATCCCACCAGAAAAACGAAACGACGGAAGCTGGTCTTCGTATCCTCCGCCGCGGGCATCATCGGCCTTCCCTGGCACGCCGCCTATTCCGCCTCTAAAGGCGGTGTGCTTGGAATGTGTGAAGTCCTTCGGTTCGACCTCGCTCCGAGGGGAGTGGATGTTCACGTGGTCGCACCGGGTGCAGTCGATACCCCCTTGGTGTCCACCATTGATATCGACGGGGTAGACCAAACGAATAAACGCGTGCTCACGGCGAAGAAATTATTCCAAGGCCATGCACAAAGCCCCGAACAGGTAGCCGCGTCCATTATTCGAGGTGTGAGGAAAAACAAATATCTGATTTTCACCTCACGCGACATCGCTCTTGCTCGGTGGGCACAAGTCAACGCTCCCTTCGCCTATAGAGGAGCTATGAAACTACTCAACCGCGGTTTTCGTTGGGTTGCCGCCGGTGCGCAGTTGAACTAACGACCGGCGTAGCGAACACACGAGTGATGAGTCTCCAGCGATAGCGCAAGCGATTATTGGCTCCCCGAGCGCTTCTCATCGACAGGGACATTGAGCACGTCGAGAGCGGTCGCCAGGCCGTCGTACTGAGTAACCAGCATCACAAAGGCTACTTGTTGTCGCTCATCTAGGACTCCGGCTAAACGAGTCCATGTGAGATCTGACAGCTGCTTATTCTTGACAATCTCCTCCGCCGCATCCAGCAGTGTCGCACGACGGCCGACAAAACCATGCGACTCCAGGGCTGTGGACGCAATCTCCTCTGGTGACAGCCCCACTCGGGCAGCGAGGTCTTTGTGCTGGTCGTATTCATATTCCGAGCCCCGTATGTGGGCAACACGGAGGATGATGAGCTCCGTGTCCTGACGTGATAAGTAGCCAAAAGGCATCATCGTAGCAGAGTACACAAGCCAGCCGCGGAACAAGCGCGGTGCCCGTCCGATGGTAGAAAACACCCCCAGGCTCTTACGTCGTTGAACGCGGGCGCCTATGCGGGCAATGGTGCCGATCACTGGCCCGAGGTTGGTTGGGTGTGCAGGCCCAGGCCCACGATAACCGGTCTTGGTGAATTTCAGTGGTCGAGAGGACATGTTTTCCAGCCTAACTATAAAACGGGGCTCCACGTACACTGTGTGGGATCAATCGACCTCTGCCTCAGTTGACCATGGGAACATCGGTAGTGGTGGAATCCGAGCTCGAAGCAAAAATAACCGGCATTTTACGGCTGCGTAAGCTGTTCACTGATCAGCCGCTGACCTGTCGTGCTCACCTATCGTTCGGCATCTAGAACAGTGAGAACGTCACACCCATCCTCTGTAACTACCAGAGTGTGCTCAAATTGCGCGGTCCACTTGCGGTCGGTGGTTTGCACAGTCCAGTTGTCATCCCAGATTTCGTACTCCAAGCCACCGAGGTTAATCATCGGTTCGATGGTGAGAGTCATTCCAGGTTCCAGCAGAGTATGGTCACCGGGAGAATCGTAATGCAATACGACTAGCCCGTTGTGGAATGTCGTACCAACGCCGTGACCGGTGAAATCACGCACCACGTTGTACCCAAATCGCTTGGCATAACTTTCTATGACGCGGCCGATAACATTGATTTCGCGGCCAGGTTTAACAGCGTTAATACCTCGCCATAATGCCTTCTCAGTGCGATCGACCAGCAACCTATGCTCTTCAGATGCCTCACCTGCGATGAACGTGGCGTTGGTATCACCATGAACGCCATTCTTATAGGCTGTAACATCGATGTTCACGATGTCACCTTCCTCGATCACAGTTGTATCAGGAATTCCGTGGCAAATGATTTCATTGAGAGACACGCAGCATGATTTTGGATACTTGCGGTACCCCAAAGTAGACGGATATGCCCCGTTATCCAGCATGTATTCGTGAGCAATGCGATCCAGCTCATCCGTGGTGACGCCCGGCGCGACGGCACGACCTGCTTCCCGCAACGCCTCAGCGGCAATGCGGGAGGCTTCTCTCATCTTCTCAATGACGTCCTGGGACTGAATCCACGGCTCTCCCACATTCTCCTGCACACTATCTTTCCATGCATACTCGGGGCGCTCGATATGCGCAGGCACTGTGCGGATAGGGGTTGGAAGTCCGGGGGTGAGTGGGGCTCTAGTCATAAAATTCCACTGTACTACCCCGGCTAGTCCTCCTTGGCGTCCAGATTGGTGAAGAAGGTGTTGGTCACCTTCGTCGCATGCTCAGAACCCCCGCCGAGGACAATAAGCGTGGCAAACGCAAGATCCCCACGGTAGCCCACTAGCCAGGAGTGGGAACCTCCTGAAATCTCAGCTTCGCCCGTCTTTGCATACACGTCACCGGCGCCGGACACTCCTGTTCCGGAACCACTGGTCACCACAGCTCGCATAATTCTTCGCAGACCATCCGTCTGTTCTTTTGGCAGTGGATTAGTTTGTTCGCCTTTGACATCAGTCTTGTGATTCGTCCCCGCGATGAGATATGGCGTCGGCATCTTTCCCGCCGCCGCAGTCGACGCCGCCACTGCCATACCAAAGGGGCTCACGAGATCGAGTCCCTGACCGTAGCCAGCTTCTGTACGATCCAGCATTTTCTCGCCATCCGGCACGGTTCCTGTCACCGTATCCAGGCCATCGATCGTAAAATCCTGCCCGATGCCAAACTGAGCCGCTGTGTCCTTTAATTCACCCGGTTTTAGTTGGGTAGAGATATTGGCAAACGTGGTGTTACACGAACGCGCGAACGCCGATTCGAGACTGGTCATGCCCAGAGAGAAAGAATTGTAGTTGGTTACGATGCGTCCACCGATATTCTGCGTGCCCGGACATCCCACGGTGGAATCTGGAGTCAACCCTTGACGTTGCATCCCCGCAAACGTAGTAATCATCTTGAATGTCGAGCCCGGTGGATACTGCCCCATCAGTGCGGCGTCTCCGTCTTCATCTGCTTTTTCTGTCTGCGCCACAGCAAGAATTTCTCCGGTCGATGGGCGCATAACCACCATCATGGTTTTCGCGTCTGAACGCGTGTTGACTGCCGCCTGAGCGGCGTCCTGCACCTTCCTTGAAAGTGACACATGCACGCTCGGAGCGGGTTTCGCATCCTCCCCTCCTAGTTTGCGCACTTCCGACCCCTCTTTGGTGGCGGCGACGACCTTCCAACCGTTATTACCTTGGAGATCACCCTCGACGATCCGTGACACCCGGCTCATGATGTCGGGTGCGAAGCCTGGATCGGGACGTACTAGTGCTTGTTCCTCATTGAGCCGTATACCGGGTTCATTACTGAACACCTCCTTGAGGTGCTGGCCTTGTTGAGCGCTCACAGAGAGTACTGAGTATTCCCCGTCAACATCACGTGCCTCCCGTGCTTTAGCTTCAGGATTGATCTGTGGTGTGGATTTATCATCGCGACGCATCTCATCGAGCTCCCCCGAAATACGACGCATGGTTCCCAAGAGATCATCGGTCTTCTTCGTGTTGACGAACACGCGATAGGTCTTACCCGGTTCCAATAGCACAGCCCCGTCGGAACCGACCACATTGGCGATCTCAGCTTTTACTGACCGCAGTTCTAGGTGTTGATTCGCACCGAGATCTGGATGCATAACCGTCGGTACCCAACGCACCGTCCAGTGCCCGTTGGATTTTGTGAGGGTCATCCTCGCGTCATATTCGAAATGGCGGTCGTTGGGCAAGTCCCAGTTCATGGTGTAATTCGCTGTAGCAACAGTCCCGTCAGTATTGGTGTCTTTGAGAGTCGCCTCCAGCCCCTCTGCTTGGAGACTCTGCCATGTTTCTTCAATAGCCGCAGTTGCTGCGCTGGGATTATCCGTCTGTTCTCCAGCGTCCGTGTGATTGGACAATGCTTTGAGGAAGGCTTCAGCCGCATCGTCTGCAACGTCCGGGCGTGGAGTACAACCCACAATGGTGAAGACTAAGGACGAGGCGAGAACAGTGGAGACAATGCTACGGCGCATGCCGCTTACGTTAGCACCGGAAATATCACGTTATCTGGTGTGACACGAGCCAACGCACGGCATAACTTTTCTCATCGGACCGCTCTTTTTCCTTTCTACTGATGTGCCTACCTAGGTGACTATCCACACTCAAGGACCGTGTTCGCCGGCCTCTGTTCCGGTGCATTAGAGTTCCTTGTTATGAGTTCTCGCCACAAGCAGATGAGTACCGTGTTGTGCGTAGCCGCAGTGCTTGCTTTTTCCATTAATCTGCGTGCCGGCATAGTCTCACTCGGGCCCGTACTCGGACAGGTACGGGACACCCTGAAGGTATCCACTTCTGCCGCGGGTGTATTCACCGCGTTGCCCGGCTTCGCTTTCGCAGTCATGGGCTGGTGTACGGTGCCTTTAGCTCGACGCATCGGTCTCAGTCCCGCTCTACTCACAGGAGGGACGATGATTCTTACAGGTCTTGCCGCCCGACCATTTCTGAACAATTATTGGCCATTCTTGCTTCTCACAGGCTTAGCGGTATGCGGTATCGCCGTGGGAAATGTACTGCTACCTGCGTGGATACAATCTCACGCTGTACAGAATCAACGATTGCTGCTCATGACCATCTACACCACGGTGATAGGGCTTTCCGCGTCTGTAGGACCACTATCCGCCATGTGGTTTGGGGACGAGAATTCTTGGCGAGCCGTCTTGGGAGTATGGGCCATACCCGCGGCAATCTTAGTGTGCGTGTGGCTCGTAGTATGCCTACGTATCGGGTCAGGGGATCTCCCACACCCCACCTCTGCCCATTCCTCAGCTTCTGAGCAGTCCATGTGGTCCTCGCCAACTGCCGTCGCTATGCTGGTGTTTTTCTCGTTGCAGTCAGCAGGCTTCTATACGCAGATCGGCTGGCTCCCGCAGCTTATGATGGATCGAGGCGTTGAGCATTCCACAGCGAGTGTGGCGCTCATTGTGCTGGGTTTTATGGGAGTGATCGGCGGCGTTATTATGCCCACCGTTGTAGCACGTATACGCAATATCACCCCGCTGGCTATCTCCATTACCCTACTCACTATGACTGGGTGGGTGGGGCTGCTATGGAATACCGCGGCTGCTCCCCTGCTATGGGCTGTTCTTCTCGGATTGGGGGGATTCTCGTTCCCGCTGGCACTGGCACTGCTCTCCGCTCGGACGCGTTCCCCTCTGGTGACAGCACGTTTATCGGGATTTGTTCAGCCCTATGGGTATCTTGTCGCTGGAGCCGTCCCTCTTGTGGTCGGCGTGCTGTATTCAGCCGTGGGTAGCTGGACGCTAATTTTGTCCCTGTTGTTGGCGTTAGGCAGCATCCAACTCCTCGCCTCCACACGCTGTGCACGCAACGTGACAATTGACAAGGAATTAGAGCTGCGAGCAACCGCACACAGCAGTCACATGGCTATTTAGTAGATCCCCCTAGCAGATATGTACCGCAGATCTCTGCGGCACATATCCACCTCCGTTCAGCACGCGATCTGTCCGATCCTATGCGCACTGCCTCTACTCAGTAATGCGCACTTCAGCCTTCGCCCCCTCGACAGCCTCTAACCCCTCTTCCTCAGCAATGCGCATCGCTTCTTCGATGAGGGTCTCGACGATCTGATCTTCAGGCACGGTCTTAATAACTTGGCCCTTTACGAAGATCTGTCCCTTGCCGTTACCAGATGCTACGCCAAGATCAGCATCTCGTGCTTCACCGGGGCCATTGACTACACATCCCATCACTGCTACGCGCAATGGAAACTCCATGCCTTCCAAACCTGCTGTCACTTCTTCAGCCAAAGTGTAAACGTCCACCTGAGCGCGTCCGCAAGAAGGGCAAGAAACGATTTCCAATTTGCGTGGACGCAGATTCAGAGACTGTAGAATCTGGTCACCGACCTTGATTTCCTCTACTGGATCCGCAGACAATGACACTCGAATGGTGTCGCCGATTCCTTCAGCCAAGAGAGCGCCAAAGGCTACGGCAGACTTGATGGTTCCCTGAAAAGCAGGGCCAGCTTCCGTCACCCCCAGGTGCAACGGGTAATCAGATTGAGCGGCAAGCTGACGGTACGCCTCAACCATGACCACTGGGTCATTGTGCTTCACGGAAATGGCAATGTCACCAAATCCATGTTCCTCGAATAATTGCGCCTCCCACAACGCTGATTCAACCAACGCCTCGGGAGTAGCTTTACCGTATTTCTCCATGATGCGCTTATCCAAGGAACCTGCGTTCACACCGATACGAATCGGAATACCGGCGTCCCCGGCTGCTTTCGCAACTTCCTTCACACGTCCATCGAACTCTTTAATATTGCCTGGATTCACGCGCACAGCCGCACAACCTGCTTCGATGGCGGAAAAAATATACTTCGGCTGGAAATGAATATCTGCAATCACCGGGATTGGAGACTTCTTGGCAATCGCGGGAAGAGCTTCAGCGTCCACGGTCTTGGGGCAGGCGACGCGGACAATATCACAGCCAGAGGCTGTCAACTGCGCGATTTGCTGCAGGGTCGCGTTCACGTCATGTGTCTTGGTCGTTGTCATGGACTGCACAGAGATGGGGTAATCGCTACCCACACCCACTCCGCCAACCATGAGCTGACGAGTCTTACGGCGCGGTGCCAAAGTTGGTGGCGGGCCGTCAGGGATTCCAAGAGAAATGCCGGACATAAAGCTGTGCGACCTCTTTCTAGTGCTTTCTGGTGGATGTCTGGTCGTCTACGCTCTGATGCGTGACGTGGTTCATGCGTCTGTTGATACGTCCATGTGCAAAACACAGGTACCGCAGGTGTCAACGCACTCAACCCTCACTCAGTCTACGCCGTCGAACGCCCAAAATCCGTGTACCGACTGACCCCACGGCCTATTTCCGTGTCAGGAACCAGCTGGGAAACCCCTAATACCTCAAGAGCCGCCCCTAAGGTCAGAAAAGACGAACTGGATTAACCACGTCCGCCAAAATCACGGTGAGACCAAACACCAGCAGTACTGCGGTTGCCGCGTAGGTCAGGGGCATTAGCTTGGTGTAGTCTGCGGGCCCTCCGGGTGCCAGGCCGCGTGCGCGTCGATACATGTCCCGAATTTTTTCATAAATCACCACGGCAATATGACCACCGTCCAAAGGAGGAAGCGGAACCACATTGAAGAAGGCAAGGAACAGGTTCAGGCTCGCCAGAGTAATGAGAAAACTCTGCCACAACTGGTACTCCACTAATTCACCACCAATGCGGGAGGCTCCCACCACGCTCATTGGCGAATCTTCAGCACGATTGCCCCCAAAAATGGATTCCACTACCCCGGGGAAACGCTGCGGCAACTGTACGAGCCCCTTGGTAGTCTCCTTCACCATCATTCCGGTGAAATCGAAAGTTCCGCCTACTGCAGTCGCTGGATTGAACGTGAGGATTTCAGAGCGAGGTTGCACGGCTTGGATACCGACAGCACCCACGACCATGGTCTTCCCCGACGTGGCTCGTCGCTCTACAAGTTGTACTTGCAGGTCGAGCGACACCTCATGTCCATGGCGCTCCACTACCGCTGGTACCGTAACGCGATCTCCTGGACGGCCATCAGCATCACTACCGATAGACGACACAGCTTTGGAGAAGTCCGGAAAGGTCGGAGTCTCCTGTCCGTTGACGGACACGAATGTATCTCCAGGTCGCACGCCGGAATCTTCTGCCGGCCCAGTCCCCTGGCACGAGGTCAGCGATCCATCCTCTTTTTGGCTGGCAGGTGCACAAGCCAACTTTTCAACAGTGGGGGTAAAAACTTTTGAGGTATCCGGAAGCCCCCAGGCCAATGCCACGCTGTAGATAATGACGAGAGCCAGCACGATATTCATAAGGATGCCGCCTAGGAGCACAAAAATGCGTTGCGCAGCGGGGCGACTGTACATAGCGTACGGACGTTCTTCCTCCGACATCTCGTCCAGCTTGGTCATTCCTGCGATATCACAAAAGCCACCGAGTGGAATGGCTTTCAGGCCATATTCCGTGTGGTTCTTCTTTATTGACCACAGTGTCGGGCCAAAACCGATGAAGTAACGGCGCACGCGCATGCCACACGCTCGAGCAGCATACATGTGACCAGCTTCGTGCAGTGCGATAGATACCGCGATTCCCAGTGCGAAGAGTACGACACCTAATGCGAAAGCCATGGGCGCATCCTTTCATAGGCCTTTGCACGGGCCTCGCGTTCGGCTTCCACAACGTCTTCCACCGTGGAAGGGATCTGGCAGAGGTGTGCACAGTCCTCCATCACAGCCTGTACCGTGTCGACGATGCGCGGAAAGCTCAATGCCCCATTGAGAAATTCCACGGCGGCTTCTTCATTCGCGGCATTATAGACCGCGGGCATGGTACCGCCCGCACTCACTGCCTGTCGTGCCAGAACAACAGCTGGGAAGACGTCATCATCAAGGGGCTCAAAATGCCAATCCATCGCGTTGCTGAAATCCAGGCCTGGCTGTACTTCCGCCACGCGGTGTGGCCATCCCAAAGCGAGGCTGATCGGCAGCTTCATCGAGGGGGGTGATGCCTGAGCAATTGTCGAGCCATCAACGAAAGTCACCATCGAATGGACGATAGATTGCGGATGAACGGCCACGTCAATGTGCTCGGCAGGAATGCCAAAAAGCAGTGACGCCTCAATAAGCTCGAGCCCTTTGTTCACCATCGTCGCGGAGTTCAGAGTGTTCATTTGTCCCATCGACCACGTGGGATGATGTGCCGCCTGCAGCGGAGTCACAGGTTCTAATTGTTCACGCGTCCACCCACGGAACGGCCCACCGGAGGCGGTGAGTACTAGTCTGGCGACCTCCCGCGTTGATCCCGCGCGCAAGCATTGAGCCATTGCGGAGTGTTCAGAATCGACGGGGATCAGCTGGCCTTCATCCGCGGCGTGAAGAACCAGCTGACCACCGGCCACGAGGCTCTCTTTGTTGGCCAGAGCGAGCTTTGCGGCAGTTCCTAGGGAGGCAAGAGTGGCGTCGAGTCCAAGAGAACCCACCAGGGCGTTGAGGATTACGTCGTCACTGCACAACTCATCGCCCAGGTTATCCACCAGTTGGCGAGCAGAATCATTTCCTCGGATCACCCGGCCGCCCAATTGAGCATCCAGATAATCAGCGCTCTTTTCCGACGCCACGGCTACCCGATCAGCCGATAACTGAAACTGCTGGGCTTGTTGAAGCAAAAGCTCGGGATCACTACCTCGCGCGGCGATTCCCACGAGCTCAAAGCAATCGGAGTTGTCGGCTATCACTTCCAGTGCCTGGGTGCCAATCGAACCTGTGCTACCTAGTACAACAACGTGTCTCTTCACCCGAACTATCTTTCCACGAAAGACCCAGCGTGTGTACTTAGCTCTACTGTGAGAACGCTGGGAGAAAACAGGCTCAACTTTCTTAACCCCTAACGGGTGGCGAGGGCGACTTTCCTCAGGGAATATGCCAATATAATGAAGACGCAACTGACTGTGTTGGATAGTGGGTTGAACGATGGTCTGCAGCAAAGACAAGCTATTGTCCCATCAACTGCACCACTACACCCCACGCAGCAACACCGTTGCCAACACAGATAAATGACGAAAACATGGAGGACATGGTGGCTTCCCACGCAAAGAAGGCAGAAGTTTACGCCAACGTATCTACCGAAGATGTGCCATCTGCAGCTTGGGGCTGGAGTGCGCTCTCCCGCCGTGCTGTAGCTACCGCTGGCATCTGCGGTGGCTTGTTCCTGCTGGGAATGCTCTTCGGTAACCACAAAGGGCACGTTGAAGACATCTGGCTGATCGTCTTAGCAGTGCTCACTTTCATCGGCACCGCATTCGTTACCCTCCAGCCAAAACTGACGCAGGTTCGTACCGTCACCGCCCATAACAAGGCAGAAGGCCACGTTGAACCAGTCTGGACCGAAGATCAGCTCCACGGTACCGGCGTGTACGCCAACCTCTCCCGCGAAGAGCGTCTAGCGCTGAACACCGACGGGACCTCTGCTGGCACCGAGATTGATGGCACAACTGCAGACCCCGAGTTAGCTCACTAAACACCCGCACGCTGAACAACAAACCCGTGATGGATATCCATCACGGGTTTTCACTATGCGCCTGGCACGACCATCAGTTCTCCTCAGCGGCAAGCTGACCACACGCCGCTGCAATCTCCTGCCCCTTAGTATCGCGTACCGTACAAGGAACGCCCTGAGCAATCACGCGGCGTACAAACTCATCTTGAACTTCACGCGGAGACGCATCCCACTTCGAACCGGGCGTCGGGTTCAAAGGAATCACGTTCACGTGAACTTTCGAGCCCAACGCACCGTGAAGTTTCTTACCTAACAAATCCGCGCGCCACGGCTGATCATTCATGTCCCTAATCAACGCGTACTCAATTGACACCCGCCGCCCCGACTTATCAGCGTAATAACGGGCGGCATCCAGTACTTCTTCAACAGACCAGCGGTTATTAACCGGCACTAACTCATCCCGCAATTCATCGTCGGGAGTGTGCAAAGACACTGCAAGGCGAACGGTCATCTCTTCATCAGCGAGTTTCCGGATTGCCGGCGCCAACCCTACGGTGGAAACCGTGACATTACGCTGAGAAATCCCAAAACCTTCAGGTGAGGGATTAGTGATCTTGCGGATAGTTTCCACCACTCGCTTATAATTCGCCAATGGCTCGCCCATCCCCATAAAGACAATGTTGGAAAGACGGCCTTCCTCACCGGAAACTTCACCATCACGCATGGCTACAGCTGCGTTACGCACCTGCTCCACCATCTCCCCGACTGAGAGGTTACGGTCCAAACCGCCCTGGCCCGTCGCGCAGAACGGACAGGCCATGCCGCAGCCTGCCTGAGAAGAAATACATAATGTAGCGCGACCCGGATAACGCATGAGTACAGACTCCAGCAATGTACCGTCGTGAAGCCTCCACAGGGTCTTGCGGGTCTCGCCATCATCGGCCTCCATGTGCCGGACTGGTTGCATGAGGGGAGGAAATAAAGCTTCCCGAACAACCGAGCGGGCAGATTCCGGAAGGTCAGTCATCAAGTCTGGGTCGCCCTGCAAACGCCCGTAATACTGACGGGCAAGCTGATCGGCGCGGAATTTTGGCAAGCCTAACTGCTTAACCTGATCCTGCAAATCTTTGCGGGAAAGATCAGCCATGTGCGTCGGCGGCATACCTCGTCGGGGTGCAGAGAAATTTAACGTCACTGGTGTAACCATGATGAGGGACATTATTGCACGTAAAACGCGCCACACCCATTTCAGAAATGGCGTTAGAGGAAAAAATGGCGTTGAATAGTCATTATGACGAATAATAACGTACCCAACGACTACAGCAGCACTCCTGGTTTCGATGGGTCAACCACTCCTCAGGAAACCGCCAGCTACACCACTGACGTTCCAACTCGGGCACCGGAATCTCAGGTCATCCCTCCGGCAACTGAAGCTCAGCCCGCCCACACCCCTAGCCGCACGAAGGCAGACACGAAAGCTGAACAAAAGACGGTAAAGGGTTCCATTGCCGGAAGCACGTGGGTCGCCCTCATCATCGGCGCGCTGCTTCTCATTCTTCTCTTGGTGTTCATCCTGCAGAATCAGCAATCAGTACGCCTGCAAATGTTCGTGTGGGAGGTTAACTTCCCAATCGGTGTGGGAATGCTCATCGCTGCCATCATCGGTGCACTGATTATGGCTCTGGTGGGCGGCGTACGCATGGTTCAGTTACGACGCCAAGTCACCGCCCGTAAGAACTAACGACAGCTAGTCGCGCCGTGTAATGACGTGACTTTTGCCGCATGCCACATAGTACTGCCTCTGCCATGAAGAACTAAGACAATGGCAGAGGCAGTACTTTCTTCGTTTCTTCGCCTGCCGAACTACACCTCACGGCAAACCGTGCCTTGAGTCTGGGTGTTAAATAGCGGGAGGGGTTTTAGACACCCGACAGCATATTGAGAACCACCCACGTAATCATCGCGGCGGGAAGTAAGCCATCGAGGCGATCCATCAAACCCCCATGCCCGGGCAGCATGCCAGACATATCTTTGATGCCGAGATCGCGTTTAAACTGAGACTCCACTAGATCACCCAAAGTGCCACACGCTGCCAGCCCCATCCCCAAAAGCATTCCGATCCACATCGGTCCATCGAGTAGGAATACAACACACGCCATTCCTACGATGGTGGAAAACACGATGGATCCCACAAAGCCTTCCCACGACTTTTTGGGACTGACAGCTGGAGCCATTGGATGCTTGCCCAGGAAAATCCCAAATACATAACCTCCTACATCGGAGGCAATGACGCAGGCCATGAATGTAAAAATAAACGCTGCACCCGATGCCCGGGATGTTTCCATGCGTGAGAGCATCGCAGCGAAGGCGCCAAACAAGGGAATCCAGGTGAGGATGAAGATTGCCACGGCGGTATCGCGCACATAATTGTGTGGTGGAGACTTTCTTCCGTGGTGAAACAGACGCGTGACCATGACCAACAGCACACTCGTGGCATATCCAGCTACCAGGCCAGTAGTGCCGAATGGCCACGAAAGGTAGATCATGACCTGGCTACCGACCACGAGCGTCACTAGCGGGAGAACATAACCTGATTCGTATAGGCGTCGCCACACCTCATAGGTCGCCAACCCCATGGCAGTCGCAACTAACGGGTACCACGTGAAAGGAGTCTGCAAACACGCTATGACGACTATGCCGAGGAACACACCAACGCCGATCGCCTTTTTGAGGTCGCGACCGGCGCCGTTCTTGGGCTTAGGAGTTGCCATCGGAGATTAGACCTCCATCAGCTCCTTTTCCTTATTGGCCACCAAGGAGTCAATTTGACCAACGTAATCATGGGTGATTTTTTCAAGATCCTTCTCGGCCGCTCGTACTTCATCTTCGCCGGCTTCGCCGTCCTTCTGGATCTTGTGAAGTTGCTCCATGCCCTTGCGACGGATGTTACGGATGGCAATCTTCCCGTCTTCGCCCTTGGACTTAGCTAGCTTGACGAGTTCACGTCGACGTTCCTCGGTCAGCTGTGGAATAGTCACGCGAAGTACCTGTCCATCGTTGGTTGGGTTAACGCCCAAATCTGAATTACGGATAGCATTCTCGATGGTGTCCATCGACGACTGCTCGTAAGGTTTGATGATCAACATGCGAGGTTCAGGCACGGAAATGGTCGACATCTGTGTAATCGGAGTTGGCGCACCGTAATACTCAGCAATGACGCCATTGAACATCGCTGGGTTCGCACGACCCGTGCGGATAGTAGTCAGATCCTCGCGAGCGTGCTCAACAGAGTGGCCCATGCGCTCTTCGGATTCGAGCAGAATGTCATCAATCATGTTCTTGAATCTACCAGTCGAGTTGTTGTGTTAGCGATAAGGAGGGAGTTCGGACGACGGCGGGTGAACCCTGCTGCTGCCTATTTCGATTGAACGAGGGTGCCGATACGCTCTCCGTTTACCGCCCGAGCGATATTTCCGTCAGTCAGCAAGTTGAATACAAGGATCGGCATGTTGTTGTCCATACACAGAGAGAAGGCTGTGGAATCTGCCACTTTGAGACCCTTTTCGATCACTTCTCGAGGGGTGATCTCGGTGTAGAGTTCTGCCTTTGGGTTTGTCCGCGGGTCATCGCTGTATACACCATCAACGGCTTTCGCCATGAGAAGCACGTCGCATCCAATTTCCAATGCGCGCTGTGCGGCGGTGGTATCCGTGGAGAAATACGGCATACCCATGCCAGCACCGAAGATCACCACGCGACCTTTCTCAAGATGACGGTCGGCGCGCAACGGCAAATACGGTTCGGCCACTTGAGTCATTTGTATAGCTGTCTGAACGCGACAATCCACTCCCTCTTGTTCAAGGAAATCCTGAAGTGCCAAACAGTTCATGACCGTGCCCAACATTCCCATGTAATCAGAACGGGAGCGATCCAGACCCCGCTGTTGTAGCTCTGCGCCGCGGAAGAAATTCCCTCCGCCGATCACGACCGCCACTTCGGTACCAGCTTTAGAGACCTCGGCGATCTGGCGGGCCACGTTCTGAACCACATCTGGGTCCACGCCCACTTTGCCGCCGCCAAACATTTCGCCGCCAAGCTTCAGCATTACGCGCTTAAATGCAGTCCTATTTTCGCTGGTAGTCACCTGTTATCTCCTATGGGATGGTTCATACGGAGTGTTGTCTTTTCTTTCCGGTGAACCATCCTACCGCGTATGGACCTATCCCCTATGCAGAAGCGCCCTGACGTGCTCGGCTTTCTCTGAGGCTGAATTTTGCCGTACGTTTTCGGCTCCTCCTCGGGCTTAACCCTAACCCGGATCTTAGTGCTTCAAAGCTTGCGTCATAGGACGACGACCCGCACCGTTATCGTGGTGCGGGTCGTCGTCCTAAGCGTGCGAGGCTTCGTCAAGGTTGGGGCGAGATTACTCCTGGCCAACCTCGAAGCGTACAAAGCCAGTCAACTGAATTCCAGCCTCGTCTGCTACCTGCTTTACAGTCTTCTTCGACTCGGTAACGGATGGCTGCTCGACAAGAACAGCATCCTTGTAGAAGCCCTTGAGGCGGCCTTCGATGATATTTGGCAGAGCCTTTTCTGGCTTGCCCTCTTCCCGAGCGGTTGCTTCGGCAATTTCACGTTCCTTAGCGACGACATCTGCTGGGACCTCATCAATGGTGAGGTAACGAGCCTTCAGTGCGGCAACCTGCATGGCTGCTGCACGAGCTGCCCCCTCATTGTCACCGGTATAGGAAACCAACACACCAACGGCGGGTGGTAGGTCGGCGGAACGGTGGTGCAGGTAGACAGCCACCTGGTCGCTTTCGATGGTGACGGCGCGCTTGAGCTCCAGCTTTTCGCCAATCTTGGCGGACAGCTGCTGGAGGGCTTCCAGAGCGGTCTGGCCGTCAACATCCACGTTCTCTAGTTCTTCGCGGGAGTTGGCCTTCGCTGCGGCGGCAGCTTCGGCAACCTTGTTTGCGAAGTCGATGAACTCAGCGTTCTTTGCAACGAAGTCCGTCTCGGCGTTGACTTCAATCATGGTGTTGCCGGACACTGCAATGAGGCCCTCAGTTGCAGAGCGCTCTGCGCGCTTGCCTACGTCCTTAGCGCCCTTGATGCGCAGGATTTCGATGGCTTTGTCGAAGTCGCCGGATGCTTCTTCCAGAGCTTTCTTGCAGTCCATCATGCCGGAGCCTGTGATCTGGCGGAGCTTCTTAACATCTGCTGCGGTGTAGTTCGCCATGAGTGGCGTTCCTCCTTATTGGTGGAAAATGTCGGTGGCCGTTGTATTGGACGACCTAAGTGAAGGCAATCGCCCACGCCCGGTGGCGACTCAAGTGTCTATTCCATACGGGTGTGGGCGTCACGTGTGCTCTTACTCTGCGGACTTCTCCTCAGAGGCAGCGGCCTCCTTGGACTCAGCGGCCTCAGATTTCTCTACATTTTCTGGCTTCTCGGCCTTGTCGGCATCGCCGGTAGCTTCCTTGGCGGCAGCTTCCTGACGCTCTGCACGGGCAGCACGACCAGCCTCGACAGCGGAGGAGATAACAGAGGTCAACAGGTTTGCAGAGCGGATAGCGTCGTCGTTACCTGGGATTGGGTAATCGACAACGTCTGGGTCGCAGTTGGTATCCAAAATAGCCACAACTGGGATGTTCAGCTTGTGTGCCTCGGAGACTGCGATGTGCTCCTTGTTGGTGTCCACGATCCACAATGCGGAAGGAACCTTGGACATGTTGGCGATGCCGCCCAATACGCGCTCCAGCTTGTTGCGCTCACGGGTCAGCATCAAAATTTCCTTCTTGGTGCGACCCTTGTAGCCGTCCTCAGCGTTCTCCATAGCCTGGAGTTCCTTCAGACGGTGCAGGCGCTTGGCAACGGTCTGGAAGTTGGTGAGCATACCGCCCAACCAACGGTGGTTGACGTATGGCATACCGACGCGCTCCGCCTCGGTCTGCACTGCTTCCTGAGCCTGCTTCTTGGTGCCCACATAAAGGATGTTGCCACCGTGAGCAACGGTTTCCTTCACAAACTCGTAAGCCTCATCGATGAAGGTCAGGGTCTGCTGCAAGTCAATGATGTAGATGCCGTTGCGGTCAGTGAAGATGAAACGCTTCATCTTCGGGTTCCAACGACGGGTCTGGTGACCGAAGTGAACACCTGCATCCAGCAGCTCGCGCATAGTAACAACAGCCATAGTGTTACAGGGGCGGATATAACCTCGTGGCTCCCAGCCCAGTGGGATGCCGCCCCTTCCTCGCTTTCGAAAAAATCTAGGTTTCAACGGTTTATTTCGACCCACTCGCCGCAATCAATTGTGGTTGCAGTTTATGAATCGACCTGGCAGATAGCCCCTGGCTGTGTCCCACCGTGTTGTGTGCCCGGTTTTCTGTACCGAGACCGTTGCGATGATCCATGAAATAAGGGCTCGCGAATATCTACGCGTAGTCAGTGTTCTTCCCGCTTAACGAGCGGATTCGCGTACCGTTTCCTTCATACCCATGCAGGCATGGCTAAGTGAAAGCACACTGCTGAGCAGCCATATTACTCTAAAAATCTCTACGTTCACAACTTGGGATACCGGTGTGTCTGGGGATAACGCAACTTATCCACAAGCTAGACCCTCGCGTCATTGTTTTCTTCTCAACCGACGCAAACAATGCATTCTATGAAGTTACCCGGCCTTGTAAAAATCGTCTCTTATTCAGTATCTGCTGCATTGCTATTGGTTTCCCCAATTACATTGCTAGCAAGGAATGACCAGTCGCATATTTCACGCGAATCGGTCGCCCCCAGATCTCTTTTTCGCAGTGATACAGGTGGCGCACAAGACCTCACCCGCCTACCCCATTATGACTCAGCCGGAACCGGCACTCGTCCCGATTGCGCAGCAGTAGAAACCGACTCTCCTCCAAATTATGAATTGGCCAAGTTCACAGTCTCTGCCCAGAATCTTGTCGAAACTGAAAACTCCCAGCGCGGAGATCTGAGTCGTTATTCTGCGACGCACAGACTACCAATAACGCACGAGAGGAACGTGCCACCGAACAACTATGTACTTCGCGAGGCTGATATTCCGGAGAGGAACTGGGAGCCGGGGCATCGTGGCGTCGATCTCAAAGCACAACCAGGCGACCCGATATACGCCAGCCGCGGCGGCATAATCTATTTTGCTGGTGAAGTAGCGGGTACACCGGTTGTGTCTATCTTGCACTCAGACGGTCTAAGAACCACCTATGAGCCCATCACACGCACAGTATCGATCAACCAAAGGATCAGCCGAGGACAACTGATCGGCCACCTTGCCGATACGGCTACCCTGCCAAAGACCGCCAGGGCAGAACCCGGATTATCGTGGGGAGCCAGAGATGGGGACACATATGTAAACCCCATGCTATTGCTTGGTCTCCCCACAATCCGCCTGAAATCACCCAACCCGGAACAACGAGCCCATTCTGGTTAGTCAACAAGGTAGAAGCATTATTCAAGGCAAAGGCGCCATTTTCGCTTCTTATTATTTTCGGCCTCTACAAGTTTCCACTGCGTGGATGAGCTTGCTTAAACACGGCTCGGAGACGCTCAGTTCCCACGTGGGTATAAATCTGGGTCGTTGCCATACTCGAGTGTCCGAGCAGTTCCTGCACCACGCGCAGGTCTGCACCGCCCTCGAGCACCGATGTCGCGGCAGAGTGACGCAAACCATGTGGCGATAGTGTCGGCCCATCAGCTGCCGCAGTGGCCTCGCGAACCACATCGCGTACTTGTCGCGGATTTATCCGTCCACCGCGAACTCCCAGAAACAAGGCCGGTTGAACAGCCCGCATTGTGTTGTTCGTGGAATGGTCCCGCTGCGACAATATCTCGTGACGCCGCGTTATCCATTGCTGCAACGACTGCTCCACCGTCTGACCAAAGGGGACGACGCGGGTTTTGTTTCCCTTGCCTGTCACGCGTAGATAGCGACGGTGCATATCCACGTCATCAATATTCGCGCCGGTTAACTCGCTCACGCGAATGCCCGTAGCGTAGAGCAATTCGAGAATCGCCCAGTCACGCGTGGCAATAGCGTTTTGTGGGTTGTCAGCAGCGAAAGCTTGTGCACTATCTAAAAGCTCGCGAGCCTGATCTTCCCGCAGGACGCGCGGTAAACTGCGTTGAGGCTTAGGCGCTTTAAGAGCAGCCACTGGGTTGGCGTCTGTGTGCCCTCGATGAGCCAGATATCCGCCGAAACCCCTCATAGAGGACACGAGGCGGGCCAAAGTTGATCGCGAGATTTCCTTCTCCACTGCCCAGCCCAACACATCACGAGCTCTATCAAGAGTGAACTGATCTATTCGCTCGAGGCCTTCTAGAGCCACGTTCAGGTCATGAACATAGGCACGAATAGTGTTCTCACTACGCCCCACGACATGCCTTAGATACTTTTCATATCCGCGCAGAGCCTCACCGAGCTCTCCCTCAATATTCACTGCAGAATCAGAATCACCAGCACCGCGGGTAGCGCCGCGATCACTGAAGTTACCGTTGTGGCCAGAGGGGTTCATGGGACTTGATCATAGTTGCCGAAGGTCTTTTCCGAGAACCTTCACCCAGCGTTGACCTTGGCGGTCAATCACCCCCTTCTCCCTCAACAATCTCAACGCCACGACAATCACCTGCGGAGCAAGACCGGTAGCCTGCTGAATATCCTCCACAGTGCCCGTAGTATCCGTTACTACTCCCACGGCATCGTACACTGCTGTTTCCTGCCAACTCAGCGAAACAGCGTGCCCCTGCCCTCCAGCCGTGTCCTCGTCCCACAGGGTCATACTGCGCCCCACCGGTTCAATCGCATTGACCACATCTGCAACAGTGCGCACCAGAGCAGCCCTTTCTTCCTGAATCCTCAACAGACACCCCTGGCTGGCGGCACTATCAATCGGCCCAGGCACAGCTAAGGTAGGCTTCACCATCGCCTCTGCCCAGTTCATCGTGTTCATTGCGCCGGAACGAATAGGCGCTTCAACCATCACTGTGGCTTGACTCAATGCCGCAGCTAAACGATTACGTGTGAGGAATCTGTGCCGTGCCGGTGGAGTTCCAGGCGCATATTCACTGATTAGTAGCCCTCCGGAGTCCACAATGCGATCAAACAATTCCCGGTGTTTTTTGGGATATGCCACATCCACACCACTTGCTAATAAAGCAATGGTGGGCGCACCGTTATCTAATGCAGCACAATGTGCTTGTTTGTCAATGCCATAGGCTCCCCCTGACACGATTGTGTAACCTCGGCCTGCAAGTTCAGAGCACAACTGATACGCCGTATTTCGCCCATAGCGCGTGGCAGCACGCGTACCAACGACGGTCACTGAGTGCTGGATCACTGTCGCGAGATTTACCTCTCCCCTCACCCATAGTGCAAAAGGCGCTGATGCTTGTCCTCGAACTCCCGCCTCATTGTCCGCTCCTGCATCTGCCATTCTTAGGAATGCTTGCGTGAGTTCACACGGCCACTCATCACTATCGGGAGTGAGTAAACGCATTCCACGCTGTTCGGCTTGCTCCACATCGCTTGTAGGATCATAATTCCATCGACGTTCAGTGGTCATCAGCACTCTGTCAGGCAATGACGTGTCACGGCGGTAAATTCTCCGAGCCACCTCAACCACACGAGCCGAGGCCCTGTCTTTGCCCATCGGTTGACTACCGACGCACCCACCCTCTCGAGCGCTCCAACCCGCAGAGACCTCGTCATCGCTGTGAGGCCACAATAAATCCAATATTTCTGGAGTACTTCCTTCGACCACCCTGCGCAAGTACGCCCACGCAAGAACTCGCGTGCGTCCTGAATCCGCTGCGTCCATTGTTCGTATTCCCCCGTCTTACTCTCTTAGCTCGTCACTAAACGTCGCATTGATAACTCGTCTCTGAACATGCGCTACAGCTCGTCTCTGATCATGCGCTAGAGCTCATCGCTAAACATATCCACAGCATCCAGCACATCCTCAGTGGACGGTATCGCGGCGTCGCGTAAATCGCACAATGTCCAGCTAACCCGCAATGCTCTGTCCACACTGCGCTGAGATAGTCTTCCCGAACGCAAGAGATCCTGCAAAATGAGCATTCCCGACTCCTCAGCGGGATAATCTCGCCGCAAGGTCTTCCCTGGCACAGTCGCGTTCAACCAGGAACAATTGCTGCCTTGATCCTTGTCGACGCCCGACCATCTCGCCCTAGCCCTATCGTGAGCCTGGAGTACCCGCTGTCTAACGGTGGCTGTTGTCTCTTCTTTCTCGTTGGTAAGCAAGGCCAGACGGTTGCTCCTCGTGCGCGCAAACACGTCAATTCGATCCCGTAATGGACCCGAAAGCCTCGCCTGGTAGCGAGCACGATCCCCTGAACGGCACGTGCAATCCACATCAGTTTCCGCACCACATGGGCAGGGATTCGCTGCACAGACAAGCTGAAATTGAGCCGGATACATTACGCTCCGCTTATTTCGTACGAGCTCTACACGCCGAGTTTCCATGGGGGCACGCAGGCTATCGAGCACAGGACGAGAGATTTCCGCCACTTCATCCAGAAAAAGAACCCCGTGGTGAGCAAGACTGATCGCACCGGGTAATGGCCGTGCTCCTCCACCGATAAGTCCAGCGACCGTCACAGTGTGATGCGGAGCCACAAACGGACGTTGGCCACGAAATATAGACTCTAAATCTCCGCGCATCCCGGAGACAGAATGAATCGCCGCCGCTTCCACAAGCTCCTCCTGACCCATCGGCGGTAACAGCTGTGGCAAACGCTGAGCCAGCATAGACTTTCCTGTCCCCGGTGGCCCCGATAGCATCAGTGCGTGCCCGCCCGCCGCTGCCACTTCTACCGCTTTACGAGCCTCTGGTTGAGACACCACGTCGGCAAAATCCATGGTCGCGTGAAATCCCCCACCGCGTGAAGGCGCATCCATTCCTGCCCCCGTGGCCCCGCCTAGATCCGCAAGTTCCACGTACTCAGCTGCTGTTAACAATTTTCTGTCGTTGCTCATCCAGTCAACAACCTCACGCAGATTCTCTGCAACCAGCACATCAACACCGTCGGTTAACCCAGCAGCCTGAACTCCTTCCACTGCATTGTCTGCGGGAATGAGAGCGCGCTTGAGACCTCTACTACCCGCGGCAACAATAATGGGGAGAATTCCTGGCACCGGCCGTAAGCGCCCATCCAGTCCCAGTTCCCCGACCAACACTGTGTCCTTCACGCATTCCTGTGCCACGGGGCTTTTATTCCGCGCAACAAGCATCGCGCAGACCATTGCTAAGTCATAGCCCGCACCTGCTTTGGGTACTCCCGCCGGAGACAAACTCATCACCACTCGCTGGCCTGGCCATTGCAATCCGGAATTTGTTAAAGCCGCGCGCACCCGATCCCTCGCTTGGACAACAGCTGCGTCTCCCATACCAATCACACTGATTCCCGGAAGTCCTAAGGCCACGTCGCACTCCACCCGTACGACCAATCCCTCCAGGCCTTCTAATGCCATGGAGAGTGTGTATCCCACCCCCATTCTTTACAGCACCCCTTCCAAGTGATGCCGTATCCCTTCGGGTCCTACGTCGATAACGTCAAAACGCACGCACGGATATTCGTTCCGAGTACTGCTGATCCGTGGTCTGTTCTGCTGCATCCATAACGCGCTAGCTCGCTTCATTTTCTTGAGTTTTGCGGGTGTGACAGCGGCGAGACCCCCACCAAACTTCGTGGACGAGCGAAACTTCACTTCAAGGAAGACAAGGAGTCCTTCTGCAGTCTGTCCCACCACATCCAACTCACCATAAGGGCACAACCAATTACGTTCGAGGATTGTCCAGCCCTTGTCCCTCAAGAAGGAGACTGCTACATCCTCACCTCTATTACCTATGTCCTTCGTGGTCATAGCAATCCCACATGCTTCGTTGTCATAAGGAGACAATCGCATATCTGCACTGGTAGGCGCCGGTTCACAATGAGTGCCTCTATGCAAAAAGGCCAGGAGGTTGTGGATAACTCCTGGCCTGTGAAAAGAAAAAATCTTAGTTGTCTGGTAATTGCAGTTCGGGCTTGTCCAGCTCCTCAATATTGACGTCCTTATAGGTGATCACGCGAACATACCGCACAAAACGCGCTGGTCGGTACATGTCCCACACCCATGCGTCAGACATGCGAACTTCGTAATACACCTCTCCGCCAGAGTTGCGAGGGATCAATTCCACAGCGTTCGCTAAATAAAAACGCCGCTCTGTTTCCACCACATATGAAAACTGGCTCACCACATCGCGGTACTCGCGGTACATGGACAGTTCGACATTTGCCTCGTAGTCGTCCAGCTCTTCAGCGCTCACGTGAGCTCCACAACCTTCCAAAAAGTCTCGACTTTGCTGACCGGGCCATCGTCATGCCCGGTATCAGAATAATGACAGGTCACTCTGCATAGCTTCATATTGTGCCTGAGCAGCCGCCACATTTTTGTAAGTGTATCGGTGATGAGGCGTTCCGCCACGCAGACTCACCGCGCGCATATGATCCGCCGTTCCATAGCCCTTATGGTTTGCCAGACCATAACCGGGATACTGCTCATCCAGAGCAATCATGAGACGGTCGCGGCTAACTTTAGCCAAAACACTCGCTGCACTAATACAGCGCACAACCTGATCACCCTTCAGCACGGGTAAATGAGGTTGCACCAAACCTGGGATTCTCATTGCATCCGTGAGGACATAGCCAGGTTGGACAGAAAGTTGCGCAACAGAGCGACGCATACCGTCGAGATTAGCAGGCTGAATACCGCGTCTATCGATCTCCGAGGCCAAAATATGCACCACCGAAAAACTCAATGCTGCGTCGCACACGATGTTAAAGAGCCGTTCGCGCTTTGTAGGAGATAATTTCTTCGAATCGGTGAGTTCGTCCAACTCCGCTATGGGATGTGCAGGCAAGACGCACGCAGCGATGGTTACAGGACCGCAACAAGCACCCCGACCGGCCTCATCCACCCCCGCAACTGGGCCAAGACCCACCCTCTCCACGGCGTGCTCAACCGTGCGAGCATGGGGCATCACGCGCAGAGCTCTACGCACTACAGCGGCGGGATGATCCGGAGAAAGCATATAGAAACGAGGCGAACGTGACCCCAGAGCCCTACGCAGCGCCCTGGTTGTCCACGGAATCAACACTGCCGATCCGGCTGAACGGCAAGACAATCGACTCAACACGTCCGACCACGTTGGCTACTGGAATTGTGCCCTGGTTTTCATCTCCCATGTGACCACGAGAGTCCAGAGAATTAGTTCGGTTATCACCCATCAGCCACAAGTTGCCGTCCGGAACGGTAATGGGGCCAAAGTAGTCGCCACCACAGGCTTCCGAACCAGTAGCTGGATTCACTGGATACTCCGGCTCGGGATTGATGTAAGGCTCGTTGAGTTTCTTTCCATCAACCATCACACCCGGATCGCCTTCCAAGCACTGTACCGTCTGTCCCCCAGTGGCAATCACACGCTTGACGAGGGTGTTCTCATCGGGAGCTAGCAAACCGATGTAGCTCGCACCATTTTGGATGCCTCTCAGGGCGTTGTTTTTCGAGCGTTGGGAAACGTACTCTGAGTTCCAGGATTCCTCTCCTACGAACACAACTACGTCACCAGGCTTCGGTGTTTTTCCACCGAGATAAGCCATCTTGTTCACAAAAATACGGTCAGGAGTGCAACCGGCACACCCATGCAGCGTTGGTTCCATGGACTCAGAGGGAATCAGGTACAGGCGACCCACAAAAGTGTTAAACGCACCGAGAATCAGCAGTGTGACCACAACAATGATCGGAATTTCCACCCACCAGGGATAGGTCTTCTTCTCTTTCTGCTGTTTCTTCTGGGCATGGCGTCCACCGCCATGCTTGGGAGCATGTTGTTCCGATGAGTTATAGGCGGAATTCGCCGAGCTGCTAGAAGTCACAAAGAATTAGGCTACCAGCCCCTCGAGCTTTTTCATCCACACCACGTCTGTGAGGTTGCTGGGCATTGCGGTTATCACACGAGAAAACCCCCGCATCCACACCGTATTGGTGAATGCGAGGGCGTAGCAATGCGTTATATGGCCCAAACTGGGCGTTTCTTTAGCGCTTCTCCTTGATCTTCGCAGCTTTACCGCGCAGGTTGCGCAGGTAGTACAGCTTAGCGCGACGAACCTTACCGCGAGATAGTACGTCGATGTGATCAATGTTTGGAGAGTGCACAGGGAAGGTGCGCTCAACGCCGATGCCGAAAGAGACCTTGCGGACAGTGAAGGTCTCACGAATGCCAGAGTTCTGGCGACGGATAACGACACCTCGGAAAACCTGGATACGGGACTTAGAGCCCTCAATAACCTTTACGTGTACATCCAGGGTGTCGCCCGGGCGAAAGTCTGGAATGTCGGAACGCAGCTGAGCTGCATCAACCTTGTCTAGAATGTGCATAGATTGAATCCTTATGTACTCGCCTGGATAGAGGATCCTCGCGGCTTTTCGTACCAAATCACGCGCCCACGGGTTCATACCCACAACTGATTAACTTGAGTAGTATGCCAGCCTAAACAACACGAGGCAAATCCGCCATGCCACGGGATAAAGATGACTCTCGGTGTGGACTCATCGCCGTTCACGTGCGCACATGTCCATCCTGAACTAATGCCCAAAGCCTGCCTTGCGCAGTGCCTCCGCCATTGATCCGCCCGCTGGTGCTTCGAGTTTCGTCCGCCTACGAGAGGTGGCTTGGCCTCGGGCTCGATTTCCCCGCCCGCGGAGTTTATGTCCACCGGAACGCTGGTTAGGAGCATCCTCTCCACTTCTCGACGCAGATGTTCTTGACCCAGATGGTGCCTTTTTCGTAACCGCTGAGGCTTCGTCACCTAATCGCAAAGAAAGACTGATCCGATTCCGCTCCACATCAACATCTATAACCCGCACCCTAACCACTTGTCCCGAGGAGACGACGTCGTGCGGATCGTTAACGTACGTGTCACTCATAGCTGAAATGTGAACCAGCCCATCGTGGTGAACTCCTACGTCCACGAACGCGCCAAAGGCTGCAACATTTGTGACCGTTCCTTCAAGAACCATGCCGGGGACGAGGTCGGTAACCTTCTCCACCCCATCGGCTAGTGACGCGGTCTTGAAGCTAGGACGTGGGTCTCGTCCGGGCTTATCCAACTCCGACAGCACATCCGTCACTGTGGGGATGCCGAACGTCTCATCAGCGAAATCTGCTGGATTAATTCCTGCAAGTACTGCGCTATTTCCGATGAGATCGGGCACTGGCAAGCCGGTGACATCAACAATTCTGTGAACAAGAGGATAGGCCTCCGGATGCACCGCTGAAGCGTCCAGTGGATCAAGTCCCTCGCGAATGCGCAAGAAACCCGCTGCTTGTTGGAAGGCTTTCGGGCCAAGACGGGGCACTTTTAATAACTCCTTACGAGACTGAAATGCCCCGTGCTCGTCACGAAACGCGACGATATTCTCTGCCACAGTCTGGTTCACCCCCGCCACCCGCTGGAGCAGTTGAGTGGAGGCAGTGTTCAAGTCCACACCCACGGAGTTCACGGCATCCTCCACCACGATGTCCAGCTCAGCAGCAAGCAGAGTTTGATTCACATCGTGCTGGTACTGACCAACACCGATGGACTTCGGATCAATTTTTACTAACTCGGCTAATGGATCTTGAAGACGGCGGGCAATCGACACGGCGCCGCGTAATGCCACATCCATCTCTGGAAATTCCGTCGCCGCAACTTCTGACGCGGAATAGACGGAAGCTCCAGCCTCGGAAACGATCACGGCCTGCGGTTTTTTGGCTCCTGCAGCAGAGACGAGCTCTGCCACCTCACGGGCTAGTTTCTCCGTTTCCCGCGACGCCGTGCCATTGCCCACGGCCAACAACTCCACATGATGCACCGCAACGAGTTCAGCCAAAATGGTGCGCGCATGTTCCCACGCGGTGGTACCGCTGTGGGGATAGACGATAACCGTATCTAGTACTTTTCCAGTGGCATCCACGACGGCACACTTCACACCGTTGCGATAACCCGGATCAAGCCCCAGTGTCGCGCGCTGTCCGGCAGGAGCTGCCAAAAGAAGGTCTTTCACGTTGCGGGAAAAAACTTCCACCGCTCCACGATCAGCCTTCTCTTTAAGTTTCATCCGCACGTCGACTGCAGAACTCACAGACAGCTTCGTGCGCCAAGCAAAGCGCACACACTCTGCCCGAAATTGATCCGCCTTGTCTCCCCGCGGAGTCAGTCCCCCATCTTCAGCGATAATGTGCTCAAAAAACTGATCGTTGTCAGTCGTGCCGTGCCCATCACCAGTAGAAAAACTGACGTGAAGCACACCTTCTTTTTCTCCACGTAGAAGCGCGAGAATGCGGTGGCTAGGTAGAGCGTGGAAGGGCTCCGAAAAATCAAAGTAGTCACGGTATTTCGCTCCGGCCTCTTTTTTACCGTCCACCACACTCGAGCTGGCATAGCCGCGGGAGAAATACTCCTGACGTACACGACCCACAATATCCGCGTTCGTAGCGAGATCTTCGACGACAATGTGACGAGCGCCGGTCAGTACAGCACTGGCGTCGTCGAAACCTTCGGTGAGGAATTGAGCAGCTAACGCCACCGGCTCCTCATCGACCCCCTCCAGCAGCTGCCGAGCCAACGGCTCCAAACCAGCCTCGCGGGCGATCGAGGCTTTCGTGCGGCGTTTCGTCTTATACGGAAGATAGAGATCTTCAAGCCGAGCCTTCGTGTCTACTGCCAGGATCTCACGCTTAAGCTCATCGGTGAGTTTGCCCTGAGAGTCAATGGATTCCAGAACAGTCGTCTTACGATCTTCCAACTCACGAAGATACTGAAGTCGACTTTCCAAGGTGCGGAGTTGAGAATCATCCAAGCCACCAGTCATTTCCTTGCGGTACCGAGCAATGAAAGGAACGGTATTCCCTTCATCCAGCAAAGCGATCGTCGCCACCACATTCTTTTCCGCAACACCGAGTTCTTCAGCAATCGTCTGGGCAATCATTCCGCTCATGTTAGCGCGGCTCATTCATCCGACAGACGATGGGGACCGCGAGATCGCACTCTCGCAGCCGTCCTGCTCTCGTCCCGCCGTACCACAAAGCCTCGCTTCCATCTGGTGCGGATGGAAGAGACGCAGCGATCCTTGCAGTCACGTCACTGAATCTCGCACCTGCCGGTGCCGTGACCCCCACGACGATACGGTACAAGCTTTCTGCCATCGGTGGTTTTTCGAAGCGCTGTTCATACTCGGTGACAAGAATGTTGTCAGGTGCGCAGCCAGCGTGAATGTCCGCGACGTGGACACCCACATCGGTATAACCTTGCTCCTTCAGCGCTGTCGCTATCGCACGCACAGCGCCATCGGTCTCAGACGAACGCATGAGCACGGTGATATCGGCTATGTAAGCCTGTCGCGAGGTATCCGTCAGCAACCTTTCAATTTCATCATTGGACATCTTGCTACTCTCCGCACTCTATGGCTCTTTCAGCTGCTCTGTGAGAGCAAGCGTCATGCGCCGAAAACCACCGTGGCCTACCCCTTGAACTGCCCTGTCACCGAAGGCGCCAAATTGGTGTAGACGTGCTTGAGTTCTTGGTATTCAGCCAAACCAGTTGGCCCTAGCTCACGTCCGTTACCGGATTGTTTCATACCTCCCCACTCTGCCTGCGGAAGATACGGGTGGAAATCATTAATCCACACAGTGCCATGACGAAGCCCTCGGGCCATGCGCTCTGCCCGCCCAATGTCGGAGGTCCATACTGCGCCGGCAAGACCGTACTCCGTGTCATTGGCGATTTTTATTGCCTCGGACTCGGAGGTGAATGTTTCGACCGTGACCGCCGGGCCGAAAGCTTCGACGTGCACGCAATCCATATCACGGGTGCAACCATCAATCACTGTAGGTAGGTAATACATGCCTCGGGTGAGGTCGGTCTCACCAGTTGCATGCCCCGACTTGTTATCTTCCTCCGTTGGTACACGCCCTCCGGTGAGAATTTGTGCCCCTTGCTCACGAGCCTGGTCGACATAAGCCGCGACCTTGTCACGATGGTCCTGGGAAATGAGAGGACCGGTCTCAGCTCGCGCATCACGTGGACCGCCGATCTTGATCTGAGACGTACGCCGCACAAGTTCTTCCACAAACCTGTCATGGATCGATTCCTCCACAATCAGGCGGGAGCCAGCTGAGCACACTTGGCCAGAATGAAAAAATGCGGCGCATAAGGCGTTGTCTACAGCTGCCTCAAAATCTGCGTCGGCGAAAATGACATTAGGATTTTTACCACCCAACTCCAGCGCCACACGTTTGATAGTATCCGCTGCATTTTTAGCGATGATCCGGCCGGTGGCAAGGCCTCCTGTGAAAGAGACCATGTCAACATCAGGATGAGTCGATAGTGGATTGCCGCATTCCGCACCGGCTCCGGTGATGAGGTTGGCGACGCCATCGGGCAGCCCCGCCTGGGCAAAAACGTTCATCAGCATCATCGCGGTATGCGGAGTCAGTTCTGCTTGTTTAAGAACAAACGTATTTCCCGCGGCAATGGCAGGTGCTACCTTCCAACTAACTTGCAGCAGGGGGTAATTCCACGGGGTAATCAATCCGCAGACACCAACTGGTTCAGCGTCGATGCGGGAACGTACTTCGGAATCAGCAGGGTCGACTACTCGCCCCGCATGATGCGGTGCGAGGGTTCCGAAGTAGTCGAATGCATTGGCAATGTCATCCATATCAGCCAAGGACTCGTCGAGGCGCTTACCTGTATCCGCAGACTCAGCGCGAGCGAAAATCTCCTTGTTTTCGCGGATAATCTGTGCGACGCGTAAAAGTATTGCTCCTCGCTCCTGTGCGGGAACCGCTACCCATGTCCCAGAGTCGAAAGCAGCGCGAGCCGCCGCAATAGCTCTTTCCGTATCGGCCTCACTCGCCTCGGAAACCTCGCCTACGACAGAGCCGTCAGCCGGGCACACGATGGTGCGGGTCTTTCCATCGGCAGCAGCCTCCCAGCGCCCATTAATGTAGAGGGACGCCGGAGCCGCGCCCGAGTGTACGCCCTTGAGTAATTCACAGGTTGTCGGGTCAAACAAATGAGTCACAGTCGTGTTTCTCCTAGAACATGAAAACAGTTGACGTTGATTTCTCTATCCGTAGCGAAAAGGCATGCAGTACAGCAGAAATTGAAAGCTCACACCGCACTAAACAGCCTACGCATCTTCAGACCAGTCTCGAGCGGGGGCGGCCCCATCGGTCATGTCGGAAGCACCAGGAAGATCACGCTGAATGTGCAGGAATTCCAAATGCCGTTCATAGAGGTCGAGCACGTTGTTAATAAGCTGTTCCTGCGAATATCCACATACGTTGTAGCCGAGAGACCCATTTCGGTCGAAGACTTCTAAACGGTAGTACACAGAGTCGTCGCTGGTGCTTCGTGTAAACGACGGCACTGGGTTTTCAATTGGGTAAATCTGGTAACGGAAATCGCGTTCGTCCCCGAGACTTACGGTCAGATCCAATTGCCCGACCGGCATGCCTACAACCTGTGAACTTACTAGTACAGCATCAATACCCTGTTTCTCGAGTTCATGAGTGACTTGCTCTAGGGCTGGGCGCGCTACATTATCCAGGTAATCTTGTGCCCGTTTCGCACTTGGCCAGGTAGCAGCTCTGCTGAGTCGACGACGCCAGTGATGAGCCCCATCGCCGCCCGTACGACCTGACATTGCCCCGTGAAGAGAAATAAGACGAGCATCAGCTTGCACCGTTTCAAGCCTAAACGAACGGATGAGTCCAGCCATCACCAGGTACATCACGAAGGCAAAAGGAAGTCCCATGACAATCGTCGCAGATTGAACTGTCGACACCCCGTCAATTTGTAGGAGCACCACAGTCAATGCTCCGACTAGCACGGACCAGAAAATGCGGCTCGTTTTTCCTCCGTCTTGGCGGGAGTCAGTGATCTTGGAGGTGAAGTTCGATAGCACCAAAGCCCCAGAATCAGCCGAGGTGATGTAAAGCAATAACCCGATGAGAGTTGCCAAACCAATCAAAAAAGTGCCACCCGGATGCAGACCCAGAAGATCATAGAACCCCTGTTCCGGAACAGCCACGGTAGTCTCCCCAAACTGCCTATTTCCTCCGTTAATGATGAGATCCAGCGCAGAGTTACCGAAGAAACTCATCCAAGCCAGAATAAAGAAGAAAGGAATAGTCAGTACTCCGAAGACAAACTGGCGTAGAGAGCGTCCGCGAGAGATACGTGCCAAGAACAAACCTACGAAGGGTGCCCATGCTACCCACCAGGCCCAGAAGAACAATGTCCAGCCCGACATCCACTCGCTGACAGCTGCTTTGTCCTCGGCATAGGCAAAGGTATCCATCGTCATACTTGGAAAACTGGCGAGGTAATCTCCAATATTCATGATTAACGCATCGAAGAGGAATGCAGTCTTTCCGGTCACGACGATCCACACCATGAGTCCGATTGCCAAATAGACATTAATCTCGGACAGCAATTTGATGCCTTTGTCCACTCCGGAGACCGCAGATGCGGTCGCGATAGCGACTGAAAGTACAACAAGGCCGATCTGAGAACCTACCCCGATTTCGATACCGAACATCAAATTTAGGCCGTAATTCAGTTGAACCACGCCAATACCTAGCGAGGCGGCAATGCCGAAGACTGTACCGAGCACCGCGGCAATGTCCACCGTATTACCTATCGGCCCGTGTACGCGCTTTCCGATCAGCGGATATAAAGCGCTACGGATCGCCAGGGGCATATGTAAGCGGTAGGCATAGTACCCAAACGCCATACCCATCAGCGCATACATTGCCCAGCCGGTGATTCCATAGTGAAATAACGCCCAGACCACTGCTTTCTTGGCAGCTTCACGACTTTCCGGTGCCATGTCGGGTGGCATGAAATATTGTGTCACGGGCTCGGCAACGGAGAAGAACATGAGATCCACGCCAATGCCTGCGGCAAACAACATAGCTGCCCACGAAAAGAGCCGAAACTGCGGTCGCGAGTGGTCTGGCCCCAGCCGTAGCTTGCCATGCTTTGACATCGCTACCCATAGGACAAATCCCACCACAACAGTGGCGGTCAGAATGTAGAACCAACCGAGATTCGTGGAGATCCAATTGGTCACGTTCCCAAGGACAATTTCTGCATTATCTTGACCCAACCACGCCCACAACACCACCGCCAACACGCCCAGCGCGGAAATGGCGAAAACTGGCCAATTCACCTTCGGAGCACTGACCTCCCCTGGGGTATAGGATCCAAAAGAACCTGCTCTATAGGAGCCAATGATCACTTCAGGTGTGATCTCCTTGCTCTCGGAGTCTCCATTGGCACGGGATTTCTCGGAGAACGTCGCGGCACCGAAGCCATCTTCTGATCTACTCATGCAATTCTCCTTCTGCTCATGCAATTGTTTTCTTTCATTACTCAACCTCGCATTTCACTCAATCCCACGCATTTCTCAAATAAAATTTTCAGAGCAGACTAACCTCGTTGACACGTCGACAGCCAACCTCTCAGCGGTGTCCATTATCCATATTTTTCCTCACATGGAGAATCTCGATCCATCTTCTCAGCCTCAACAACCATTAGTTATTCTCACCCTGAAGCTTTCCTCTACGAAACCCCTTTATGCACGTCAAGCCGCTAAATGATACACTCGTGACACCTAGCTCGAGGTAGTTTGATCGGTCAGGGTGACTAGCTACATTGATCTTGCAGATTGCTGCTACGGCCATCCAACGGCTAGATAAGACAACCTCTATTGGGTGACTATCTCCCCTATTGTTCCTCCAGCTCCTTTCGCTTATTTGCTGGCTTATAAGGAGCACAAAGGCATGAGATTAGAGCACCCTAATGAACCATAATGCGCAGTTAAGCGATGCCATACTTACCCAATCGGTTGGTCGTGTCCGAGTCATGTTCGAAAGGGATGACGCATTTGTCCATCAAGGATTTTATTTTTAAGAACCTCAAGAAGAATGACGCCAATGGTGAGATCATCTACGATCGCCACCGCGATGTCGTCATTGTCGGTGGTGGTTCTGCCGGCTCCGTCATGGCTCGCCGCATGTCCGAAGATCCAGACGTTAGCGTCTTGGTTCTCGAGGCTGGACGCATGGATGCGTTCTTCGAACTGTTTTTGCATATGCCTTCCGGTTTCTCTTTCCCGATTGGCAATAAGCGTTATGACTGGATGTATGAGACAGAACCCGAGCCAGAGATGAACGGCCGCCGCATCCCCCATGCACGCGGCAAGGTCTTAGGAGGCTCCGGTTCTATCAACGGCATGATCTTCCAGCGGGGTAACCCTATGGACTACGAAAAATGGGGTGCTCTACCCGGCTTAGAAAATTGGGATTATGCGCACTGCCTTCCGTATTTCAACAAGATGGAGACCGCTAAAGCTGCGGATGCCCGTGACCCCCGCCGTGGACACAACGGTCCACTGTATCTTTCCCGTGGACCTGCTACCACTCCCCTCTTCCAGTCACTATTCAAATCTGTGCAAGAGGCTGGTTATCACATCACCAACGATGTCAACGGCTACCGGCAGGAAGGTTTTGCCCCCTTTGACCGCAACATCAAGCATGGGCGCCGTGCTTCCTCTGCCCGTTGCTATCTTCACCCGGTGAAGAACCGCAAGAATCTGGATATCTGCACCAAAGCATTCACTACACGTGTTCTTTTCGAGGGAACTAAAGCGGTCGGCGTGGAATACGAGTGGAAGGGCAACACCCGGCGAGTCACCGCGGACAAGGTGATTCTCTGTGGAGGTGCCATCAATACCCCTCAACTGCTGCAACTGTCTGGCGTCGGTCCGCGGGCATTGCTCGAAGAACACGGCATTCAGGTCGTCAAGGATCTTCCTGGAGTGGGTGAGAATCTCCAAGACCACTTAGAGGTCTATATCCAGTATGAAGTGGATACCCCATACTCATCTCAGCCCTATCTGCGAAAATGGCGCTGGCCTTTTATGGGACTGCAGTGGCTACTCACCGGTAGGGGGCCTGTCGGTACCTCCCACTTCGAGGCTGGCGGCTTTGTCCGCTCTAATGATGACGAAGACTACCCCAATCTCATGTTCCATTTCCTTCCCATGGCGGTGCGCTACGACGGTACGCCAGCCAAGGTCAAGCATGGATTCCAGTGGCATGTTGGCCCTATGTTCTCAGACACAAAGGGCTGGGTCCGTATCCAATCTGATGACCCCCATGTGAAGCCAAAAATGCTGTTCAACTACTTGCGTACGGAACAAGACCGCCGTGAGTGGGTCGAAGCAGTGCATAAAGCACGGGAGCTCATGGACACTGATGCCATGGCTGAGCATGGAGCCCGAGAGTTTTCCCCGGGCCCCGCTGTGCAATCCGATGAGGAGATCCTGGAGTGGGTGCGTAATGATGGAGAAACCGCTCTTCACCCTTCATGTACCGCAAAAATGGGTCCGGCCGACGATGAGATGGCGGTAGTCAACCCGGATACCATGGAGGTGCATGGCACTGAGGGTCTCTACGTTGTGGATGCCTCCGTTATGCCCATCATCACCAACGGCAATATCTATGCACCCGTGATGATGTTGGCGGAAAAAGCTGCGGATCTCATCCGCGGTATCACGCCACTGGAGCCCATCCATCTGCCCTGGTACCAAGCCAAAAAGGACATGCCTCTCTACGCCGAAGGTGAGGCAATCCGCGATCACGTCAATGCTATTCCCGGCGCTGATTTCTAGAGGATATCCACAAAAATCTTCTCGCCGGCTCTAGCCCTCCTCTCCTCGGGACTATTCCTCGAGGGGAGTTCCGGCATCCAAAACCTGTTGGTCGCGTTTAGTGAGCAGCCCTGCTTCCTGTGCAGCCTCCAGCAGGTCGGGTCGGCGTGCCGCCGTTTTCAGCAGTGACTGATCACGACGCCACCTTTCCACCTTGCCATGGTTGCCACTGAGTAACACAGCTGGCACATCCAGCCCCCGCCACCGACGCGGCTTGGTGTAGCTTGGCCCCTCCAGCAAACCATTTTGGAAACTATCGTCCTGGTGGCTTGCTGCGTTGCCCAGCACGCCCGGGATCAGGCGCACTATCGCCTCAACCATCACGAGCACCGCGACCTCCCCACCGATGAGGACATAGTCGCCAATGCTCACCTCCTCGACGCGGTAGGTGTTTGCGGCGTCGTCAACCACTCGCTGATCAATCCCTTCATAGCGCCCGCAAGCAAACACCACGTGCTTCTCCGTCGACCAACGAGCCGCCATGTCTTGTGTGAACGGCACACCAGCCGGAGTCGGCACTATCAACAGCGGCTTCGTAGTTGGGGATTCCTCGCCGAGCCGGGGTGCAGCGGCGTCGGAAGAAGAGGTCCCCAACAATCGATGGGGAACCGAGGAAATCAAGTCAGAACAACTCGCTGCCGGCCCAGTGCCCGCAGCGACATCATCCAATGCTGGCCCCCATACCGAAGGCTTCATCACCATGCCTGGCCCGCCGCCATAAGGACTATCATCTACTGCCTGGTGGACATCGCTAGTCCACTCCCGCAGGTTGTGTACACCAACCTGAATAATGTCCTGTTCGATAGCCTTGCCCAATAATGCATGGCGCAGTGGCTCAAGGTATTCGGGGAAGATCGTCAACACATCTAGGCGCATCTAGTTAGCCCCTCCATAGATTAAAGCTCAAGTAAACCATCTGGCGGTGTGATCACTACTGCCTCATTGTCCAGATCAACAATGGGGACGATGGCATGACGAAAAGGAATAAGCGCTGTGGAACCAGCGGAGGGGATGTTGGCATCGGCGTCAATCGCAACTTCGAGAGTCGTACCAGCGGGGCCATGCATCACACCGCTAATCACACCAATGTCTACGGGTTCTGGTTGTGCGCCCTCATATGCGCGCGCACGCGCGGTTGCCTCATCTACATTGCCCACGGTGAGAACACGCAGCCCTTCGAGCTCGTGATCGTAAAAAGACTCATCGTCATCATCGACGATCGGTTCTGCATAGAAGCGTACGCCCCGGAGGGACTCTGCCTCCGTCCGATCCTTAATCTCCTCCGCGGTCAGCAGCAAACGACCCTGATGAGGGCGAGTTGATTTAATAGTCAGACTGATCTCTTTACCAGCGTGACGCCCCGTGAGCACCTCACCGTTTTTAAACCGCACCTCGGGGTGATCAGTGGTGACCTCCACCACGATTTCCCCACGTACCCCGTGGGGTTTGATGACTCGTCCGATCTGCAGTTCAACCATGCAGGTCAGTTTAATTCACCCGGGAGACTAGATAACACCCTGGGCTAACATTGCGTCTGCGACCTTGCGGAAGCCAGCGATGTTAGCTCCAGTGATGTAGTCACCAGCTACGTCGTATTCTTCAGCGGTGTTCTTGCACGCCTTAAAGATATTGCGCATGATTCCCTTGAGGCGCTTATCCGTGTACTCGAAGCTCCACGAGTCACGCGATGCATTCTGCTGCATCTCCAATGCAGACGTGGCCACACCACCAGCATTGGCCGCCTTACCTGGGGCGAAGTGGATCTTCCGCTTGCGGAAAACCTCAATAGCTTCTGGGGTACATGGCATGTTCGCGCCCTCCGCAACGAACTTCACACCATTGTCAGCTAAGAGCCGGGCGGACTCTCCATCCAGTTCGTTTTGAGTAGCACACGGCAGAGCCACGTCGGCCTCAACTTCCCAGATGTTGCCACCTTGAACAAACTTCACACCGTCAGTTTCCTTAGCGTACGTTGATACTCGCTCGCGACGCTTTTCCTTCACATCTTTGAGCAGCTCAATATCCACTCCCTCAGGGGTCGCAACGTACCCGGAAGAATCAGAAAACGCCACCACAGTTGCGCCCAGTTCTTGGGCTTTCTCCATCGCATAAATGGCCACGTTGCCTGAGCCTGAAACGATCACCTTCGCACCGTCCAAGCGCTGATCGGTGGCGGTCATCATTTCCTGAGTGAAGTACACCGTGCCGTAACCAGTAGCCTCCGTGCGCACCAATGAGCCACCCCACTGCAAACCCTTACCAGTGAGTACCCCAGACTCATGACGGTTATGCATGCGGCGGTACTGACCGAACAGGTAGCCGATCTCGCGTCCACCTACACCAATGTCGCCAGCTGGCACATCCACTTTGTCACCGATATGGCGGTGCAGTTCAGTCATGAAGGACTGGCAAAAGCGCATGATTTCGCGGTCAGATTTGCCCTTCGGGTCGAAATCGGAGCCACCTTTACCTCCACCAATGGGCAACCCCGTCAAAGAGTTCTTAAAAATCTGTTCAAAGCCGAGGAACTTGATGATGCCTAGGTTCACTGACGGGTGAAACCTCAGACCACCCTTATAAGGGCCTAGGACAGAGTTAAATTGAACACGGAAACCACGATTGACTTGGACATTACCAGCATCATCAATCCAAGGAACACGGAAGATAATCTGGCGTTCCGGTTCGCACATCCGTTCAATCAAACCGTCATTGGCGTAATAATCATCCTTCTGCAGGACGTACTTGAGACTCTGCAGTACCTCCGCAACAGCCTGGTGGAACTCAGGTTCACCGGCATTGCGCTGCAGAATCTGCTCGTAATAGTGGTTGACGGTCTGCTCGACGTTCACTGCGACTCCTTACACAAACAAGAAAATATGCTGACCCACTCAACAGTGAGCCGGTGATGCTTTCAACACTAACTGTCGGGAAGAAAACAACATAGTTTGGCGGGGGTGACGTTTTCGTCAACGCAACAGATCAAGCGTAGTAGAAAGATCGGACACAGCAGGCAAATAAACCCCGGGAGGCGGCCAGGATACGGCTGATTACAAAAAGACGAAACACAGAAAATCCGCCACGCCCGCAAGCATGCGGTGAACCGTGACGGATTGTTCTTAGTGGATATTGTGCCGGTCTCAGCCGGGGGATGATCCGGAACTCACTGGCGTTAACGAGCGCGCCCAGGCCAGACCCAGGGTGCTCGCCGGGACATTACTCCTCGGAAGACTCCCCAGCCTCGGACTCGGACTCCTCAGATGCCTTCTCTTCAGCTTCGGCTTCGGCAGCTGCTTCAGCTGCGGCCTTCGCCTCTGCCTCTTCCTTAGCCTTGCGCTTCTTCTCAGTGATGGCCTCAGCGGTTGGGCCGTCAGCTGCCTCAGCAAGAGCCTCGTTGAACAGATCCAACTTGGACTTCTTCTCTGGCTGAGGTTTCAGCGTTCCCTCTGCACCATCGAGACCCTTGAACTTCTGCCAATCACCGGTCACCTTCAACAGAGCCAGGACAGGTTCGGTTGGCTGAGCACCTACACCCAGCCAGTACTGAGCACGCTCGGAGTTGATGCGAATAACGGATGGGTCGTAAGTTGGCTGGTAGATGCCCAGGTTCTCGATAACCTTGCCGGAACGACGGGTACGAGCATCGGCAACAACTACGCGGTACTCAGGGGTACGGATTTTACCCAAGCGCTGCAGTTTGATCTTAACGGCCACAATTGGCTCCTTTTCTTGGTCACTGGGCAGTTCAGACACTCCCCACACGGAACGCGGAAAGCCGGTTCAGCCCTTACTTTTATGCTGCGCGTGACCACCGGTCGACCGTGGTCGATGACGGTGTTACACAGACAACCCGAACAATACTAGTCCACACTGTTGTTTTCCCCAAACCGCTACAGTGGGCATCATGTCAACCGCCAGTGCCCAGACACCACCGCAACTCACCTCACTTTTTGCCGATGCGCTCCCCGACCTCGCCGCCCCGTGGTCTCCTGTTCCTTTTTCCAACGCCACGCTTCTCATCCTCAATGAGAACCTCGCACGCGATCTGGGTTTCGATCCGCAATGGTTACGCAGCGACGATGGTCTCCGGTTCTTGCTTGGCGAGTCGACCTCAGGGCATTCCGGATCGATATGGCCTCACCCGGTCTCCCAAGCGTACTCAGGCCATCAGTTTGGCAATTTCTCCCCCGTACTCGGTGACGGAAGGGCAGTACTTCTGGGAGAGGTAACCGTTGAGCAATCAGACGGGGCCACAGTTGCAGTGGACATCCATCTGAAAGGAACCGGCCGGACACAGTTTTCTCGCGGCGCGTCAGACGGTCGCGCCTGCCTTGGGCCCATGTTGCGCGAATATCTGGTGAGTGAAGCTATGCACGCGATGGGAATCCCAACTACGAGAGCACTGGCGGTCATATTAACCGGTGAAACAGTTCTACGGCGCCGCCCTGAACCCGGCGCGGTATTAGTGCGGGTCGCTCGATCCCATCTCCGCATCGGATCTTTTCAATACGCGCGCATGCTGTGGGACAGCAAACCGCAGGTTCTCACCGACCTACTGGACTTTGCCCTATCCCGGCATCCCCTACGTTTTTCTTCTCTTTCCGGATGTTCCCCTGAGTATCCCCACGGACAACCATCGACAAGGGATGAGGATCGCTCACTCGGTATGGAAGGTACCGCGCTGCATTTGCTGGATACAGTCGCCCGCGCACAAGCCAAGCTTATGGCGCAGTGGTTATGCGTAGGATTTGTTCATGGCGTGATGAACACCGACAACGTCACGATATCTGGCGAAACTATTGACTACGGCCCATGTGCCTTTCTCGACGCATTTGATAGCTCCACCTGCTTTAGTTCCATAGACGCCCAGGGTCGCTATGCCTTCGGCAGACAACCACACGTCATGCTGTGGAATCTCCAACGCTTCGCGGAGGCACTCCTTCCACTCATCGGCCAGCAAACCGGCGTTACTGCTGCCGGTGCTGTCGATAAGGCCAACAGCATCTTGCTCCGCTACCCCGAGTACTTCTCGCATGCGTGGCAATCCGGCATCGGAACTGCTTTGGGCTTAGCTCCCATTCCCACCAATCGCTCCTCAGATACCACCGCTCCGCTTTCAGCGTCTCAGGTATCTGTGATTGATGAGTTCATCGCACAACTGGAAAACTCCCATGCGGATCTCCTCCACGTGCTCAATGCTCTCGCACGTTCTCTCCTAGAGACAGGAGAAAAGCGGAAGGCTCATTTATCGCACACGCCGCTGAGCACACGGTGGATTGAACGGTGGATCTCCCACAATCCAGATCCTGAACTGATGCTTCGTACTAATCCCGTGTACATCCCGCGTAATCACCTCGTGGAGGAGGCACTCAGCGCCGCTGAATCTGGTGAAATGGAGGCATTCCACAAGCTCCTAAAAGCTGTCACCGAGCCTTGTGAAACGCCTGGGCAGATCAGAAGTGGCGTCGATAAGGAAAAGGAGAGCAAATACCGAGAAACCGCACCGAAAACCGACGCACCATACATCACCTACTGTGGCACGTAACCAAGTGTTGCACGTAGGCTTCCGGGAAACCTGCCGGTTCGTATACGTCTTTTGAATGACGTTCGTTGTCTGGTGGTTACTTCTTGCCGAAGCCCATTTTCCCCAGATCGATATTTTCAAACCCAGGGGGCAACTGCTCCTGCATTTTCTGTAAATCTGCCATAGATGGCATGCCACCACCAGCTCCGGGCATGGCAGGCATTCCTGGCATACCCTGCGGCATCCTTGGCTGAGTAGGACCCCGGCGCTTAGCGTTCTTCCCCTTCTTGCCTTTCTTACCTTTACGGTGGTTCTTCTGCTTCTTCGTGAACGACGAGCCACCCATGCCCATCTGGCCCGCCATCTTGCCCATCATCTTCTTCGCCTCAAAGAAGCGCTCAACGAGCTGATTAACCTCCGAGACAGAGACACCAGAGCCATTGGCAATGCGCTTTCGACGAGAAGCATTGAGAATCTTCGGATCCTGACGCTCCGCTGGCGTCATACCGCGAATAATGGCTTGAATGCGATCCAGCTGTTTCTCATCGACCATGTCGGCGATTTTGGACATCTGTGAACCGCCCGGCAGCATCTTCAAGATGTTACCCAGCGGACCCATGCGACGGATCATCATCATTTGCTCAAGGAAGTCTTCCAACGTCAGTTCGCCGGTGGCCATACGCTCCGCAGAGCTCATGGCCTGTTCCTGATCAAACACCTTTTCCGCTTGCTCAATGAGGGTGAGCATATCGCCCATACCCAGGATGCGGTTTGCCATGCGGTCGGGGTGGAAGACATCAAAGTCCTCGAGCTTCTCACCCGTCGAGGCGAACATGATCGGCTTACCCGTCACCTCGCGGATGGACAGCGCGGCACCACCGCGGGCATCGCCATCCAACTTTGTGAGTACAACACCAGTGAAGTCCACACCATCGCGGAAAGCTTCTGCGGTAGTCACCGCATCCTGACCGATCATGGAGTCAATGACGAACAACACCTCGTCTGGCTCCACTGCATCGCGAATGTCACGAGCTTGTTTCATCAGCACTTCATCGATACCGAGGCGTCCGGCGGTATCAATGATGACGATGTCGTGCTGGGTACGGTAGGCCTCTTCAATGCCCGACTGAGCAACAGCCACGGGATCACCGTGGCTGGTACCCATCTCATGATCCAGAGTTTCCAAGGAAGTTCCAGGATCCGGTGCGAATGTGGGAACCCCTGCACGTTCACCGACGATCTGCAACTGCTGCACCGCACCTGGACGTTGCAAGTCACAGGCGATCAACATCGGCGTATGCCCCCGCCCAGCTAGATGCTTCGCCAATTTACCGGCCAAGGTAGTTTTACCAGCACCCTGCAAACCGGCCAGCATAATGATGGTAGGTGGCGTCTTTGCGAGGGAAAGACGCCGAGTTTCACCACCGAGAATCTCAATGAGTTCCTCATTAACAATCTTGATGACCTGTTGAGCCGGATTCAGAGCCTGTGAAACTTCCGCGCCTGTCGCACGTTCCTTGATGCGCTTGATGAAACCGCGCACTACCGGCAGAGAAACGTCAGCCTCCAGGAGGGCAAGGCGGATCTCCCGGGCTGTGGCGTTAATGTCTTCTTCGGTCAAACGACCCTTGCCACGCAGACCTTTAAGAGCGCCTGAAAGGCGATCGGAAAGCGACTCAAACACGCTGTGAAGTCTCCTTGGTTCAGCTTGTTGAAACTCAATCTCTTTCCACACGCACGCACGCGACGCACACACGAGGGAACACTACGGCGCGAAAATACTACGCGCTAGCTTCTGTCTCCCCCACCTTACAGGGCTTATGGCTTCTTCCCCGACTTCCCCTCACCCCTGTTTTCTCCGACGCTACTCCACTCGCACCCAGCGAACCCTAGTCGCACGAACCGGTGACACCAATAGCAGTAACCCCACTAGCAGCAGCCCGGGACATCCAATGGCGCCGGCACACGATAAATCACCGAGCCAGTTAAGCTGTAATCAGCAACTGGACTCGGTGGGAAAGCGACCTGCAGCCTTTCATCATTACTCACTATTTTCTTATGTGAACAGTGAGCGGATCAGAGGATGAGAGATAAGGAACCGCGAGAAAGACCCATCGACGCTACGGGATTGAAGCCACGGGTTAGACGGTCGTGTTCGCCGGAGTGACATCGTCACCGTAGTGGTATGCGGACTCGCCGTGGTGAGATGTATCGATACCCAACTCCTCGTCCACGCCGCGGATACGCCAGCCCATAGCTTTCTTCAAAATCAGTCCGATAACGGTCGTCACAACGGCGCAGAAGATAGCAGCACTCAGGGCGATAATAATCTGCACAGCCAGTAACTTCGCACCTTCTACCCCGCCGCCAACGAACAGCCCACGATCAGTGGCAAACAGGCCACAGGCAATGGTGCCCCACGTACCGGCAACCAGGTGCAAACCCACAACATCTAACGAATCATCGAACTTGAAGCGGTACTTCATAGCGACGCCAAACGCTGCCAAGATACCTCCAATGAACCCTGCGATCAGCGACGTCAGTGGGTTGAAATCGCCAGCTGCTGGGGTGATCGTGACCAGACCCGCAACCAGACCGGAAGCAGCAGCCAAGGAGGTGCTTCGTCCATCACGGATGCGCTCGACTAGCAACCAACCAAGCATCGCGGCACATGTTGCTGCCGTCGTATTAACCCATGCAAGCCCAGCCACCCCATTAGCGGCAAACGCAGAACCACCATTGAAACCAAACCAGCCGAACCACAGCAGAGCCGCGCCCAACATCACCAGCGGCAGGTTGTGAGGCTTATCCTCTTTTTCCATGAAGCCGCGCGACTGGCCAATGATTAGAGCCAGGACGAGACCCGCTACACCGGCATTAATGTGGACGACGGTACCTCCAGCAAAATCAATTGGAGCAACGGCAGCAACGGTTTCTCCCCCCTCTTCAGTGGTGCCGAAAATCATGGAGGAAATGGAATTCTCGGAGTGAGAAAGCAAACCGCCGCCCCAGACCATGTGTGCCATAGGAAAATAAGCAAAAGTTACCCAGAGAGCTGTGAAGGTCAACCATGTGGAGAATTTCACACGGTTGGCCAGCGATCCAGAAATAATAGCCACCGTGATCATGGCGAAAGTCAGCTGGAACGCTACGTCAATGATGTTCGCGTAACCATTGGCACCGACAATGTAGTTGCCTTGCGCATCCATGATGCTGTCTTTCAGCCCAAAAAACTCCAGAGGATTAGACAGAATGCCTGCAAAGGACTGCGTGCCATAGGACATCGACCAGCCCCACAGGACGTAAATCACGCCGACGACACCCATCGAACCAAAGGACATCATCATCATGTTCAATGCGGATTTCTGCCGACTCATGCCTCCATAAAACAGCGCAAGCGCCGGTGTCATAAGAAGCACCAAGGCGGCGCTCATCAACATCCATGAAGCATTGCCACTGGCTGCGGTTACTTCCTCCGGGGACATTTCTCTCTCCTTTAAAATAAAGTTGTCTTATAAAACAACGATGTCTTACGGAGAGTCATTTAAGCGAGGCGATGTTTCATAAAAACATCGCCTGAGATTACTGGCTCATGAATTGAGCCAGACTTATGTTTCTCAGACGTAACCAAGCCGGGCGCTTCGTTTCAAGAATGTAACGCAGAACTGCAGCGGTGGCAGACACACCATCACAGAAGAGCCGAGCACCCACATAAAACAACAGTGATCGGCTCCCCTTCCGTGCAGGCCTGCCCAAGTCATACAGACTAAAACGATTTGTGCAGGCCTATCCAAGAAGGGCGTCGACGAAACTCTCTACTTCAAATGGCGCCAGGTGGTCTGCCCCCTCGCCCAGACCGACGAGCTTCACCGGAACACCAAGTTCCTCCTGCACTTGGAACACAATGCCGCCCTTTGCAGTGCCATCCAGCTTGGTAAGAACCACACCGGTAATGTCAACAACCTCTCGGAAAACACGTGCTTGCATGAGGCCGTTTTGTCCCACGGTAGCGTCCAACACCAGCAGAACCTCGTCAACGGTGGCGCGTTTCTCCACGACGCGCTTCACTTTACCCAGTTGATCCATGAGTCCAACGGATGTGTGAAGACGCCCAGCTGTGTCAATCAACACCACATCGGTGCCATCATCGATACCCTGCGCTACTGCATCGAAAGCAACAGAAGCCGGATCGGCGCCTTCTGCGCCACGAACAGTTTTCGCTCCCACTCGGCGCCCCCAGGTTTCCAGCTGATCCGCAGCAGCAGCGCGGAACGTGTCAGCTGCGCCCAGAGTTACACTGTGTCCCATGCCGATGAGAACACGGGACAGCTTGCCAGTTGTGGTGGTTTTACCGGTGCCATTGACACCCACGACCATGATGACCGCTGGTTTTCCGTCATACGGCATGGCCTTGATGGAACGATCCATTTCTGGTTTACACGCCTCGATCAACACCGAACGCAACATTGCGCGTGCTTCAGCTTCGCTTGACACTCCATTCACGGCGATGCGTTCGCGGAGAGCGTCCACCACATCCAAGGTGGTCTTTGTTCCGAGATCAGCCATGAGCAGGGTATCTTCGATTTCTTCCCAGGCATCCTCGTCGAGATTTCCCGCGGAAAGAATGCCCAATACGCCGCGTCCAATCACGTTTTGCGATTGAGATAAACGGCCACGCAGCTTACCCATTCGGCCTTGAACAGGGGCGATCTCATCCTGAGAAGCGTGGCCTACTGTGGTGTCCTCCTGAGGTAATTCAGGCTGCGCTTCGGCGTCCGGATCACGATCCTCCTCGGGCGAAGTTCGCAGTGACGTTTCTTCACTGCCCTCACTGCCTTCGACGGGCACCTCAACGGTTTCATCGACCGTATCGTTCAGTTGTTCATCCGTGGAACGCGGTTCTGCGGGAACTTCTGGCTGAGAGTCAGGTTTAGGATCAGTGTGAAGTCCTGAATTATCAGCGGATGGTTTGGTCTCCCCCTGGGTGAGTACCGCTTCAGACTCCGGAGCAGTTTCGCTTTCGCGTGGAGCCTGTGGTTGCGGCTTCAGTTCCTGGTTCTCGCGCAGTTCTGGCTGTTCATGCCCGTCGGTTGAAGGTTTGGTGATTTCGACGCCACCAATGGTGGTAGTACTACCAGAGGTGAAGTTAAAGCCTCCTTGAGCCTTGTAATTGCCTGACGAAGGCTTGGCTTGTTCAATCTCCTCCTTCTTCTCAAAAGAAATCTGCTTCGACTTACTACGCCGCAGGCCGAAGAGAATGATGAGCAAGGCGATAAGCAAAACTGCTACTACGCCAAGGATGATCCACATAAGCGGTGATAAAGACATACCCCTAGTCAATCAGAATCTATGTTGTCTTGTGTGCTTGGGCGGGACTATTCTTCCCTCATGCTCGACTTCATACGGTCGATCCCTTTGCAGGGCACCGCCGCAACCACCGCAACGTGGATCTTTCTGATTCTTTCCATCGCCTTACTTATACGCACCCAGGCTGCGGGGAAACAGCGACGCATCGGGGTTGTGTGTCTGATTCTCTCGATCATTCTGGCGGCTCCACTGCTTGGAACGCTCATCTTTGGCTACGGAATACCTCTCAACGAAATTCCTCGCAGCCTCATTATCGCCAGCATTCTTCTCTTTACGGCCTTCTTCCTCACTTGCGTAGCGATTTACACTCACTGGCGGAAAACGTGGACGATCCTTCCTTTGGCTGTCGTCACCGTGTGCACAATGCTTGTCGGCAACCAGGCATACGGTCTATATCCTGACCTTGAAGCACTAATTCCCAGCGTTTCCTATAACGAGGCGCAGGAATCCGACATCCCGCAGGTCAAAAACACTGATCACACTATCCCTGCGGATCAGTGGACGCCATCGCCGGACATGCCCGAGATGGGAACACGCGTATCCATGCACGTTCCTACCCCGCAGTCGAAATTTCAGGCTCGTAATGCGGATGTCTATTTGCCTCCAGCGTGGTTTACCTCTCCCCGGCCTGAACTACCTGTATTAGTACTCATGCATGGTATTCCGGGTGCGCCTGATCAGTGGATCGATGAGGCTGGTGCGCTGAAACCGGTGGCCAACTACCAGAAGAACCACAATGGTTTAGCACCAATCATCGTCTCCATAGATTCCACGGGAGGATGGGTCAAAAACCCTTTATGCACCGATTCCCCGCAAGCCAATATCACCACCTATCTCACCAAAGACATTCCTCAGTGGCTTATCAAGCGGCTTGGTGCCAATCAAGACCAGCAAACCTGGACCCTTGGTGGATTGTCTTATGGCGGGACGTGTGCTCTCCAGACCCTTGCACAACACCCCGAGAGTTACGGAGCCTTCCTCGATTACTCTGGCGAATTCACCCCCAATGACAGCCAGAGCCATAAATCCACCGTGAAAGACTTCTTCAACAACAACGAGGATTTATTCAAAAAACGCAATCCCGCTGATATTTTCACCAGCGCAGCCAACGATAATTCGGATAAGTTTGAGGGACTCGAGGGGCGCTTCGTAGCGGGCACGGGTGACCGATCAGCGCAAAAGGACTTAACGAGGCTGAACGCTCTTGCGAATAAGGTGGGCATTCAATCCACTTTCCGTGCTATTCCCGGCCGGCATGATTTCCGTGTATGGCGTACAGCCATCGCGCAGGACTTCGGCTTTGTAATTGAGCGTGGCGAGCTGCCCAAGTAGTGACTGCTTCCCCTCTGCAGTGGGTTGTTCCTTTGTCTCAGAATTATCTGCCCCTTTTTTGGAGCGTTCATCAGGCCCTTTCAGGGCATCTGCCACTCCGTTCTCAGAGTCTCAATTGGAGCTATTGTTCAATTCGGGTGGAGGACAAACCCCACCCTAAAGACGGACGGTGGCACACCCGGCAGCTGGCACACCCAAACGGAGGAGACTCTCCACGTCCTGGGTTGCTTCCACAGTATCCGTGTCCAGAGAATCTTCCTTCATCTCTGCGGGGCGGGTATCCACCGCATAACCACTGGCAATGATCTGTCCGTCGTTGACGATAAGGAAACCATTGGCGAAGGCACATCCGAGTCCCGTTGCCTTATCCAGTTGAACGGTGGCCGGCACACCGGTGAACACGGTCAATCCGCACACGCTCGGGAGCACTTTGTTCATAAAGATTGTGCCGAGCATATCCTCACGGCTCTCGTCAGGGCGAACCCTCAGCCCCAAGCTCTGACAAATCTCCCGAGCCTCCGACTCAGTCTGAACCGTGGCTTGGCCGGTGACATCTGCAACCGCAGAGGCGAATCCCACAGTACGCGGATCCGGCACAGCTTCCTCAGTCATTTTCCCCAGAATTGTCAAAGCCTTATCCAAAGCCCATGCCTCGTCGGCATGCGTGGCCATGAATGTCAGGTGCCGTTCAGGTTGGATCAGCTCCAGTTCGGTCACTCTGTCCTCCAGTCCATGATGAACTCCCGGCAGAGCGATACTAAATGCCCGAGCGGCACCACCAGTCAGAGCCGCAAGGAGGTGCAACGTAATGTCGATCTCTGGTATGTCCTCCAGCTCCACGAATCCCTCTGCGTTTAGCTCCGAGCGCACCTGGGTCATTCGAGCCGCGCTGGCGTACAGACGGCTACGCAAATCAGCGTCTGCGGTGAGCGCTTGCGCCATAGTTCGCACCGGGCTGGTTTCCTGGGTACTTTTATTCTTTTCGTTCTTTCCCGACGCCACCACTGCTTCTAACGCTTTTGCCTCGAACCGCAGTGCATGAGCCAACAGAGACGGTTGTCCTTTCTTAGATAGAGCTGTGATTCCCTCGACTTGAATATAGTCGGAGACTTCTACATCCGCTGGACGCACCGACCCCTCAGGTAAAGCCTCAGGCAAGTCTTTCTTATTGATGATGACCTGACAGACACCACTGGCGTCGGCAAGGTCGATAAAGGCGATAGCTCCGAATTTGCGTTTGGCAATGACCCGACCGGCGATAGTTGCCGCGTGCCCCTCCTGCGCGTCGTGTACCTCGCGACATGTCATAGTCGGGGTCGGCAATTGTGCCCATGGATCCACCCCGGACTCTTCGAGCTTCTGCGCCGTGGTAATGCGGTTATGTAATTGTTTGTTATGCTTCTTTTCTTTCTTTGAGCTCTTTGCCTCCCACCGGTGCATCGCTTTTACTGCCACGTCAGCGCCGGGAGTTTCTACAGCAGCGTGTGCGCGCATGTCTCCGGAATCAATCCACGGGATGAAACCTTCTGCGATTCCGGCAGCCACACTGGTACGCGCCAAGGCCACGGAGTTATCAAAGCACATGTACCGTGGGACCCATTCCGGGTTGTATTTGACGTTAGAACGGTACAACGCCTCCATTTGCCACCATTTAGACAGGAAGACGAGCACCTTCCTCGCCAGGCGGCGGATTGGCCCCACCCCTACCTTGGATTCAGAGGCAAAGACGCTGCGGAACACGGCAAAGTTCAAAGAGATACGGCGAATGTTGAGAGCATCGCCGCTGCACAGGTAAGCAACCATTGCTTCCACGGTCCCATTGGGAGCTTCAGGACCGCGTCGCATAAGGTCCAGAGAAAGCCCATCGCTTCCCCACGGGACAAAACTCAATTGTGCTACCACATGGGCGTCGGAGCCTTCACCAACCAGCGCCTCGACCAAAACACATTCGCCATCGGCCTCGTCCCCGAGACGCGACAGCGCCATGGAAAATCCACGCTCCTCAGAGGTGTCACGCCACACGTCGGCACGTTCCTGTACCTTCTGCATCTCCTCGGCGGGGATTTGCCGGTGTCGACGCACCCGTATCCACACCCCATCGCGTTGCGCATGGGCAACCGCTTGGCGTACGTCCTTAAGCTCAGGATGGGCTAGATCAAATGTGTCGGTGTAAATGACCGCTTCATCGCCCAGATGCATGGAACGCATACCATTGCGCTGATAAGCGCGGGCACCTTCCTCTGAGGCGCCCATCGCCCCTGTAGTCCAACCGAATTCTGCCGCCTTCGTTCGGAATGCGTCGATAGCTGCATCCCAGGAATCCGGCTCGCCAATAGGGTCAGCGGAGGCAATAGCGCTGCCCACTTCCACACGGTATGTGACGGCGGCTCGTCCATTAGGAGCGTAGACAATGGACTTGTCGCGTCGGGTTGCGAAGTAAGCGAGAGAATCATTCTGATTAAAGCGCTTAATCATCGAGCGAACCACGGCCTCATCAGTGGCTGATGCCGAATTCTGGGATCGCTGGGAGCGCACGGCAACAAAGAACGTGACAAGCAACACGAATGCCGCTGCGATGGAAATAATAATCGCGACGAAACGCGGCGCGTGACCATCAAAGAAACTGCGATCCACCAGAGATAGTAGTGCTGCATGGTTGAGAGCCCACCCCACGCGTTGGGACCCCACTAGGGATCCCGGGAACTTGAACACCAACGCCACAGCGAGAACACTCACCAACAACGTACCAACAAGCCATGTTAAAGCTGCTGCACGCACATTGATGCGGCGCGTGCGAGTGGTGAACAGGGGATGCAGAAGCACCATGAACACCAGCATCAGTGCCTGAATGACCGTGCCAATCTGAAACAGAACGCCCATGTCAGGCGGAATTTCGAAGGTCTCCGGGCTAAATGTGTAGAACAGTAAGTTGCCAACGTTGAGCAAGACGAGTCCCGCTACGGATGTCACCCATGCTGCTCGTCGGCATCGCCACAGCCCTGCTCCCAAAACAGCAATGAACACAGACCACGCCATCGACAGGTGAGAAACGGGGAGAAAAAGAGCATCCAGCGTATAGGCAACGGGCTTGAGGGTATGCCGTAATGTCGGACTAACCACCAAAAGGAATCCGAAGAATCCATAGGCCAGCAAAGAGCCGCCGATGATGCGAGGGGCGTAACGTTCAAATACCTGTTTCACGTGTCTGATTAAACCCATGGCACTGTGAGAAGCCGAGAAAAATAGCTGTATGTCTACTGAGAGTTAGCTTAGTATCTTCGATCTCCCTAGGGCACTACTCAGCCCAGTCACTCGGCTTCATGCTCCTCCTGCACATCCTCCTGCAGATCAGGGCCGAAAATACCCAGAACCATGGCTTCTGCGCTGACCAAATCCCCTGTCACTAAATCTGGTACCAAACGCGCCATCTCAGACCATGTTGGGTACACCCTCGGAAGTTTGCCCACGCTCGTCAGCTTCCCATGCGCATGCATACGCGCTGCTAACGCAAACACCATCGAAAGCACCGGCGCAAGAGCCCACCGATTAGCAGGGTTGTCTGTATCCACACCGTCCAGACGGTCAAAACGCACGCGGGCGGACAAATACAGTTGTCGGTTCGTGCTCTTCACGCGGCGCAAAATCTTCACGGCTGCCGTCATCAGTTCCGGATTACCCAGCAATTGACTCAGCCGCTCGCGCTTCGAAAATGTTTCAAAAACGCTGATCAGACGGGTGTTCTCATCACTTAGAGCATCAGGAACTACCCCGGCGCCGCCGAAGAATGCGTCGAGTACCGCTTTCTGTTGCGCTGGATCCATCTGTGCAATGTGGACTGTCGTGGCATCGATGCACGCGGTTTCCAGCGTGCTATCGCGTCCAGTCTCTGCGGTCTGTAGGAGAGTAGGGCCTGCCGCATCCACTAGTTCTTGGCGCAACTCCTTCGATCGAAGACTCCCTTCCTCTTCATGGAAGAGGTCATGGAGAATCTCCATCGCCGCGATCCACGGCGCATCCGACCGGCGCGTCCTGCCCCCCATCTGATCACCGCCCTCGTCTGACACCTGACGAGCTAACTCTTCATCCTCTTTAGACGACGTCACAACGTGCACCAGACCGGATTGAATGTACTGAGCTGGACGGTCGGCAGCAGGCACTAAGGACTGGCTCATGGCATGCATGGATGCAGCCGGATGAGCAGTCAGAGCTGTCTGCAGCGAGGATCGGAGATCATTCATCACTGCATTGTCGTAATCCGAATCTAAATGATTCTTCAAGCCTCCCGCCAGGACGTCCCACAGCGTCGGTAGAACCTGTGCGTCTCTTGGAGGTTCGGCACTCTCACCAGCCAAGAATGAAGACAATTGCGCAAAAGGGTCCGACATGTCGTCGCTGCCAAAGAATCCCTCATGCTCAACACGGACGGCTCGAGGTCCGGGGAACTCTGGAGCGCGCAGGAAGTTAAAACGGTCACACATCACCAACTGGACGGCTAGCGGTCCGGCATCCCGCAACTCGGGCGGCAGAGTTTCCCCTATCTTCACATAACGTGCCGATTCCCACGGCGCGGTCAGTGGCCACACCCACATCGCTTTACCTTCAAGGCGAGAAGGGTCATCGCTGGTTATCTCAATGCGATGGTGATCACCGTAGGTGACATCGAGGGAAGAATCTTCCACTATGCGTGCCATGCGCACGCTGACTCGACGGCCAGCACGCTCGTCGATGAATTCGAGTTCACAGGTTCCCTGACTCAGTAACTTCAGCGTGCTGGCGATTCTGCTTAGTTCAGCCCACCAGGTCACGTTGTCTTGAGTGGTGAGTTTTACCGTGCATGCTGGCGCACCATGGCGGTCGCGCACCACAAAACGCGGATCTGTAATAGGAGCACCCGGGCGCACACGGAAGCGGGTGTCTGTATCCACCCACGACGCAGCCATGCGCATCGCTTCGGTACGCCACAGTGGATCCTCACCCGTCAGCGGAAGTTGATAGCGCAGGCGCGGTGGATTGACCACGATGGGAAGAGCATCTCCCGCATCGGTTTCCACCACTGTCGTGGCGTAGCGATCCCCCGCCCCTAGCGTGATCGGTGGAATCTCTTCGAAAGGCTTGACTCCCGGGTGGAACACAACCGTGGCAGGGCTCAACCCCGTTGTCAGTGGCAAACGAGTCTGAGCTGATGCTCCTTCAATATCCACCGTGACCCGCAACCCCTCGATGAGAGCAAACTCGTGGCGAAACGACTCGTTGCGCGGACCGCGCAGACGGACCAAGTACTCCCCCACCCATGGGCTGTCATAGGCCTCTGGGTCAAAAACATCGAACACACCCCCTTCAGCTGGAACTTCCAGAGGTTCTTCCTCCGACACATCCACGCCCATCTCTCCTGGGCCTGCGTAGGCAGAGACGGAGAGATGCCATATCTCCGAGGAACAAGAGACGGTAGGTGGAAACTCAACCCGCAAACTCGAAGAGTGAATGCGCTGGCCTGTCACGGTCTCCACTGCCTCAGCTACATCATCGGGTTCAATAAACAACACACGTTGCCGCGGATCCACTGCCCGCATTGTGTTCATAGCCGGGCGATGTTCCCCTGGCTTCTCGATGTACAAACTCAAGGCATCGGTGAGATCGAGGCGTCGAATCACCCACCCCTCCCAGGTTTTCATTGCCCGCTCCCACACCACGGTGACCGGACGGTCCTGCACAGGGTCCACAGCCACTGTATCTGCAGGGCACACCACATCCACGGCCACACGGTGCAGGGACTCCAAACGCGTGAGATCCACCCCACGTTCAGAGAAAATCAAGGCAGGGTCTTCGCCGCCGATAACAGGAAGTGTCCAGTGCTGGCCATGCGTGAGGTTGTGAACATTGATTTCACGCATCGGGCGTCGCACAGGAATATCCAAGATTTCTGATACACAACGCCCTAAGTGTTCGGAGCGGCCTGTGCGGAAGGAAAAAGGCTGCCCATCGACGTCCACTCTCCAACGGATCTCAGCAGTGTCATCCTCTTCCACCGGCGGCAGGGGTTGAGAAGGCAGGCGAAGCACAATTCTGTTGCGTGGCACATCCAGCCGTAAGCGAGGTTGATCCTCGCGCTGAGCCACACCCACGCTATGACGCCGCCTCAACGTTCCGGCTGGACGTTCACGGAGCTCCTCAACGAGATCTTCAAAAATCAGCGAAGGTAACTTCAGAGCAGGGACAGAGTATTCCCAGGTCACAGGATTGGCCGCGGCGTGACGAATGATGCGCACAATCGGAGTAAATAACCGCGTAGCAATATCCGGCTGGAGAGTACACAGCGGCCCCACCTGGAGTTCTTCCCCGGAGAATTGCTCTACAACTGCCGAGGCTTCCTCGGTCGCATTCTCCAAAGCCGTACCTTCGAGTCGCCGGGAATCGATGCGCTCGATAATCTCTGGCAGCCAGTCAGTCGCTATGCCAACATGCATGAACAGACGACCAACCTCCCCGTCCGGTCCGCCCACAGCCTCATCCATCGGATTGAGGCCAGCGGCAGAGAGGATGTGCGCATACTTACCCTCAACGCAGGAGACGCGGTCGGGCGTCGGTTCCAAGCCCAGGCCAGCCCAGTATTCCTGTGGCAGTTGGCCTACCTTGTTAAAGCGGGCTGCACGAGCAATCAAGGTAGCGGCGGTCAGCGCGGGGCATACAGCCAACAAAGATTCTGGGCTAGAGCCTGCGGCAAGTTGGCGTTGGAGGAACGTGCCGAAGAACCTGGTGTAGCGTTCTAGCTGGTCACCACTGATGTCAAGGTCAACGAACAGATCCACTTCCCGCATACGGGCGGAGAGAGCAGCCTCTGCAGTAGAGGCCCAGGGAAGAAGAGTGTCTTTCAGGTCTGCGATTGGGCTGTCGGTCACTCCCATAATCCTACGCAGTTCCTCTCACAGTGCACCTGCTAGGTCCCCCTTTTGACTACGTGCTACCCGCCGGCCGGCGACATGCGCTGAGAAATGACCCGGGTCACGCCGTCTCCGCGCATAGTCACCCCATAAAGCACATTGGCCACGTCCATCGTCGGTTTCTGGTGGGTGATGACGATGAGCTGGGAATCTCTACGCAACTCTTCGAGAAGCGCGATCAGTCGCCTCAGGTTCACGTCGTCCAGTGCCGCCTCAACCTCATCCATCACATAAAACGGCGAAGGGCGCGCGCGGAAAATAGCTACCAACATGGCCAACGCAGTCAGTGACTTCTCGCCGCCGGACAAAAGAGTGAGCCTCTTGACCTTCTTTCCGGGTGGACGAGCCTCAACTTCAATACCGGTGGTCAACATGTCACTCGGATCCGTGAGAACCAACCGCCCAGCGCCGCCGGGGAACAGAGTGCTGAACACCTTCGGGAACTCAGTTTCAACATCCTTCCACGCCTCGGTGAACAATGTGAGGATAGTGTTGTCCACATCCGCAATGACGTCGTGCAAATCGGCGCGAGCTCGTTCCACGTCGTCAAGCTGCTGCGAGAGAAAACTATAGCGCTCTTCTAACGCTTTGTACTCTTCTAGAGCAAGCGGGTTGACTTTGCCTAGAGAATTGAGAGCCTTTTGCGCTTTCTTCAGTTCCGCACGGGTCGTCTTTTCATCGAAGTCCTCCGGGAGCTGCTCCTCCAACAACTGTTCTGCATTAAGCCCGAGCTGTTCCATCGCATTGTCCAGAGCTTGCTCAATTTTCAGCTGAGCCTGGCTGCGCGCCAATTCCGCGTGATGAGAAGAATCCGTCAGGCGCCCCAATTGTGCAGTCAACGCCGAGAGTTTCTCACGCTGTTGGCTCATCGTCACTTGCCACTGTTTATGGGCGGCATCGGTTGTACTGCGATTCTCTTCAGCACGCGCTAGGGCATCATCAATTCTGCGCCCCACCCGGCGCGCTTGTTCCAGTACGCTTGCGGCAATTTTTTGCTCACGACGGCGCCGGGCCTGAGCCTTGTCGAATTGCGCACGCGCCGCTTCTTCCTGCCGAGCTTGGCGGCGTAGTGAGTCGGCGCGGCCCCGTGTGGCCGTGGCTCGTTCCTCGGCCGTACGCAATGCCAGGCGCGCATCCATCTCCACTGCTTTTACTTGGCTGAGGGCTAGTGTAGCGGCATCTTTGTGCTGAGTGGAAGGTTCCTTCTCCTCCCCCTCGTCGTCAATCCGCGCTACACGGTCTGCGAGTTCTGCCACGTCCGATTCAGCCTGGGAGAGACGTAGCGTTGCCTCCTCTAGCTGCGCGGATACTCGTTGAAGTTGGCGGCTCACCGCGTCAAAGTTCTTGGCGGTGGCTTGCGCATGTCTTTGTGCCGAATCGAGTGTCGCCTTGTGCGCCTGCATTGCCGCTCGCGCGGCTGCGGCAGCGGTGCGGCGTTCGGAGGCTGCATCCAGAGCCCCATCGAGCGCTGCCTGTAGATCGGATAGTTCCGCCGTCTTTGTCTCCACGTCATGACGCGCAGCCTGAGTTTTCTCCACCAACTCCACGGCTGTCGAGCCACCATTACCCGCAGCGGCCCATCCTGTGCCCACGAGTACACCATCGCGGGTCACGGCGCGCAGACGAGCATCATCCTTGACCACAGAGCGGGCGTCCGCCACTGTGTCCACGGCGACAACATCCACGAGTAGAGCACTCAATGTTCCGTCAAGCTCCTGCGGGCAGTCGAGGAGGTCAAGCAACCACTGTCCTCTTTTCGGGCTCGCATCCAGTCGCCACCCCTTTTTTGGCTGCGAGGTGACCACCACTGCCCGTCCTTCGTCAGCGGCGCTCAGTGAGTGGATAATGGCGTCGCATAAAGAGAGGTTGTCCCCCTCGCCGGCAACAACTAGCCCATCGGAGGCCTCTCCCAGAGCAGCAGAAAATGCCGTCGCCCAACCGTCATGCGGGGTCACAACTTCAGCGAGGGTCCTAGTGGTGCCCCCAACCTCCCGAACGGTGCGGTTCACGACGGCTGCCCCATCGACCGGACGCATGTGGGCTTCCCAAGCGTTCATGGTGGCTTCAAGCGTGGAAATTTCCTTTTCCAAGACCAATTGCCTTGCCCGCAGTTCTTCGGCACGCTGCTCAGACGTGTAAGCCTCGCGATTCGCTCGTTCCAGATCTGCCTGGAGGTCACCGCCGGAATTTTCGGCATTGTTGACCGCTTCTCGAGCAATCTCGGTCTCTTCTGCTGCCGAGTCGACGGCTTCCTGTTGTTGTTCTACGGATTCCTTGAGCCGTTCCACTTCCGACTGAATGGAATGCTGACGTTGAAGCGCTGACTCGTGCTGGCTCAGCAAGCGCACAATGCCTTCACGGCGGTCAGCGATAGCGCGAACTTGGGCGAAGTGTTCACGCTCAGCCTGGCGTGCGGCTTCCTCACGCTCGGCGACCTCTTCCTGAATTGCCTCAAGCTTTTCTGCAGCTATTTCCACGGCATCGTCAAGCTCGCGTTGTTCCTGCTCAGCGCGGTCGGCCCGTGCGAGAAGCTCTTCTGGGTCTTGACCACCCCAGCGGGCCTCAGGTGACTGTTCCGCGCGATCGGCGGCGATGCGTATCGTTGCGGAGTTCTTTTCCGATACGGAAGATAGCCTGTACCACAGCGTGCGTGCGGCTTCGGCGTTTTCCAACGCTGTGCGCAATTCTTCCTCTGTGTTGGCGAGGCGGCTGGAGTGGTCTTCGACGAGCTCTTGTAATTCCTCCACTTGCTCAGCCACCAATTCGGCGCGGCCTGATGCAGAATTGAGTTCTTCGGACAAGGTGCGCACCTGGTGCGCCGCGAGTTGCACCTTAGCGTTGCGTATGGTCGCCTGCACGGTGGAGGCTTTCTGAGCAGCGTCAGCCTGGCGGGCTAGTGGCCCCAACTGCTTGTGAAGCTCATCGGTGAGGTCGTGCAGACGGTCCAGGTTGGCCTGCATACTGACCAATTTGCGCTGCGCTTTTTCTTTGCGACGCCGGTGCTTAAGCACTCCGGCTGCCTCCTCGATAAACGCACGGCGTTCCTCTGGCTTGGATTCCAGGATTTGTGCCAGCCGCCCCTGACCGACGATGACGTGCATCTCACGGCCGATACCAGAATCAGATAAGAGCTCCTGAACATCCATCAGGCGCGCTTTGGCACCGTTGATTTCGTATTCGCTAGCACCGTCGCGGAACATACGACGCGTGACGGAAACCTCGGAATACTCAATGGGCAAGGCGCCGTCTGAGTTGTCGATAGTCAGCGTCACTTCTGCGCGCCCCAGCGGTTTTCGGTCTCCAGCACCGGCAAAGATGACATCTTCCATCTTTCCGCCGCGTAGGGTTTTCGCCGAGTGCTCACCCATCACCCAAGCAAGAGCATCCACGACGTTGGATTTGCCCGAACCATTTGGCCCCACTACGGCGCAAATGCCAGGTTCGAGTTTGAGGGTCGTCGACGAAGCGAAGGACTTAAATCCTTTCAGGGTCAACGACTTCAAGTGCATTGGGTAATAATAACACCCCAAATCCGCAGAGCTTGGGGTGGTCAGGAAGCGGTGGAGAACACCAACCTGAGCTGGTTACTAGGACTCCCCACCGGAAGTTGTTGAGCGTGGTGTGACTGCGTCATTCCAGAACTCGCGGGTGGTCACGGGGTCAGACCCGTCCCAGCATTCGACGTTCTTGAGCTCTGGCATGTCGTCCCGGTGGAAAACAGGCTCCAAACCTTGGTGTTTCTGCGCCGAAAAGTGCTTGAGTAGCTTCACCGCGACGCCCGCTAGAGGAACAATAGCGATCAAGTTGATGATGACCATGGTTGCTGCAAAAGTATCCGCCAGTGCCCACACGATAGGGACTGTGCCAACCGCACCACCAAATACGCAGAGCACCACAAGTATGCGGAAAGCAATGATCGCGTTCTTGTTTCTAGTGAAGTACTCCACATTGGCCTGAGCCAAGTAGTAGTTGCCCAGCACAGAAGAAAAGGCTAGGAAGAACAAAATAAAGGTGACAAAGTGAATACCCCAACGGCCTACTTCAGAGGCCAAAGCCTGTTGCGTGAGGTTGGCCGATTGCATGGATTCACCGATTGTCGGATGGGAAAGCAAAATGATGAACGCTGTGATGGAACACACCACCAGGGTGTCGAAATAGACGCCCAAAGTTTGCACTAAGCCTTGTTTAACAGGGTGAGATACCGAAGCCGTAGCAGCAGCGTTGGGGGCAGAACCCTGCCCGGCCTCATTAGAAAACAGACCGCGTCGCATTCCGTTCATGAATGCAGCACCGATGCCTGCGCCAGCGATCTCCTTCAAGCCCAGCGCGTGCCCCACGATGTCCGCGAACATTCCAGGAATCTCGCCAATGTTCAGAGCCAACACAATCACGCCAATGAAGATGTATGCACCAGCCATAAAAGGAACGATCACCTGCGTTGCGTTAGCAATGCGTGTTACTCCGCCGAAGATGATGAACGCAGTCAGGATCGCTAAAACCAGTCCAATGATGACACGCAGCGAGTTGGAAGTTTCTCCCCCTAAAGAAGTATTCACTGCTTCGACAATGGAATTTGTCTGTACAGCGTTATACACCAGGCCGTAAGTAATGGTAATGGCGATACCAAAGATGACGGCCAACCAGCGAGCATTGAGTCCTCGGGTCATGTAGTACGCCGGTCCACCTACATACGCGCCGTCGTGTTTAGATTTCCACAGCTGAGCTAGGGTTGACTCCACGAATGCAGTAGCACCACCGATGATGGCGACCATCCACATCCAGAACACAGCCCCCGGACCTCCAACGGAAATTGCAATAGCCACGCCCACGACGTTGCCTGTGCCTACACGCGATGCTGCAGAAATGGTGAACGCTTTGAATGCTGAGATTTCAGCATCAGAGCTATCTGGATGAGGTTTGTCCTTCAAGGAACGAACCATGTCTGGGAACATGCGAATCTGCACGATGATGGTGCGCAGACCAAAGTAGACACCAGCGCCAATCAGGAGGAATGGGATGACCTTCCCCAGATTGTTATTGATATCCACTGTAAGGAAATGTTCGATACTTTGCATGCGCTAAAAGTACCGTAGTCATCGCATTTTCTAGCACCCGCGTGTATTTTGGCCGCCTGAACTGCACCTGCCTGCCGGGTCTACTTTTGGCACCGTGGACAGTAGTGGCTACTGCGACCGGACAACACTACTCGCTTGATTGGCGTCTGGCACCGCCGGCATGGCTCATTCTCGCGCCCGTATACATTGAGTGATCGCGAAAAATACCCTGAAGCCCCGTTGACGTTCACATAGAGAGAGTCAAAACTCGTACCCCCCGCTGCCAGAGCCTTGCGCATTACTGTTTCCGCCGCACGAATAGTTTTTTCGACGCGACGTTTACTTATCCTCTCGGGCTTTCTTGTTGGTCGGATTCCTGACAACCACAAGGCTTCATCAGCGTAAATGTTGCCGATCCCTGAAATCACACGTTGATCGAGGAGAATACTCTTGATGGGTGACCGCTTCGACGCTATCTTCTCCACCACAGAAGCTATATCGAAGTGTGGTTCCAAGGGGTCAGGCGCAATATGAGTCGCAGACGTAGGTACTGCCTCATATTCACCGAACGGATCGTCAACCATGGGCACAACTTCCCAGCGACCAAAGGTGCGTTGATCGACGAAATTGAGATCGTTCAAACCGTTATGCTCTAGTCCATCATCGGAACGTGTTGGCGACAACCTGTCACCGAACCCCGGGGACAGCAATCCACCACCGCGCCGCGACGGTGCGCAGCTGAGCCGGGCTCGAATGCGTAAGTGACTCGATGCCACTTGATCCGGTTCTGTCACCAGCATCTGTCCGCTCATGCCCAAATGAACTACAAGCGCTAGGCGCTCATTGCACGTCAATCCCGTATCAGCGTTGGGGTCTTGCGATAACTCCAACCAGAGGAATTTGCCCCGGCGACGCACAGAGACAACAGTGGCGGCATAGAGAAGCCTGGGAAGCGGTTCCCCTACATGGCAGCGAACTGCACGCGGGCTCAACACTTCCACGCCGTCAAACACTCGACCGACCACGTATTTTTCTAAGCCCCGCCGGACCACCTCAACTTCAGGAAGTTCGGGCATGAATAGACTTCAAGTGACTGACCATTGCTTTCGCAGCGTTGTGTTCTGCTTCCTTCTTATTGCGGCCGGTGCCACGCGAATACAGAGAAGGGCCAACGGTCAATGTTGTCTCGAAAGTGAGCGCGTGCTGCGGGCCGGTTTCTTCCGTAGAGTATTCCGGCGTGCTGGAAATCTTTTTCTCGCTGAGAGTCTGCAACAGCACGGTCTTCCAGTCCATGGTCAGCCCCACGGATGGTGCAGAGGTAATTCGCGAACCAAAAATGCGCAGCACTGTCTCGCGCGCAGTCGCAAAACCATGTTCCAAATAAATCGCACCCAGAATCGCTTCCACCGTATCTGCGAGGATCGAATCCTTGTCCTCACCACCGGTACGCATCTCGCCACGGCCGAGCAGGATATAAGAGCCAATCTGCAACTCGCGGGCGACATCCGCCAGGGCATACATGTTCACCACGGCAGCTCGCATTTTGGATATCTCCGACTCTGTGCGGTCTGGGAACTGGACATAGAGCTGCTCAGCGACAGACAAACCCAAAACGGCGTCGCCAAGAAATTCCAAACGCTCATTGTTTGGAAGGTTATCGTTCTCGTTTGCGAAGGATCTGTGCGTTAACGCGAGACGAAGGATGTCATCGCTGAGGGATACTCCCCACGCATCGAGTAAAGGAGCGTGATCGGAACGGTTGTAGGCGGCATGCAAAGCTGCCTCGCCGGTGAGACGACGTTTTCTAGCCACTGAAAATTACTCGCCCTTCAAATCCTTGAATTTTTCTAGTCCAGCCCATCGTGGATCTATTCGATCCACGTCCTCAGACTGTTCCTCCAAGACGCCATCCGGAACTGGAGTGTCTTCCTCGCAGTCGAGATGAAAGTCGTCACAGCTTGGAGAAAAAGGAGCATTCAAGCCCGCTTCGTCGAGGACGGACTGCGAGATATCCACCGAATTATCCACCACTAACGGCGGTTCTTCGTCATCGTCCCCCTCGTCACCCTGAATGAAATCTGGGGTAGTGCCAAAGACCTCACTAATAGACACTTTGAGTTGAGGGTTCAACGACCGCAGGCAGCGTGCGCACGTACCGTGTGCCTCGCCGAACACCGTCGCCTGAACCATAAACGCTTCGCCCAGATTGTTAACAGTGGCTTCGACATCGACGGTCGTGCCTTCCTCAACAGCCAGCATTTGCCCTCCCCATCGAACGGGGGAAGGTCCGGAATTGCTGATTCTCTCCAGGGATCCGTTGGGAATATCGCCAACAGGGATGACAAAAGGGTTGCTCATAGCCTCGTTTTTACCCGCTCGACACGAGGAACGGTAGCCGGCCTGGCCACACTGTGATCAACGGTGCGTCAGTGATTCTGGCCGCTCGTTGGGCGGTAGCCAGAAGCACCAGCTCCTTTGCGTAGGGCTGCTCGGTCTCGGTTCACGGTGCGCAGGGTGTCCGTCAGTGAATTTTCGAATTCTGCCAGGGTGGAGTCCACATAACGATCGCACTCGGTGCGGAGACGGTCGGAGTCGGCGTGTGCGGATTCCACAATGCGCTGAGCCTCTGCCTGGGCTTTGCGTACAACTTCAGACTCGGATACCAATCGCTGTTGTTCGGCAATGCCTTCATCAACCGACCGCTGATAAGACTCGTTACCGGAAGTAACCAAACGTTCAGCCTCTGCGGCTGCTCGGCTGGTTACTTGGTCATACTCTCGGCGGGCATCAGACACCAAACGATCAGCCTCAGTTTCAGCATGGGAGACCGTGGAAGCTGCTCGGTCTTCAGCGTCACGCAACATCTCGTCGGCACGGGCGCGAGCATCAGCCAAAATGGCGTCACGCTCGGCCTCTGCGTCGCTAATCATGGCATCGGACTGATCCTGGGCATCAGCCACGATGTTGTCGCGGTGATCCAGAACGTCCTGCGCATCGTCCATTTCGATCGGAATGGCATTGCGCATCTCATCGAGGATGTCCAAAACTTCGCGGCGAGGCACCATGCAATTAGCGGTCATCGGCACGCCATATGCCTGCTCAACCATCTGCTGAAGGTCATCCATACCCTGGAAAGTCTTATACATGCCCTCCACTATTGCATTAACAGATATCTATGTGGCTGAAAGACACGCGTGTTACACGTGTGACTACCCGCAATCGTTACGCCAACCCCTCCCCGCTCGATCAATTCACGCACACGCCGACTCACAAGGCTATCCACAAAGGCTATCCACCAGTTGTTGAGCCTCTCATGCGGCGTATTTTCTCTGAACGGCCTCCACCACCGGGCCAGGCAGAAGACCCGTCACGTCGCCCCCATACTTGGCCACTTCCTTGCACAAGGTAGAAGAGACATAACCATATTCCGGGCTCGTCAGTAGAAAATAGGTCTCAGCGCCGGACAGTCGCTGATTCATCTGAGCCATCGGCAATTCATATTCATAATCAAGGGAACTGCGCAGCCCCTTCACCATAGCCTTAATGTTGTTTTCCGTGAGGTAATCCACCAACAATCGATCCCACGTGTCCACCGTGACGTTCTGCGGGGCATTGGGAAGGCTTTCTAAGGAACGCCGAATCAAGTCCACACGCTCTTCTGCAGTAAACAACCCTCTCTTGTTAGGGTTATAGGTCACCAAAACAGTGACCTGATCCCAGGTCGCAGCCGCGCGGGTGAAAATGTCCAGGTGACCAAAAGTGACAGGATCGAAAGATCCGGGGCAGACAACATGCATGCGCAACAGTGTACTCGTCAATGCGAGCAGGCCAACCTATATGCCGCGGCCGCGGCCAGCCACAGGCATTATCCGCGCCAAATAGCCATATCGAAACGAGTCAATCCATACGTACGTTTTTTTAGTTTTTGGTTCGTAGGCTCAAATCCTTCCGGCCACGCAGTCTCGGGGGACTGAGAACTGCGTTCGACGACAATCACTGCGTCGTGAGTAAGAAGGGGAACCAGAGCATTCAACATCTCCACGACTGCATCGTCAGAAAGAGAATACGGCGGATCCGCAAGCACCATGCTGTAGTGGCCCCGCGGTGCCCCTGCGATAAAAGTCGACGCGTGCGATTGAACCACACGCACATTCGGATGCCCCACAATTTTTGCGTTGGATTGTATAACCTCCACCGCCTTGCGGTTGTTATCGACCAGCGTCACCTCTTCAGCACCACGCGAGGCTGCCTCCAGACCTAGCGCACCGGATCCCGCGAAAAGATCGAGCACCGTCTCCCCCTCAAAACCAAAACGAACCTGAAGAGAGGAAAACAGCCCCTCACGCGCACGGTCAGTCGTAGGGCGCGTATCTTCCGGAGGCACTTTGATATTGCGGCCACGGGCAGTGCCGGAAATAATACGAGTCATAACCGACAGCCTACTTCTCCCCCAGACGAAGAATCTCATCTCCTCCGGCTACATCTACAAAATCTTCGTGGATACTGCGCTGAACCACGCCCGGCCCCGGCGCTAACACAGGAGCTTCTAGTTTCACGGCTTCCACTACAGCCAATTGGTCACCGGTCTCCACGGTCTGGCCATCAGCCACCAGGAAGCGAACAACCCCTGCAAATGGTGCGTAAATCTTCATGAATCTAGCCTAGCTGCGCTCGATATACTCCTGCTCCTCAATCTCCAAGTTCGCCACCAGAGATCGGGCCAACAGTTCGTCATAAGCCACCAAATCATGAGCATAACGCCGCGCCTCAACAATAATCGCCTCATCCTCCACGAGATGCAGCAGAGTAGAGCGCCGTCCAGCCGAACCGGACTGGCGCTGTCCCAAGATGTCACCTTCCGTACGCTGCTGTAAGTCCAATTCCGCCAAAGCAAAACCATCGTGAGTGGTGGCCACAGCTTCTAATCGCTGGAAACTGGGTGTGAACTCTGACGCCGTAGTGTGCAGAAGACACACAGCGTCCTCAGTGCCACGACCTACGCGCCCGCGCAATTGGTGCAGTTGTGACACGCCAAAACTATCAGCATCGACGATGAGCATCATCGTGGCGTTCGGCACATCCACACCCACTTCGATCACAGTTGTGGCGACCAGTACATCAATCTGCCCCGCATTAAAGGACCTCATCACCTCGTCCTTCTCCTCGCTGGCCATTCGACCGTGCAGAACAGCGATCGAAGAGTCCGGAGGAAGGTAAAAACTCTGTATACGTTCCGCCCAGTCCTCTACGCCTCCCTCACCATCGATCCGGGGAACGACCACATAGACCTGGCGCCCGGCGTGAATTTCTTCGGCCATGCGCTGCCACATACGCTCCACCCACCGAGGCTTCCATGCCGGCACCACCGAAGTGTGCACGCGTCCTCGTCCCGCAGGCATTCCAGACAAACGCACCGATGTCAGGTCTCCGAACATCGTCATCGCGACGGTTCGTGGGATGGGAGTTGCGGTCATCACCAGCATGTGCGGGGTTTTGTCTGGCGGAGATTCTTCACGCAGCTTATCGCGCTGTCGCACGCCAAACCGGTGCTGTTCATCCACAACCACAAAACCCAGATTGTTGAATTCCACTGAATCTTGGATCAACGCATGAGTACCCACCACAATGTCTGACTGGCCGCTCACGATATTCAGCAAATTCGCCTTCTTCTCAGAGATCTTCTGTGAACCAGTGAGCAACGTCACTCCTACCATCGTTCCCTCCAGCAAAGTGGTGAGAGTCCGCGCATGTTGAGCCGCAAGTACCTCGGTGGGGGCGATAAAAGCGCACTGAAAACCCGCTTCAACGGCGTGAAGCATACTCAATAGTGCGACGATAGTTTTGCCGCTCCCCACATCCCCTTGCAGCATCAACGATGCCGGATCAGTGCTGTTCAGCGCGGCAGTGACTGTGGAGAGAGCGTCTTCTTGTCCCGTGCTCAAAGTAAAAGGCAACGTTGACTTCAATTGCGACGCCACCCCATTCTCAACTGGGACGATTGCTCGAGCCGTTCGTTTTTCTGCGTCGGCACGTCTCAACGCCATGACCAACTGCAGCTCAAGTGCCTCGTTAAATTTCAGCCGGTTGATAGCCGCCCAGGGTCCCTCCGGCGGGGGCTGATGAATGTCACGAAGCGCCTCGTCAAAGGCAATGAGCGGCTCTCCCGCTGAATCTACCGGCCAATCTGGCACCCCTGACCCCACATGTGGCAAAGGCAAGACTTCCGTCGGGTGCCCCATTCCACGCAATACTTTGTCCATCACGCCGATGAGCTCAGCTGTTGATGTTCCGGCCTTCCGCCCATAACTCGCTAACCACGGCCTCGTCAGTAACTCTTGGGCCTGAGCTTGCGAACCAGCCACATCCACGATTGTCTTGAGGGGGCCAAAGGCTCCGAATCGGGCTCCCTCTGCTGGATAGACCGATACATAGCTCGGGTTTTTCAGCTGCCATTTATTCCTATAGCGACTCAATTTTCCATAGAGCAGCACGATGCTCCCCTGCGTCAGCGCAGCGGTATGCAACTTCGGATTGCCAAACAGGGCCGACTCCATAGTCGCGGCACCATCGGTAAAGCGAAAAGTCACGATACTGCGTGGCCCTCGGCCGGAACGATTTTCACGTTCACTGACGCTGAGGATTTCTGCCACGCATGTGTACATCTCCCCCTCTTCCAGGATGTCCAAGGCTTGTGCACTTCCGGCACGCACATATTTCGTGGGGAAATTCAATACTGCGTCGGAAATGGTGCCCAGTTTTGGCTTATCGGCGAGCTTGCGCGCCCGATCCGGGGTGATGAACAGCGACAGCGGGCGTGTGTCCTCCCAGCCCAGCACTTACTCGACTCCGATCTCCACCGCAGCCCCCATGCCGTCAGCCCGATAGTCATGCAGTTCGACGTCCGGATATTGTTGTGCGACGCGAGCACGTAGTTGTTCGATCTGCGCGTCACTGACTTCTGGGGATGACCACAACAGGGTGACCAGCTCCCCGCCTTCGGTCAATAATGCATCCAAATCCTCAGCCATTGTCTCTGCGGTAGTCTCCACACAGCGCTGTATGGATACTGCATCCACCATTTCCTCAAGGTCATCGTCAAAATCATTATGCGGGTCGTGCACAGCCAGGGCTGCCAATCCACCAACCAAAGAGCGGGTGTCCAACACAGCAACGGGGCGTCCACGATCCATGAAAGCCGAGGCGTCCCTCCCGTTTGTCAGCACAATCACCATACCCATGCTGGCCATATCCAGAAGATCATTGATCTCACGATCATCAGCTTTATCTAAGTCCACGGCAATCGCGCCGGCTCCCTCAAACACATCCGCGGCACCACCCGATGGAGCCAGAGCGATGATCGGCGTCTGCGGGAGTTCGGAGCCGGGCAAAACCTCAAGGCGGAGATCAAACACGCGCGCTAGGCTAAAAGCCTTTTCGATGACGGCACCCGCTCGCCGCGTATGCACGTGCACCTTCACCACGCTGTCACCAGCGTGGGCGATCACCACACTATTCCCCGCATTGTCCAAAAAATCACGTAGCTCGCGGATAGCATGCGGCTTCCCTGTAGCATCGAACATGAACATGACCTCGATCTCCATCGATGGTGCAGTGTCCATCATTGTGGCATCAGAGCCGTCAGTATCAGGAAAAGCATCCGGCGCGGCGAAAGAATCATGGTAGATGCTGTCCGCATTCACGCCCTCTTCAGCATGAGGCTCTGCGCAGTTTTCCTTCATACGCTGGGAGGCACCGACCCTCGCTTCCCTGTTTGGCTCACGGTGCCTGTCCTCATGTGTGAGCGTGTCCAATAGAGCCTGAAGAATCACAACCAAGCCACAACCGCCAGCATCCACCACACCGGCCTTGGCCAGCACATCCAGTTGTTTTGGGGTCTGCTCCAGCGCGCGTTCAGCGGCGTCTAATGCTCGCTGTACGGTTTCAATCAGAGAGTTTCTCCCCTGATGTGCCCCTTCAGCTGCTGCACGCAACACGGTAAGAATAGTACCCTCCACCGGAGAGGCGATGGAATGTTTCACGAAGTCCACAGACTTGCTGAGCATTTGTGCAACCGCTGTGCCATCCACAGGTCCATGAGCTGCAGTATCCGCCAATGCGCGCAATACCTGGGATAACACCATTCCTGAATTACCCCTCGCACCGCGAACGGCACCGCTAGCGAGCGCTGCGGTGAGAGTCGAGGTATCACTCTCATCAGAATCTCTCGTAAACGCCACAGCCTGCGTCATAGTGTGCGCCATGTTGGAACCGGTATCGGAATCCGGAATAGGAAACACATTGAGGCTATTGATCTCTGCCTGGCGTTCCCGCAAGCCTGCGGCGGCCCGGCGCGCCCATTGCGCGATAAGGGGGCCGTCGAGGTTCTTTGTCATATGCTCCAGCCTAACGGGTGAGATCCCAGTTGACGGGATCGGCGCCCAGTTCAGTCAGAATTTGATTCGCCTTGGTGAATGGTCTGGATCCAAAGAAACCTCGATATGCTGACAGAGGCGAAGGATGGGAAGACATGACACAACGGTCCAGTCCAATAATTTTTCCTAATTGCTGTGCTGGACGCCCCCAGAGAATCGCCGCTACCTTATCGTTTGCCGCCACTTGTCGCACGGCTGCCTCAGTAATCTCTTCCCAACCACCGTTTCTATGGCTACCGGGCTTTCCTGCACGAACAGTCAGCACACGGTTGAGCAACATCACGCCTTCATCTAGCCATGGGGATAGATCTGCGCTGTGTGGCCGAGATAGTCCCAAATCATCTTGATATTCGGCGAATATATTGGCCAGGGATTTCGGTAAGCGCTCTCCGGCGGGCAGCTCAGCAGAAAAAGATAGCCCCACCGCGTGTCCAGGGGTCGGATAGGGATCCTGTCCCACGATCAGCACCCTCACATCTTCGGGAGCCATACGAAATGCCCGCAGGATATTTTCCTGAGCGGGAAGCACATGCACCCCTCGCTCCGCTTCTGCCAGCGCCTTGCAGAGTACAAAACGTAGATTCGGCAACTGCCAGTCAGGATGAATCTGTCCGATTAGTTCGTCTGCCCTCTTTTCCACAGTTGCAGAAAAAGAGTGTGGGCGCAGACGAGGTGACGTCGGTGTCGAATGCGCAGTCGACTGCGCATATCTCGTTGAACGGGAGGAAAGGGCAGAAGAATCTCCGGAAGGAAGATCAGCAGATGCCCCTGAGAAAGGATCAGAAGAAACAGTCATCGGAGCGATTCCCAACCTTTCGTGTATGCCGGACGCACACCGTCCACTGTGACATAAGGGGTTGTCTCATCCCCTGCAACTCGTGAACGAACCATACCAATAGGGCGGTATGTTGTTGGCAAGCGCGCATCAGTTGTGCCGATGAGTGTGTGGTCTTCACCACCGGTTAGCACCCACTCCCACGGATCAACGCCCGTAATCTCCGCGGCGTGGAGCAGTGTGGAATCTGGAGTAATCGCCGATCGGTTCAGATCGATGCGCACGCCTGAACGTTGGGCGATCATCGACAGATCCCTCACCAACCCATCAGAGTTATCCGTCATGGAACTCGCACCTGCGGCTCGTGCGACCGTTCCACGCTCCACTTCCAGCCGCGGAGCGCAGTGCCACTGCACCAACTCCTGCGCAATAGCATCCTCCTTTGGGATAGCCTCCCTGCTGCCGTAATGGCGCAATATATCTAAGCCAGCAGCAGAATAGCCGATTGGTCCGGAGGCAATAACCCGGTGCCCCACGCCCGCGCCTCCCAAAGTCAGAGCAGCGGCTGGGCCTCCAAGCTCGCCGATAGCAGTGATTGACAGCACCAGGTCAGTCGAGAGCACCACGTCGCCTCCGACGAGCTCTGCTCCCCACGGTTGGGCTGCGTCGTTGATTCCCCGAGCAAGGTCAGATATCACCCCTAAATCCGTGTCACCAGGCGTGGCTATTCCCAACAAAATAGCAGTCGGGCGCGCACCCATAGCTTGGATGTCAGCAAAGTTCTGGGAAACTGCCTTCACTCCAACCTCATAGGCGGTGGAATAGAGGAAGGAAAAATGGCGGTCGCATACTAGGACGTCTGTGGTGCACACGTGCCGTGAGTTAGAGGAGGTGGGATGCAATACGGCCGCATCATCGCCATTGAGCGAACTCGGGGCTGCCTTTTGAATGGCAGCTATGGTTGCTGATTCGCCTGCCTCCGCAACGGTGAGATGACCTGACATGGACTGCTCACAACTCCTCTAACCAGTGTTTCTCAGTATTCAGTAAGACTTTTGTGAAAGCGCTCTGTTTTCAGGCGGTATGGGCCGGTGCATCGTGTCACGCTTCGTTACTAAGATATGTGAACATGACTAAGCAGGCCTCAGATAACACTACCCCGCGTACCGTCGTGATCCTGTCTCTCATACTTGCTGTGCTTTTTGTCATCGCGGTTCTCGTGGGTGCGCACACTGTGATGGAGCGCCAGACATACACTCCCGTTTCGATGGGGCCTGTCGATGCTCCCGAGGCTGAATCCCAAGAGTGCTCTGACTATATCGATGCTCTGCCGGATAAGATGGAGCATTTCCGTGCTGTGGGTGTTATGGATCCTGCACCTGCCGGTGCCGCTGCTTTCCGTGACGAATCGGGGGAAGAACTCAGTGTCCGGTGTGGTGTGCGAATCCCTAACCAATACACCGTGTTATCGAGCACAACCGATGCCGGTGGTGCTACGTGGTTTGAGATCGCCGATGTGACTCCAAGTTCCACTATGCGCACGTGGTATTCCGTGGGCTCCACCCCTTCTTTGGCTATCACAACATCCAGTGAGCACGCCCCTGACCTGGAGGCATTGGGTAAACCTGCCGCCGCGTTCACTGGTGCGAAGCCTCAGCCTGGTCCTTATCCTCTCTCTGATCTCACGATGGTCTCCCCCATTTCCGACGCCACCCCGACCTGCACTAAGTTCCTCCGAGAATTACCACATGAATTCGAAGGCTACGTGAGGACTGAGCGTGAGGATGCTCCACAATTGTCCGCAACGTACCTCTCCTCGGATCTGGCCGAGCCGGTGGTCATCCGATGCGGTGCGACGTTGCCGAAAAGCTATAAGCCCGGTGAACATATCAGCCAGGTAGATTCCGTGGCGTGGTTCTCTGACCCAACAGTGAACCAGGGTTCTACGACGGGCGTATGGTATGCCCTGAGCCACGAACAAATTGTTGCCGTGTCCATGCCAAGTAACGCCGGCAATGCGGTGATTTCCGGCGTAAGTACGGTGATTGAAAAGACTATGAAATCTCACACATCGGCCAACTAAATCCAGTTCACTAACCCCCCGTGGAGACCAAAGCCCCACCCCAAGCCAAAGAAAACTGCGAGAGAGAGCAATTCCCTGGAGAACAATTCCAGTAGGAGAGGTTCGAGTAAGCGCGTATGAGTAACTATGAGATTTTCGAGCGCTGACTGACTAAGGCTCGTTCAATGAGACTGCTCAGAAGTTCTCCGTAGCCCACACCCGAAGCTTGGAACATCTGTGGATACATCGAAATCGGTGTGAAGCCGGGCATCGTGTTGATCTCGTTGAATACTGGCCCCTTATCGGTGGCAAAGAAATCAACTCGAGCCAGGCCCTCACATCCTAGGGCTTCGAAAGTAGTGATCGACCAGCGCTGAATCTCTTCAATAGTCCGCTGATCCAACTCGGCTGGAATGGTCGCGGAAACGGTATTATCCACGTACTTCGCGTCGAATCCGTAGAAGCCTTCATCGCCGTCCTCGGTGCCCTCAAGCATCGCCGGCAGAGAAGCGATAAGGCTACCGTCTGACTTCTGCAGCACTCCGCATTCAACCTCGGAACCCACGATCATTGATTCGATGATCACCTTGTGATCATGGGCGAAAGCCGCGTCCACGGCCTGGGGTAACTCGTCCCAGGTGTTCACTTTGGAAATTCCGATGGATGAGCCACCGCGGGCTGGTTTCACGAATACGGGTAGCCCTAAGGCCTGCTCTTCCTCTGCGGTCAATTCCCGACGGTGAGAAAGAACCAACTCGTGGGTAACGGGAATTCCCGCCTCGCGGGCGAGCTTCTTGGTAAAGACTTTGTCCATACCGGCTGCCGAGGCCAGCACACCATTGCCGACATATGGAACCCCGATGAGATCCAGGAACCCTTGGATAGTGCCGTCCTCGCCGTTCATCCCATGCAGCACGGGAAAGACCACGTCTACGTGAGCGTAGAGTTCACCGGTTTGCTGACCGGTGACATACCGAATCTCACCCGGCTTATCTCCGATGATGAGCTGCACGTGATCTGCGGAATCCTGAACCATTGGCATGTGAGAGCCATCGGCTTTGAGTTGCTCGATTAACTCTGGTACAGGCAGGTGGTTGGGTACCCATGCTCCAGTCTCGGTAATACCGACGGGAACAACGGTGAAGCGTTCCGGGTCGAGGTGAGACATAATCGCACCCGCCGAGATGCACGACACGGGGTGCTCAGTGGACTGGCCACCATAAAGAACGGCGACGACCGTGCGGTCAGCGGTGTCAGCGTCGCTGTGGTTATCAGGGGTATTACGCAAATCCTTAGTCACGGGCACCAAGTGTAGTGCTCTAAACCTCGGACTTGCGGGAGCGACCCAACAGCTGCTGCAAAACCTCCGGAGCTCGCTGTCCCTTGTGACACACTCCCACGACTGCCTCTGTAATAGGCATCTCCACCCCCACCTTGTGCGAGAGTTCCGAGACAGATTGGCTGGACACCACCCCCTCGGCAACCTGCCCTTTCGTCGCAGCTGCGGCTTCCTCTACCGAGGCACCCTTGGCCAGTTGCAGGCCGAAACGCCGGTTTCGGGATAGTGCCGACGTACAGGTGGCCACCAAGTCTCCCATGCCAGCCAGTCCAGCAAGTGTGCGTTGATCAGCCCCTAGTTCCAACGCAAGACGGGTCGTTTCGGCTAAGCCACGGGTAATCACGGTAGCCAAAGTATTATCCCCGAAGCCTAACCCCGAAGAGATCCCCGCGGCCAAAGCAATGACGTTTTTACAGGTACCAGCAATTTCACATCCGACCACATCAGTGTTGGTATAGGGGCGGAAATAGGGTGCTGCAACGGCAGCTTGGATGAGCTGTGCACGGCTCGTGTCTTCACACGCCACGACGGTGGCCGCTGGTTGCCCCTCAGCGATCTCCTTCGCCAGGTTAGGACCTGTCAGGACGGAGACGCGTTCTTTTTCTACCTCCGCGACCTCCGCGATCACTTGGCTCATGCGCATGCCCGTCGAATGCTCAATCCCCTTGGCTAAGGACACCAGTGACGCGTCGGCGGAAATGAGATCTTTCCAGTGGGATAGGTTCTCCCGCAGAGTTTGCGATGGCACCCCCAATACCACGATATCCGCTCGCTCCAGAGCCTCCTGCGGATCAGACGTACCGTGAATCGCTTCTGGAAGCTCAATATCCCCCAAATAGGCAGAATTGCGGTGGTTATCGCGAATGTCTGCGGCCACCTCTTCACGGCGCGCCCACAGTGTGACCTGGTTGCCGGCGTCTGCGAAAACCTTGGACACCGTGGTGCCCCAGGACCCAGCTCCCATCACTGCGACCTGAACCATGCTCTTCTTCCCTCATTTCGATATACGATATTTTGGACGTTAGCGATTATGGACGCTCACCGCCCGACTCTGCGTTAGCCGCCACTAATCACTATTGAACCAAAAACTTCTTACGTGAGGTATGAATCTCGTGATCTCCCATAATGGAATCGGCGACCTTTCCACTTCTCTGGCTATGTCCGAGCATGGCCGGGGCTCCATCACACGCATTGGCTCCCGTCCGGCGCAAGAGTTTGCACGCCCCACGTTCGCGTCCGGAGCGGTGTTGTGGCGTCGACCAGATGGCTATGGTGCTCTACACGGCGAAGGTGATACGGAGAACATGCTTATCGCCGTGGTTCATCGCCCTCACTACGATGATTGGTCGCTTCCTAAAGGAAAGGTCGATCCCGGTGAAAATCTCGCAGGTACCGCGGTGCGGGAAATAAAAGAGGAAACTGGGCTCGACGCCACGCTCGGTTGGTTACTGGGCTATGTTCATTACCCGGTGGGATCTCGAACCAAAGTTGTTTATTACTGGACTGCGGAAATCGCCACAGGCCAATTCGAGAAGAATAGTGAAGTCGATGAACTCAGGTGGGTCAGCTTTGCTGAAGCAGCGGAACTGCTCAGCTACGACATCGACCGAGATGTCATCAAGGCTGCAGAGGAAAGCCTCTCTCTAGGCTGCAATCGGCGCGTATTGTACGTCCGCCATGCCAAAGCTCACGACCGTAAGGGCTGGGGCGGCGATGATAATTTGCGCCCCTTGACTAAGAAAGGTCGCCGTCAAGCAGAGGCGTTGGCTTCTGAGCTCGAGGGCTACCGGCCACTGAATCTGGCCTCCGCCGAACCAGAACGATGCCAGAACACCGCCAGTCCCGTAGCGCAACAGTTGGAATTAGAGTTACATGTCAACCCACAACTGGGCGACGTTGCATGGAATGAAGACCCCACCACAGCCTTGGATGCTTTCCACGCAGCTACCACTTTTCCTGTCTCCGCTATCGTGGCACAGGGAAATGTGATTCCTGGGATCATTGAGAAACTCAGTGGCGACGCACACATTGAGATCGAAGATATGCGGGTGAAAAAATCCAGTGTGTGGGTGTTGCACTTTGCCAGTAACCGGCTGCTGGGCTTGGATTACTTGGCTAGCCCTTTGCCGGTGAAGTAATCCTTTCCCGACGTTCTGTCTGTGGGGTAGCCGAAAGACACCGTCCAACGAGGTGGACGGTGTCTTTTATTCAGAGTGCGCACCTAATTCTGAGCACATTGGTCTTATGAAAATGCTGCTTCTTTGAGGTCTCGCATCCCTAAGGTGCTGGCAGTGTGCGTGGTTTGAAGCTGGGACGCTGTGATTCGTAAGCCTTAATCGCCTCTTCATCCCGCAGGGTCAGGCCGATGTCGTCCAACCCTTCCATAAGGCGCCACCGAGTGTAATCGTCTACCTCAATCTGGAAGGTGTGATTACCTAATGTCGCAGTGCGTTCCTCCAAATTGACCGTCATGTCTTGACCCGGATCTTGTTCGAGCAATTTCCAGATCAATTCAATATCGGATTCCTCCAAAGTGGCCGCCAACAAACCGGCCTTCCCTGCATTTCCCCGGAAAATGTCTGCAAAGCGGGATGACAACACCACGCGGAATCCGTAGTCCATGAGAGCCCATACAGCATGCTCGCGGGAAGACCCCGTACCGAAATCCGGACCGGCTACCAGAACTGAGGCGTTCTTGTACTCATCCTGATTCAGCACGAAATTCTCATCCTTGCGCCAGGCCGCAAAGAGGCCATCCTCGAACCCGGTTCGGGTCACTCGCTTCAGGTATACCGCTGGGATGATCTGATCGGTGTCCACATTGGAGCGGGTCAGAGGGGCGGCCACACCGGTGTGAGTGGTGAACTTTTCCATAATTACTGTTCTCCTAAGTCTGGGGAATTCTCGTTCGGGTGAATTCTCTGGTGTGGGCGGTCTATACGTGGACCTGAGACGTGGCGTCAGTGAGGTCAGCCGGCGACGATAGATATCCGCGTACCGCGGTGGCGGCGGCAACCGGTGGAGACACCAGATGGGTGCGCGAGCCCTTACCCTGACGGCCTTCAAAGTTGCGGTTTGATGTCGACGCCGAGCGCTCACCCGGTTGCATCTGATCTGGATTCATTCCCAAGCACATAGAGCATCCCGCGGTACGCCATTCGGCCCCGGCTTCAACGAAAATCTTGTCCAAACCCTCGTCCTCGGCCTGCATCTTCACTCGAGCGGATGACGGAACAACAAGCATCCGTACCCCATCTGCGACCTTGTGGCCCTTGATAACCTCGGCAGCGACGCGTAGGTCTTCAATACGGGAGTTCGTGCACGACCCCAAGAACACCGTATCAATCTTCACCTCACGCAAAGGCGTGCCTGGTGTCAGATCCATGTATTCCAGTGCGCGTTCAGCGGCGGCACGTGAATTATCGTCCGAAAAGTCCTCCGGAGATGGGACTTTCTCCCCCAGAGGCAAGCCTTGTCCTGGGTTAGTGCCCCATGTAACGAACGGCGTGAGCGCAGCGCCATCAATGTGCACGACAGTATCGAACTCTGCATCGTCATCGGTGCGCAGAGACTTCCAATACTCCACGGCCTTATCCCAGTCCTCACCTGTCGGAGCGTGCGGGCGGCCTTTAATGTATTCGAACGTGGTTTCGTCCGGAGCTATCATTCCCGCTCGAGCACCGGCCTCGATGGACATGTTGCACATGGTCATGCGCGCTTCCATTGATAGCTTTTCAATGGCCTCGCCACGGTACTCAATAATGTGACCTTGCCCGCCACCGGTACCGATCTTAGCGATGATCGCCAAGATCAAATCCTTGGATGTCACGCCCGGCTGCAGCTCGCCAGACACCTCGATCGCCATGGTCTTAAAAGGCTTCAACGGCAAAGTCTGGGTGGCCAACACGTGTTCCACCTCAGAGGTACCAATTCCCATGGCGATGGAACCAAATGCGCCGTGCGTCGAGGTGTGGGAGTCACCACAGACGACGGTCATCCCTGGCTGCGTCAATCCCAGCTGCGGCCCCACCGTATGAACGATGCCCTGTTCAATGTCGCCCATGGAATGCAGACGGATACCAAACTCCTCAGCATTATCACGCAGTGTGGAGACCTGAAGCCGCGAGGTGGGTTCCTGGATCTCCAGCAAATTGCCTGAACTCACCCCAATGGTAGGGACATTGTGGTCTTCCGTGGCAATGGTCAGATCAGGTCGACGCACCGGGCGACCAGCTTGCCGTAGTCCGTCAAAAGCCTGAGGTGAGGTCACTTCATGGACGAGGTGAAGATCGATATACAGCAGGTCGGGTCCGCCGTCTTTACCTTCCGTCACGACGTGATCACGCCAGACTTTTTCGGCGAGAGTTAAAGGCTTATTCGTCACGATCTCTCCTCATGTCTCAATCTGTCCCCGTGTTGGTGGGCCGATTGCTATTGTGTTGTGCGGATTGTGTTCAGGCGAGTGGAGCGTATCTGGCGACAGTCTCGTCTTGACTATTGCGCAGGAAGCCACACTGTGAGCTGGTTTTATTTCATTGTCATTTGGCATCTCTTAGTGGCCTATTCCACTGGATGGAATGTATAGTATCAAATCATGGGACACAATACGGAAGTGCCGTCAACAAGCGGGATCCAAGTTCTCGACCGCGCAATCTTCATTCTTTCCGTCATTGCCGCGGAACCACGCAACCTCGCAGAGCTGTGCGAAATCACCGGTTTGCCACGGGCGACCACGCATCGCATCGCCGTGGCATTGGAAAAACACCGCCTCATAGAGCGTTTGCCCGATAGCCAATGGACTGCCGGGCCAGCTCTCACCGAACTGGCGCCGCAATCCAATAGTCGCCTAGAAGAAGCTGCAGAATACGTCCTGCCAAAACTCATGCAAGAGACCAACGAGTCAGTACAGCTCTACCGACTCTCCGGCATGGAACGCGTCTGCATCGCCAATGCTGAGCCAGCCGCCGGCCTACGAGACACCGTTCCAGTGGGAACCCGTATGACTCTAGAAGCCGGTTCCGCAGCAAAAGTCCTCGTGGGTCACTCCTCCCCTTCTCTCCAAAAAGAGGTTCTCGCCACAGCGGCTTATTCCGCCGACGAACTGCGCAATGTCGTGCAGGAGGGAGTGGCAGACTCCCATGCAGAACGCGATCCCTCCCTTGCCTCTGCATCTGTTCCCGTCTTCGACACCAATGGTTCCCTCATCGCCGCCTTGTCCATTTCAGGCCCTGCCGATCGCATCGGTAAAAATGCCGGTGCCCGCTATGGGGCTCAGTTGAAGGCAGCCGCACTCGAGCTGCAAAAACAGTTGAAGTAAAGCAATGTCTACTCCACGCCTGCCACAAAGCAACACTAAGACAAAAGCCCCAGCATAAGCTGAGGCTTTCCTTTTCTCTCGTTTTGTACCCCGTACGGGATTTGAACCCGTGTTACCGGCGTGAGAGGCCGACGTCCTAGGCCGCTAGACGAACGGGGCGGACGTTCATTCCTTGTGAACGAGATGTAACTCTACACAGTGCTTCATACACTCACCTAATCCGCAGCTAGATCAGTTGTCTCACGATGAAATTCTTAACGCTCGTGGATAGAGATCACCGCAATCGTGACATCTGCATGCACTGTTCCTTCACCGTGATCCTTAGAAAAGACACCTACTTTCCGCACCATCGATCGATGGAGACTTTTCCCTTGGCTCCTACATCAACACCTTCCTGAGAAAATCTCCCCAAAACGCTCTTTATTCGATCCAAGCAACCCATTACTGAGTAAGGTTCTTCATGTCGGAAAATGGTGCAGTTCCACCGAACTTCAATGGATTTCGGTAAAACCGCACTATTTCATGCCGGCGAAGTGGCCGTCTCCATCGCTCGACGTCCACCTCCCTGCCCCGATCACATGTTCTTCCACACGTGTTCCACAGCAATTCAGAGCTGTTTTTACGCAGAACTGATTGAAAACTGGATGATGCAATGGCAATACAGAGTATAAAACCGCATTCTTTACAGCCATTCCTTGTCATCAAAGAACACACAAGTGATCAGAGTATGTAACCGGACGTGGCTAGGGAGATCACTGACATTCCACGAGATTGTCGCGGTGCACTGTATGGGGCATACCCCCACCAAACCACCGCGACTGGAAAGAACTGACGATGACTCAATCGACTCCTTCTGCCACACCGGGCGCCACACATACCGCCCCGACCGGCGCCGCCGGTTCAACCCCGCGGCAGAATCCTATACGAGAGCTCACCTTCCGCGCGATCATTCTTGGTGGCATCATCACCCTGGTGTTCACGGCGGCAAACGTCTATCTGGGCCTCAAAGTTGGCTTAACATTTGCCACGTCCATCCCCGCTGCCGTCATTTCAATGGCCATTCTGCGCAAGTTTGCACATCACTCCATTGTGGAAAACAATATTGTGCAGACGATTGCCTCCGCAGCCGGTACGCTATCCGCGATTATTTTCGTCCTGCCCGGCCTCATTATGATCGGTTTTTGGTCTGGTTTCCCTTATTGGACGACAGCTTTTATCTGTGCCATTGGCGGTATTCTCGGCGTAACCTATTCCATTCCTTTGCGACGCGCCTTAGTGACTGGCTCTGATTTGCCCTATCCCGAAGGCGTCGCAGCTGGCGAGGTACTCAAGGTTGGTGATGAACAAGGTTCCGCCGAAGAAAATAAGCGCGGCCTACACGTCATCATCGCCGGATCCCTAGCATCCGCGGGTTTTTCCCTCCTCGCCGCAATGAAAGCCGCTGCTGGTTCCCTCACCTCCTATTTCAAACTCGGAGCTGGCGCTACCACAATTAGCGCGTCTTTGTCTTTGGCACTCATCGGTGTCGGCCACTTAGTAGGTATGTCCGTCGGCATCGCGATGATTGTGGGACTCGTCATTTCCTTCGGAGTTCTTCTCCCCATGAAGACCGCTGGATTGGTTGATGGAGGCACTGCCCTCGCTGATGTTGTCGACGGAACGTTTTCAGCCGATGTGCGTTTTATCGGCGCTGGCGCTATGGCTGTCGCAGCTGTATGGACGCTACTCAAGATCATCGCCCCCATCGCTAAGGGAATCAAAGAATCCCTAGCTTCCTCCCGAGCTCGTCACGATGGCAAGGAAGTAGATATCACCGAACGCGACATCCCATTCCCCATCGTCGCTGGCGTCACCCTCGCCTCGATGATCCCGGTGGGACTGTTGTTGTGGTTGTTTGTCAAAGACACAGAAATCATGCACCACACCACATCTCTGGTGCTGCTGTCCATTGTCTACGTACTCCTGGTTGGCCTTATCGTGGCCTCTATCTGCGGATACATGGCAGGCTTGATCGGTGCGTCGAACTCGCCTATATCCGGTGTTGGAATCATCGTAGTGTTATCCGCTGCACTCCTGATCAAAGCAGTAACCGGTAATGAGTCCGAAGTTCACCCAGAAGCCCTCGTTGCCTACACGCTGTTTACCGCTGCAGTGGTTTTCGGAATCGCCACCATCTCGAACGATAACCTGCAGGATCTTAAAACAGGACAAATAGTCGGAGCTACACCGTGGAAGCAGCAAGTTGCTTTGATCATTGGTGTCCTCTTTGGTTCCGCAATCATCCCGCCTGTCCTGCAATTGATGATGAAGGGTTTCGGCTTCGCAGGCGCACCAGGTGCCGGCCCCGATGCTCTGGCATCGCCACAAGCTGCCCTACTTTCCTCTGTCGCTAACGGCATCTTTGGCAACTCTTTGGATTGGTCGCTTATCGGATTAGGAGCCTTGATTGGCATTGGAGTCATCATCGTCGATGAAATTTTGCGGAAGACTTCTCGGTTCTCACTGCCTCCACTGGCGGTGGGAATGGGCATGTACCTTCCGATTTCCTTGACCCTGATTATTCCGTTAGGCGCACTGCTGGGGCTGTTGTACAACCGCTGGTCTCAGAAGCAATCTAACCCTGAAAGCTCCACGCGCCTCGGTGTATTGGTCGCAACCGGTTTGATTGTCGGTGAATCGTTGTTCGGCGTACTCAACGCAGGCATCATAGCCGCAAGCGGAAACGGCGATGCTCTCGCCGTATTCCCTGCTTCGTGGACTCCTGTTGCTAACTGGCTAGGTCCGATCGTTTTTGCAGTGCTCATCGGCTGGTGTTACCGCTACGTGCAGCGCAAAGCCACCGAAACCAAGGGATAAAACAATCGCATAAAGGCACGGGCTAGAAATTCTAGCCCGTGCCTTGCCATATTCTCCGCCACGTATAGGTCTTTTACTCCAGTAGGTCTTTTCCTTCGGGGAGTCACGGCCTTGTGATGCGATCACTCGTCCTCAGGTTTCGATCCCAATTCTTCCACGAGGACCTGCTGGGCGACCTTCATGGCGGCCAAAGCGGCTGGTGCACCGCAATATCCCGATGCATGCACAATAGCTTCCGTGATCTCTTCACGAGTCAGGCCATTAGCCAATGCTCCTTTCACATGCCCACGCAGTTCTTCCGTGGCACGCAACGCTACCAACATGCCAATGTTCAATAAACTACGGTCACGTCTGGATAGCCCCTCTCGCGTCCACACAGAGCCCCAGACTGTGGCGGTGATATGACGCTGGAGTTCTTCCCCGTCCGAGCCAGCATTACGCGATAATGCCGCGTCCACGAACTCGTCCCCCATGACCTCGCGACGAACACGGATTCCCGCTTCATAACGAGCATCGTGAGCAGCTTGTAAATCTGATTGAGAGTTGTTTTGTACGTCGCCCATAAGACTCATCCTACGCAGAAGTTCTTGACTGCATTTCGTACCGGAATAATGAGCCGGAGACTCTGTAGATTTTATATTTGATGAGCGTAGAGCATTTTTCCATCAACGATGGCACTGATGAGCGAGAGAATCTCCAGCCACGTACCGATGATCGCATCGTTCCCACCTTTGGAGGGCAGGTTACACCAACACTGCCTTCCTCGGCATATCATCGCGAAGTCGTAAGTGAACAACGCTGGCTTCAGCCGTCTGCGTGGAAAATAATCGTCAAGCGCCTGTTTGTGGAAGTCTTTTTTAACGCTCTGCTAGATAAGGGCGCCACGCTTAGTTTCTTCACCTTGCTTACCGGTTTGCCTACTTTGCTGGCATTCTATGCAATCACCACGTTGGTGCTCGACCGCAACCGTGACCAGGTTAATCTACTCACTGACGAATTTATCGCCGATAACGTCCCCGCCAACTTTCAACACAATGCGCACACCATCGTTCAAACGGTCATCGGTTCCACCGAACAATCAATCATCATGTTGGTGGTCAGCATTGTTTTTGCGTTGTTTTCCTCCTCCGCATACATTCGGGCTTTCTCACGCATGTCCAATGAAATGTATGGGCGCAAGGAAGGTCGTGGAATTATTCGCACGTGGGTAACCATGATGGCTATTACTCTGGTTCTGGTTTTGGGTCTCGTATTCATTGCCGGAGCGTATTTCCTGCGGGAAGATATTGCCCGGCCGTTACTGGATAAAGTTGCCGAGCCATTGAACTGGCAAGGATTTACCACGTTTGTGTTGGATCATTTTCTACCTACGTGGCAATACTTGCGTTGGCCGGTGATTCTCACGCTTTCTCTTCTGCTCATTGCGATTCTTTACCATGTGGCTCCGAATGTCCGTTTCGGACGTGTCCGCTGGGTTTCGGTAGGTTCTGTGTGTGCGTTGATCAGCATCCTCGCTGTTGGGCAAATCCTCCGCTTATACCTCAATAATTTCGGCCATTTCGGCCTCTACGGCGCACTCGGTGGTGTCATCGTCGCGCTCGTTGGCTTAGTGGTGAGTAATTCGTTACTGCTACTCGGTGTGAAACTCGACGCAGAAATTGCCCGAGTTCGCGAGCTTCAAGCTGGCATAGAATCCGAGCACATCATCCACGTTCCACCACGCTCTTCCTCCGCAGTCGATGGGCTGACCCAGCTACACCAACAACTTGAAATTCAGGCCATCGAACTACGCGCGCACTCGGAACCCGCACCTCACTCCACGGCTTCCCCACCGGACGACATCGAACTACACGCGCACTCGGAACCTCAATCCGCTGCGCAGAGGGCTACGCGGAAAGATTCGCCCCGGTAAGACTAAGCGGCATGGCGAAGGAACATGACGGGCTGCATTGCCATCTCTGCGTTTATATCAATAACCGCTTATTTACTCGGCCGCCGCCTCATCGCATGGGATTTGTCTACAGACCCCCATGAGCTACCCGCATAATCAGCACTTTGTTCGAACAAGGCTTAAAATCGAGCCTATGAGCCCCGAACAGCATTCGCTTACTCCTGCCCATGTCGCTACCCATGTTCGAGCCGCAGCTGGAACCACGCCGGAGGCTGCAACAACACGCAAATTCTGGGCCGGCTTGTCCCGCAGCATCCAGGAACGCATTGCTGACAATTGGGAAAAGACGCGCACGGCGTACGCTGATACACGTCAACAGCACTATTTCTCCGCCGAGTTTTTGATGGGGCGCGCGCTACTCAATAACCTCACGAACCTCGGTCTTGTTGAGGATGCCGCAACTGCAGCTCGCGCATTTGGCCATGAGCTCACGGATATTCTTGAGAGTGAAAACGACGCCGCCTTGGGCAACGGCGGCCTCGGACGCCTCGCCGCTTGTTTCCTAGATTCCGCAGTCACCCAAGATTACCCCGTCACCGGCTACGGCATTCTCTATCGCTATGGACTGTTTCGGCAGTCGCTCGAAAATGGTTTTCAGGTGGAGAAGCCGGATCCGTGGCGAGAAGAGGAATATCCTTTCACCATTCGCCGTTCATCGGACCAGCTCGTCGTCCATTTTGATGACATGAAGGTGCGAGCCATCCCCTATGACATGCCGATTACGGGTTACGGCACTAACAACGTGGGAACGCTGCGGTTATGGAAGGCCGAACCATGGGAAGAGTTCGATTACGACGCTTTCAATTCCCAACGCTTCACAGATGCCATTGTTGAAAGAGAACGTGTCTCCGATATTTGTCGAGTTCTCTACCCCAACGACACCACCTATGAGGGCAAGAAACTACGTGTTCGCCAACAGTATTTCTTCACTTCGGCGTCGTTACAGGCGATGATCCACAGCCATCTCACTCATCACGGTGATCTACAAAACTTCGCCGAATTCCACTCAGTTCAGCTCAACGATACGCACCCCGTACTGGCTATCCCTGAACTCATGCGTCTGCTTATGGACGAGCATGGGATGGGATGGGAGGAAGCCTGGGATATTGTTTCCCATACGTTCGCCTACACCAACCACACCGTTCTCACGGAAGCGCTGGAACAGTGGGATCAGCAAATATTTCAGCAATTATTCTGGCGAGTGTGGGAGATCATTGCGGAAATTGACCGTCGTTTCCGGATGGAACGCTCCGCGGAAGGGGTGGATCAAGAAACCATCCAACGCATGGCACCCATCCAACATGGTGTAGTGCATATGGCATGGATTGCTTGCTATGCCGCTTATTCGATCAATGGTGTCGCTGCGCTTCATACGGAGATTATTAAAGCCGATACCCTCGCTGATTGGCATGCGCTATGGCCAGAAAAATTCAACAACAAGACCAATGGCGTCACTCCTCGGCGTTGGCTGCGCATGATCAATCCCCGTCTATCTGAGTTGCTCACTCGTTTGTCTGGTAGCGACGCATGGGTCACCGATCTCAGCCAGCTCGTACAGTTACGTTCCTATGCCTCCGACGATGCCACTATGCGCGAGCTGATGGACATCAAATCCGCAAACAAGCGCGACTTCGCCCAATGGATCGCTGCGCGCCAGGGCAGCGTCGTCGATCCTGACTCCATCTTCGATGTTCAGATCAAGCGTCTTCACGAATACAAGCGCCAACTTCTCAACGCGCTCTACGTTCTCGACCTTTACTTCCGTATCAAAGACGATGGTCTCCGCGACATTCCAGCTCGCACCGTCATCTTCGGGGCAAAGGCCGCACCGGGTTATTCGCGAGCGAAGGCAATCATTAAGCTCATCAACTCCATCGCGGAACTCGTCAACAACGATCCAGTGGTTTCCCCACTGCTCAAGGTGGTCTTCGTAGAGAATTACAACGTGTCCCCTGCGGAGCACATCCTGCCTGCGTCGGATATTTCCCAACAAATTTCGACAGCGGGGAAAGAGGCTTCAGGCACCTCCAACATGAAGTTCATGATGAACGGCGCCCTCACACTCGGCACCATGGACGGTGCGAACGTGGAAATCGTGGATTCCGTAGGCGAAGACAACGCCTACATTTTCGGCGCGCGTGTGGAAGAACTGCCACAGTTCCGTGCCGAATACAAGCCCTACGAACTCTACGAAACGGTACCTGGCCTGAAGCGCACACTGGATGCTCTGGATAACGGTACGCTCAACGACAACTACACGGGTATTTTCTACGACCTCAAACAGTCGCTGATCCACGGCTATGGTGAAGGGGCCTCGGACACCTACTATGTTCTCGGGGACTTCGCTGACTACCGAAATGTGCGCGACCGCATGGCAGCAGACTACGCACGGGATCCCCTGGACTGGGCACGGAAAGCGTGGATCAACATTTGCGAAGCTGGCCGTTTCAGCTCCGATCGCACCATCCGCGACTACGCCACGGAAGTGTGGAAACTCACTGCTACTTCGGTGAAGTAACGCTCGCTAGTCCGGGGCAATACTACTCGCTAACCCAAAGAAGTACTGGCCACTAGTCCAGCGACGATCCCCGGTGAAGCTCACTGTTTCACGAATCGTCACCTTGCCGTTCGCTTCCACATGTGGTCTTTCCAGATGAAAAAGGTGGAATGTGCCCCTGGATTCCCCCCGGTCCCCCAAGAAATTGGGGGCTAACGCCTCTAGAGGTTTGCGACAATATCTTCGACGGTCTTCTTCGCATCACCCAGCAACATGTCCGTGTTCTCGTTAAAGAACAGCGGATTCTGCACGCCTGCGTAGCCAGACCCCATGGAACGTTTGAAAACGATCACCCTATCTGCTTCCCATACTTTGAGAACCGGCATACCTGCGATTGGGGAGCCTGGCTCTTCGGCTATCGGATTGACAGTGTCGTTAGCGCCGATGACCAGCACCACATCGATATCCGCGAAATCGTCATTGACCTCATCGAGCTCCAGCACAATGTCATAAGGAACCTTTGCCTCGGCTAGCAGCACGTTCATATGCCCTGGTAGGCGGCCTGCTACCGGGTGGATACCGAAAGTCACTTCCACGCCCTGAGCTTTCAGTTTTTCCACCAAAGTCGCCACAGGGTACTGAGCTTGTGCTACCGCCATGCCGTATCCAGGAGTGATCATCACGGTCTTAGCATTCTTCAGGATCTCCGCAGTCTCGGCTGCAGTGACCTCAGTGTGCTCACCGTACTCGCGGTCGTCACTTGCTGCGGTCTCTCCGCCAAAACCGCCAAGAATCACCGAGACGAAGCTACGGTTCATGGCTTCACACATCACATAGGACAAGTATGCGCCGGAAGAACCAACTAGTGCACCAACAATGATAAGTAGCGGGTTGGCGAGCATGAAACCGGCCGCAGCTGCAGCCCATCCCGAGTAAGAGTTCAACATGGACACGACGACCGGCATATCGCCACCGCCGATGGCGGCAACCAAGTGGAATCCCAAGAACAGTGCCAGCACCAGCATTACACCCAGGGCAACCCACGCCACGGCCCTATCATCATGACCGGCGATGATAAAGACGACCATGCCGATCAGCGATGCCACGATGACCAGCAGGTTAAGCATGTGACGCCCTGGCAGCATGAGCGGCTTGCCATCCATCTTTCCAGAGAGCTTCATGTACGCCACGATGGATCCCGTCAGGGTCACGGCACCAATGAAGACGCCGAGGTAGACCTCCCCCAAGTGGAAGGACTCGATCGCTGCGGTCTTTTCATCCGGTTGAATGAAGGAGTTCACACCAATGAGTACCGCTGCCAGACCCACGAAGCTGTGGAGCATCGCGATGAGCTCCGGCATTTCGGTCATTTCGACCTTCTTTGCCCGAGGAATGCCGATTGCTGCACCCAGAATCATTGCCACGGCGATGAGCAATAGTGTGACGATGGGGCCAGTAGATTGATTTCCACCATTAACTGAGTTCACTACGGCTTTCACGACGGTTGCGATCAACGCGATAGTCATACCTGCCATGCCAAAGCGGTTGCCACGTGATGCGGTTTGCTGCTTTGCAAGGCCGGCAAGAGCCAGGATGAACAGTAGTGCCGCTACTAGGTAGGCGAGGTTGGAGACCTTGTCAGTCCACTCGAGCACCGTGGGACTCACTGCAGCACGCGTCACTGTGTTATTTGAAGAGTGTGCTGCACTGGGGGCAACCGCACTGAAATGCGTGCCTGCGAGAAGTATCTGGTTCATGGCTTAGTTACCTCCGTCGAACATGGTCAGCATGCGGCGGGTAACGAAGAATCCGCCGAAAATGTTGATTGAGGCGACCACGATCGCCAAAAAGGACAAGCCAGCCACGATCACGTTCGAGCTACCTACCTGAAGAATCGCACCGACGAGGATGATGCCTGAAATCGCGTTCGTCTCACTCATCAGTGGGGTGTGCAGTTTGTGTGTGACAGCAGTGATGACATAGAAGCCCACGACGATCGCGAGCATTAGCAACATGTACTCCCCTGCCACCTGCATAGGGCTCACGAGGATGAGAAGGATACCTAACAACCCCGCAGCAAACATCCATGCTTTGCTCTTTTTCTTTACCTCTTCCGACGCCGCTTCTGCTGCCTCAGCTTCTGGCGAAGTCGTGGCGTCTTTCCGCAGCGTAGTTGGTGCAGCAGATACTTTCACTGGAGGTGGCGGCCACAGAATGTCGGCCGTGTCATGGGCGACTGGGCTACCTGCATCTTCCCCACGTTCGGCCGTTGCAAGTATAGCGGTCGAAGCCTTGGTGACGGTAATGCCTCGCACAATCTCATCATTAAGGTCAAAGACCAGCTGACCGTTCTTTTCCGGAGTCATGAGCTTGAGCAAGTTAACCACATTCTGGCCGTACAGCTGAGAAGCTTGAGCCGGCAAACGCCCTGCTAAATCGGTGTATCCAATGATACTCACACCGTTGTCAGTGATGGTAACTTGTCCTGGGACGGTGAGCTCACAGTTGCCGCCGTTGGCGGCTGCCATGTCTACGATCACAGATCCAGGCTTCATCGCAGCAACATCCTTTGCGGTGAGCAGCACAGGGGATTTACGGCCGGGGATGTTCGCAGTGGTGATAACAATATCTGCAGCGGCCGATTGTTGTGCATACAGTTGAGCTGCAGCTTGCGCTTGGTCCGCGGTCATTTCCTTGGCGTAACCGTCCTCAGACTTTTCTGTCTCAGCCTCAATAGCGACAAATTCCGCCCCCATGGACTCCACTTGTTCGGCCGTTTCGGGACGTAGATCGGTAGCTTTGACGATCGCCCCCATGGAGTTCGCCGTTCCGATTGCGGCTAATCCTGCAACACCCGCTCCAATGACGTAGACCACCGCCGGCGGGACTTTACCCGCTGCCGTGACCTGGCCGGTAAATAGCCGACCAAAGGTGTTTGCAGCCTCAATAACCGCGCGATAACCAGCGATGTTCGCTTGCGAGCTCAGCACGTCCATAGACTGTGCACGGCTAATGCGCGGAACCGCATCCATCGCAAGAGATGTAATGTTTTTGGCTGCGAACTCCGCAATGAGATCTTCGTTGCGTCCCGGAGCTAATCGAGCTAAGAGTGCAGCTCCTGGCTTCATGGCAGCCCGCTGTTCTGCAGTGGGCGTGTCGAGGGCGGTGATGATGTCGGCTCTCCATACATCGTCGCCGACGATGTTCGCGCCGGCCTCGTCATATTGAGAATCGGGATAGTTGGATCGCTCTCCTGCACCGGATTCGACGACAACGTCATAGCCAAGTTTTATGAGTTTGGCGACCGTATCCGGCGTGGCAGAGACCAAAGCTTCTGGCTCCCTTGGGATACCGATAAGCAAGGCTGGGCTCCTCACTGTTGTTGTGCTGAAAAGCTGCAGCTCAACACGCCCAGGATGCAGGATTGGTGTAGTCCCCATTCTCGCGCGTTGCGCTGCAGCGGATAACCATTTGTCTACAGGTAGTTCTAAAACAATATGCGAATACTGTGGAAAATATTGGTTTTTGAGAAAAATACCCCCGAATGTCCCAGCCTGTGAGATGCAACCTTTGTTTACACACTAAACAAAGGAAACAACCGAACCCCCGAAGCCAAAATCATGCGGTATCAAGGATACAACCGTGTAAGTTTCTGTTCCAGAATCCAGCCCCCAACAATCCGGCAAGCTCTGAAAGCACTAACTACGAAGCTAATAGAGTAAAAAAGCGCCTCTGGTCTTAACCAGAGGCGTTTTTGGTACCCCGTACGGGATTTGAACCCGTGTTACCGGCGTGAGAGGCCGGCGTCCTAGGCCGCTAGACGAACGGGGCGCTGGCCTACCAGGACTCGAACCTAGAATGACGGTACCAGAAACCGTAGTGTTGCCAATTACACCATAGGCCATCGCTCGCGTAGCGCAGTCTGCATCGCAGTCTTGCTCGCAACGAGGGATACTATAACCAGAAGACTTACTAAGTCGCAAATCACCTGGTGAATAGCAACTATTCCCCTACTCCGAAGCCGCTCGATAAGGAGTCTTCTCTTGCGCTGAAACTAAGCGAGCAATAGTAGATTCTTTGCCCAGTAGCTCCATCGATTCAAATAGTGGCGGCGATACAGCAGCCCCAGTCACTGCGACGCGGAGTGCCCCATACGCCTTGCGGGGTTTTAATCCCATGGTGTCTATCAAACGACCCTGAAGCGCAGACTCTATCTTTTCTGTGATGAACTCGGAGTCATCAATAGCATTCAATTCCTCACACGCTGTAGAAAGAACCTCGACTGCGTCCTCCTTAAGATTCTTCTTCGCGGCCTTGTCGTCGAGAACCAGGTCATCGTCCGAAGTGACAAGGAAACGCAGGAGCGAATCTGCGTCTGACAAAACCTTGATACGGGTCTGAACCAGTTCAGCCGCAAACGCAAATTTATCCTCTGGATAATCGGCAGGAAACTCTTTGTATTCCTGCAAATATGCACGTAAGCGCGATGTAAATTCTTCTAACGGCAACAACCGGATGTGATCCGCGTTAATAGCTTCGAGCTTCTTTTGATCAAAACGCGCCGGATTAGGCTTCACATCAGCAACGTCAAAATTGTCAATGAGCTGCTTCATAGTAAAGATGTCCTCATCCGCGGACAGAGACCAACCCAGAAGAGACAGGTAGTTGAGCATGCCCTCCGGAATGATTCCATTATCACGGTGATTGAACAGATTAGACTGCGGATCGCGCTTGGAAAGCTTTTTATTACCCTCACCCATGACAAATGGAAGATGACCAAAAGTCGGAACCTGTTGAGCCACCCCTACGCGCACGAGTGCCTCATACAGTGCAATCTGTCTTGGTGTAGATGGCAACAAGTCTTCGCCACGCAGTACGTGAGTAATGCCCATAAGAGCATCATCCACGGGATTAACGAGTGTGTACAACGGTTGCCCATTAGAGCGCGCAACCACAAAATCAGGAACATGGGAGCCGTCCACGGTCATCTCCCCGCGTACCAAATCAGTCCACTGGTACACGCGATCGTCCGGCATACGTAGGCGCCATACCGGCTGACGCCCCTCTGCTTCAAAAGCCTCTATTTGTTCATCACTGAGATTCCGATCGTAATTGTCGTATCCCAGCTTTGGGTCGCGTCCAGCCGATTTATGTCGTTCCTCAACCTCTTGGGCGGTGGAATAAGCTGGATAGATCTCGCCGGCCTGCTTTAGCTTGTCGAGTACATCAGCGTAGATATCCATGCGGCGAGACTGCCGATACGGCTCATGAGGACCACCTACCTCAATACCTTCATCCCAGCCGAGATTAAGCCACTTCAATGAATCAATGATGGCCTGATAAGACTCTTCGGAATCACGCGCGGCGTCCGTATCCTCAATACGGAAAATGAGTTTGCCACCGGTATGACGCGCATATGCCCAGTTAAAAAGGGCAGTGCGCACCATACCAACATGTGGGGTACCTGTCGGAGATGGGCAAAAACGTACGCGAACTTCACTCATAATCAGCCAGTTTACCTGCCCAAGCGCCTATCGTTTTCTCCGGTCCACGCATTTCTTCTCTTCGGCAGACTAACGCCGACTAACTATGCCCTCACGCACAAAATCCCCGGAGATTGACTCCGAGGAGTGGCGGAAGTGCACAAGGAACCAAAGACTTAACGTCCCATGAAGAAGTTCCACGCATTGATGGGAGCCGTGGGGGCAACTGGATACCACGTATGCACGCCTCCCGTGACTCGCTGTAACTTCGCGGAACCACAACCAGCATAAGATATCTCAGTGACGTTGAGGTTCTGAGTGCGATTCACCGGAGCTTTGACATTACACCCATTGCGCGCAGACATCTTGCGCAGAGTGTCCTCCGCCCCAAAGTAATGCGCGCCATTGGCATGACCACCGCTGTAATTCATGGTGAAATCCATGTCACCGTGGATGAGCAATGTGCGCACACGGCCGGGAGCACAGTGCGAAACAGTGGGATCGTAATAGGCCCCAGATACACCTACGACAGCATTCATGAGGTCGGGAGCCTGGCACGCCAGAGACAAAGCCATCCCACCCCCATTGGACAGACCTGCCGCAAAAATACGTCCACGGTCAATTGCTCGCTCTTTGCTCAACACATCGACGATGTGGCGGACAAACGCAACATCCTGCCCGCGCTTGGTCGCAGCATATGGAGCACCCTCCCATGAGAAGTTGATTCCCTCTGGATACACGACAATTGCGTTTTGTCCCGCATCAGTCAGATTGAATCCGCCATAGGCCCGCGCCATCATTGCCGGGTTACCTCGTCCACCAAACATAAACACTATCGGCAGTGGACGGTTACCAGCGTTGAGGGGTGTTTCGATGTAAGCCTGACGCTTCTGCCCACCCACTGTAAATTCGCGTGGCAACACTGCACCATTCAGAGCACTCAGAGGACCAGCCACCGGAGCACTGGATGACCCTGGGATCTCAGGCAATCCTGGGATTTCCGGAATTGTGGGGGCTTTTGGCAAACCTGGCAACTGTGGAGCTGCAGGAATCTGCGGGATACCCGGGATCTGGGCGGAAGCCACTGGCATAGCATTATCAGCTACCGCTGCAGTACCTGCAGTGATGCCGACGGCAAGAGCCAAGGCGGAAGCAATACGACCGAAAGTGCGCTTCATATGCGAATCCTTGAGTGAGTGAGAGGATGGGCTTATTCGAGCGTTGGCACAGCAAAATATGGGAACTTTGAGCGTGCCCGCTCCATATCTTCTTATATTTCCTATCCGAATGTCTAATTTTTGTCCGAAATGAAGAAGCTCTGAACTATTGCGTTGCTACGCGGTTCCTGCAAACAGCCCACGCGCCTTCAGCTGTATTTCAGGCCTTACTCCGGTATCAGGCCTTGAGGAAATTCCATGATTCTACAGCCATGTTGGGATCTAGAAACCAGGTATGCCTATCCTCCGGAAGAGTCCACAGCTCTACGTGCTTCTTGCAATTCTTATAAACCCGCTGGATGACAACTTCCCCGCCAAAGCGCTCGGTGATGTTCGACTCGTCAAAAACATCCTTGTCACAGCCATTCATACCCGTGAGGTTGCCCATAGCGAAGTCCACGCTCTTTACCTCTGCCCCATGAGCCTGCCCCCCGTCGTAAAGCATGAGCTCATCCGTCGCCGAATGTACGACGAGGCTACGAACCGGAGCGCCGACGCATCCATCAAAAACTGGGGCGTAGAAAGCACCGGATACGGTCACAATACCGTGCAGCAGACCAGGGTTTTGGCACGCCAGTTGCATAGCCATGCCCCCGCCGTTGGACATTCCCACCGCATTGATATTCATCTCATCAATAGAAAATGTCTTTGCCACGCGAGCCAGCAGATCTACCAAGAAACCGTTGTCCTCCCCCCGCTTCGTCACCGCATACGGAGGGCCGAACCACGCATTTCCTATCCCTTGGGCGTAAACGATGAACGCTTCCTTACCCATTTCTGATTCATCGAGCTTGGAATACCCTCGGAAGACCTCGGGACTGTTTGTCCAGCCACCGAGTCCCAAAACCACCGGCCATTTCCTATCGGGCGTATAGTCAGCCGGTACACTCACAAGAGCGTAGCGCTCGCGGCCTTGCCGGTCGGGCATCGTAACTTTAGTCACCTGCCCTGTAGCAGGAACTTCACTGAACCCCGACAAATCCGGAGAAGCATAGCTCAAAGGCTCAGGTAGAGCAGCATCTGGGGCTTTTGCCACTGCTCCGGAATTATCAAGCTGATTAGCGTCAGAACCGATTGTTTCTTCCTGTGGAACGAACAACGAGATCACGATAGCCGTGGCGACAAGGCTGACCAGAACAAATAGGACGACAATATTCCTGTCGGTGGGCTCCAGAATTTTCACCAGAACAGCCTACGACTTTTTGCGCTCAGTCTCCATTCATTTTGCCCCTGGAACGTTCCATCCCAAATAAGATAGTGTCATTGTGGCAGCCATTCCCCCACGATGTGTCCCCTATAATTCGCCTTTCTCAATTCACTAATCCATGCGGTCAGCGGGAGCCGTCCCGTTCCTGGGGCACCACGTCCTGGAGCATCCGCAACCTGCACATGTACCGGATTAGCAGTAGCAATGTTGTCAATATCAGAATCTACTGCCGCCGTTGACACAGCAGTCACAGCGGCATCCTCGGAAGATCCCTCAGGAATCACCTTCCACACCCCCGTATTCACGGCCACATGGTAAAGGTCGAGCAGTAAACCGCCGTGGCCCGCAATACGTATGAGAGACTCCGCTGAAGCAATAGTGCGGATTGGATAGTCATCAGCCCCAGACAGCGGCTCCACCATGGCAATACCACCAAAGCGCTCGGCAATCTCCCTGGCGATGACGGACCAACGTTCCGCCTGTGCAGCCTGAAGATGATCCCCTCCTCTACCGAGCAAGACATTGAATTTGTCTACGCCAGTACGTTCATTGAAATAAGCAATAGCATCGAGGTGCTCCTTCGGCATGTCTTCACGATGAAGAATGCCCCTGTCACCAGCAGACATATCGCCACCCCACATATTTAAAGCAACGAGGTTGAGAGCTCGTTTGTCGAGTTCAGCAATAAGCTCATCCATTTCTCTACGGGCGGGTTCTGGCGTTGCAAAAGGCCACCACATCTCCACGTTGCCGAAACCATACTCCACAGCCATGTCCAACCCTTCGATGAGGCGTGAATGGCCGATGGAACAATTCAGGGCAGTGAGTGTCAAACGCTCGGCAAGAGTCTGCATCATGAGTCGGATGTTACCTGGCGATGCGAGTGGACATGAGACAATGCACCCTATGGAATCTCCACACACTCCGTACAGTTCTCCCGTAGCAGTCATCACCGGAGCAGGCGGTGGGCTCGGACGCGTATTCGCCCAAGCGTTAGCCGCAGAGGGATGGTCGATCGCCGCGCTCGGCCGCAGCAGCTCCTCACTGCAAAAAACCCTCGACTCTCTTGTTGGCGCCGACGAACTCCGCGGATGCGACCAACACAGTGAAGCACGACAAGACATTCCTCGCGTGGTGCGGGATATTACGCAGGACGAGCCTCCCAGCGATGATCACAGCGCGGAGCATTATCTGGCTCCGCGAACAAAGAATCAACACAGTGCCGGCAAACATATATCCATCACCTGCGATGTCAGCGATGAGCACAGTGTGGCCACAGCCTTCAATGCGGTCATAAACCACTACGGTCGCCTCGACCTTCTCATCAATAATGCGGGGGTGCCCGGCCCCACTGGGCAACTTCACACCGTGTCATCTACAGAATTCCGTAAAACCATCGATACGAACCTGGTCGGCACATTCCTGTGCACCCACCATGCTTTCCGATGGATGGCGCGCAACGGCGGAGGCCGCATTATCAATAATGGTTCCATCGCAGCTCATGCGCCTCGTGCCGCCGCTGCCGCCTATGCCGCTTCAAAAGCTGCCGTTGCAAGCCTGACGGTATCGACGTCTCTGGACGGCCGTGATTATGGGATAACGTGCACGGAGTTGGATATCGGAAATGCGCGAACGTCACTGTTGGGCTCTTTTACCGGCAACGAACCGATGTTCGACGCCCAACACGCTGCACGCATGCTTGTCGCCGTGGCCTCATTGCCATGCGATGTATCGGTCGATCAGCTCACAGTCACTGCCACTGGAATGCCGTATCTGGGGCGTGGTTGACCCAACACAACCCATCCGAAAGACTGCGCGGACACGGGTTAGACTGGTTCCATGAATTCTGAGCAGCGACCGGTCACCGCGCCGGACTTTTTGCTGTCTCGCTCCACAGGCAGCATCCGCACCCAGGGATGGAAGGCCACTTTCCCCGATCCATTCGAGGCGGCCACTGCTCTGCGTGATGGTGAGGCCGAGTTGATCGTTGGTGCCATCCCTTTCGATACAGCTCACAATGCGGCTCTCATGGAGCCTGAAACCGTCACGTGGTCTCGCAGTCCTTTGGAACCACCCGCGTATTTTCGTGGCCCCAGTGCTAGTTCTTCCCTGAAGGTGGTCGACGTACGGCCACTCATCACCGCCGCAGATCACCAAACTGTAGTTGAGGCTGCCATCGCAACCATCCAACAAACACATGTGCGCAAGGTTGTACTAGCTCGCGCCGTTGACGTGGAGTTTGCGGAAGCACCGGATCCTCTACTGATTGCTGCCCGCCTCATTGATCTGTCCGCCAACCGAGATGGCTTCGCCGTCGATCTCACTGTTTCTGGTTCCGACGCCACATCTGGCGCCTTCTTTACCGGTAGTTCACCTGAACTTCTTGTTTCTCGACGTGGTTCCACGGTCAGTGCTTTTCCCCTGGCTGGTTCTGCTCCACGCACAGGGAGCGCTTCCGTCAACGAAGCCACTGCCCAGGCTTTATCGAACTCAGCCAAAGATCATATTGAGCATCGATACGTCGTAGAACACTATCGGCGCATACTCGAACCATTGTGTTCGCGCCTGACTATTCCGGATTCGCCTGAGATCCACGAGACGAATGAGATGATTCACCTCGGGACGCACATCGAGGGAGTACTGAAAGACGCCGAATTTTCCGCGTTGGATTTAGCGCTGATGCTGCACCCTACCCCGGCGGTAGGCGGCACCCCAACCGATGATGCCCTTGGGATCATCAACGAATGTGAACTCGACCGTAGTTTCTATGCTGGGGCAGTCGGCTGGTGCAATAGCGAGGGCGATGGAGAGTATATGGTCGCCATTCGCAGCTGCGTCATCCGTGACACAATAGCGCGAGCCTGGGCAGGCGGTGGCATCATCGCGACCTCCGATGCAGAAGATGAAGCGCAGGAAACTACCGCAAAGTTACAGACAGCGCTGCGGGCACTCAATGTGCCTGCAGCGCTACGAGTAGTCTGAGCCCTTCTTGCTGAGCCCTCGCTTGTTCCGTGCTTCCGCGTCCCGAGCTCTACTGTTTCGGGAGTACGTTTCCTGCGCCCTGCCTTCTTCCGAGCGTGCGCGTCCTAGGCCCTATTTGTTGTAGGCCTCAACTGGGTTGGCCAAAGTACCCAAACCTGGAATCTCTACAGCAATTCGGTCGCCCGGGGTCATTGGCGCAGTTCCCGCAGGTGAACCAGTGCAAATCACATCACCCGGAAGAAGTGTAAAGGCAGAAGATACCCATTCGACGATCTCCGGGATGTCCTTAATCATCTGGTTGGAGTTAGAGTCCTGCTTCGTTTCAGTCTTTCCCTCATGCGTGAGGTGCGCCTTGATGGGCAGACTATCAATCTCAATGCCATCCACATTGGTTTCAATCCACGGCCCCAGCGGGCAGAAAGAGTCAAGCCCCTTTGCTCGAGCCCACTGGCCATCGGCAAACTGGAGGTCACGCGAAGACACATCGTTTACGATGGTGAATCCAAGCACCACGTCTTTCCATTGTGAACGATGAACATCCTTACAAGGCCGCCCAATCACGATGGCCAGTTCACCTTCGAACTCCACGCGGGTAGCCCACTCAGGAATACGAATGGGAGCCTCCGGCCCCACCACTGCCGTCGGTGGCTTGAGGAAGATCGTCGGAGGCAGGTGCTCAGCACCCTGCTTAAACACCTCGGCCACGTGATCAGCATAATTGCGGCCGACAGCAACTATCTTGGAGGGGAGAATCGGCGCCAATAGGCGAACGTCCTCGATTGGCCAAGACTTACCGGTGAATTCCGGCTGACCAAATGGGTGGCCCGCAATTTCGCGGCACGTCGCGCCGGTTCCATCCGGCTGACCGCCTTCAAGCACCGCGAAAGTCATTCCTTCTGGGTGAGCGATTCGAGCAATGCGCATGAGCGTAAATCTTACGCCATACGTTTTTTGCTTCCCTATTCGACGCAGTGTTTAGGTGTAGCCAACGGGGCTGTGCAGAAAACCGCGCAGATTGTCAGAGGTACAAATTGTCAGAGGTGATGACGAGCCTCCGCCTATCGTTGGGCAAGACGAAAATTAGCGCGGTTGCATGGCTTTCAACGTGTGTCCCTTGGCCTGAGCCTGCAGCGCCAAATACAGTTCTGCGCATGCCAAAGCATCACTGAGCGCGTTGTGAGATGAGTAGTGTGGCAACCCATATCGTTCGCGCACCCGCGGCAGGCGCAAATCCTCACCCCGAGGGTATGTGGCCATGCGCTCCATGTGGCGTCGCTCAATCTCAAAGGTATCTACTATCTGTAAAGACAAGCCAGAGCCGAAATGAGCACGGCAGGCAGCAGAGAGAAATTCCTGTTCTATGCTCGCGTAGTGGGCAAGCATTGCACGTCCCTTAAGGGCACGAAGTAGATGTTCTAATGCCTCCTGGGGGCGCAGCCCCTGTGCAACCTGATCATCAGTGAGCCCGTGAATAACCGCCGACTCACCTACGCTCTCCGCCCCTTCCGTATTGAGCAGCACATATCCTGCTCCCGATAAATCAATCTCCAACCCGTTCAGGGGTACCCACCCAATGGACAGAAGCCGATGTTTAGCCGGGTTTAAGCCTGTGGTTTCGACGTCCACCGCGAGCATCGGCAGATCGGCAAGGGGCGTGTCTTTCCCTGGGCGCGGTACATCGTAGTACTCGCGCAGGACACCAGTTGCCCGCCTACGTGAACTCAGTTTTTTGAACATGGCGCTAAATGCTCCTGATCGGGTACTTGATATTTAGCGCGCTCTGAACACCCTTAATAATTTGAAACGCATCACGAAGATGTTCACGATCCATCTTACTTAAGGCATGAGGAGCAATGTGGTAGTCCGGCACCTTACCTGCCCGCACCATTTCTCCCTGATGGCGCAAAATGATGGAATTCAGAAAATCAAACGCTGCGATAAGATCCTTGGCACTGCGTTCACTCACCGGGCCGCCAGCAGCGAATTCAATGCGTTGACGAGTACCCAACACATCGCGGCCGCCTGCAATGGCAAACAGACGGCCCATTTGGACGACGGCGGCTGTCCCACCTTTCTTCACATTCAATGTATTGCGATACTCACCCGAGCGATCCACCACGAGTCCGCGGAAGAATCCTAAAGGTGGCTCACGTCGGGCAGCGAGTGCAGCCAAATGAGCATGGAGCCGCGGGGCGTTTTGTGCTGAAGACACAGCTTGAGCATGGACGCGCTCCGCAAGTTCGTAATCGCCGTGAATTGGCCGCATGTCAAAGAACGTCTGTGCATAGAGCAGTGCATCTGGTTCTGGCGCTGTAATCCAATTGTGGAAGGTGCTGCTCCACTGGCTCACGGTCATACGCCAATCAGGGTTTGAAGCCATCATCTCCCCTGGGCACAGGGGCTGACCCGCTGCTGCCAATCCTTGGCAGACGTATTCGGACAGCTCAGCAAAGTATGCACTGTGACTTGTGGCGTCGAATTGATCAGAGATGACCAAAGCATTGTCTTGATCGGACGCAAGCCCCATTTCCCGTCGTCCTTGAGAACCGAGAACAACGAACGCATAAGGAACAGGCGGTGGGCCAAGTTTCTCTTCCGCCAGCACGAGCAACCGGCGAGCCATGGAATCCGCTACTACGGTCATGAGGCTAGTGATTTCTGCTGCCGCAGCCCCGCGTTCAATAAATCGAACGGCTACCTGCTGTGCATCCTCATAGACTTCACGCATTTCCTCCGGCGTCTTTTTTCTTCCCAGATCCCCCGTGAAATATAGAGGGTTTGCCTGTAGTAACCGCATGATGTCTGCAGAGGTGATGATGCCCGTGGTTACCCCTCCATCGACCACCGGGATGTGGTGGATATTAAGCTCCGCCATGGTAAGCATGGCTTCAATAACTAATTCGTCAGAGGACGCAGTGCGAACTCCCGTGGTCATGATGCTGGAAACTGGTTGTTGAATGTTTACAGCCTTGGCCACGGCCTTGCGCATGTCACGGTCGGTAACGATACCGCGAAGCTGTCCGTCCAAGGTTCCACCGTCAATGATCAATAGTGAGCTCACATTTATCTCACCCATCACCTCAGCCGCTTTTTGGACGGAAACATCTGGCGCAATGTGCGCGGGGTTCTTGATGGCAAAAGCACCCAATTTGGTGCGTAAAACATCTGAAAAGGACTCTTGATGAATCTGCTGCGCCACGGCCTGCATTCGAGCTGAAAGGCCCGAATAGTATCGGGCAAATTCAGGATGCGCTTTGGCAAAAGGTTCAAAGTCGTCACGGTGCATCATCAGCACCAAACTGTCTTCTACGGCCACAAAGGTGTAGTTGGAACGGTTTTCTCCCACCAATGTGGAATAGGCAAAGGAACGACCGGACTCTCGACGGTCGAGAAGAAGTCCGTCATCATCCAGCACATCCACCGCTCCCGACCGCAAAACATAGAGATAGTCATTGGGGTCGCCACAATTCACCAGGGTCTCGCCACGCCGGACATATCGCATGACGAATTTCGAGGGAAGGCTGGATAGTGTCGCCTCATCAAAAGATTGAAAAGGGGCGATGTCCCCGAGAAATCGATACACCTCATCAAGTTCCACGTTCATGCTGTTAGCATAGCGAAACTATCCTTCGCTACCGTAGCAATAGCCGTAGACGGCTACCTCCGTTTCTCCCACTCGGTACTCCTCCGCACCCGATCCTCTCCCCAGCGCTCGCTCTCCCGTCCCAGATCTACCCATTCTTCCCAACGGGCTCAACCATAGGCATCCATACCCGTAACCAACTCAAGAAACTCACTCTCCTCGACGAGGAATCACCCCCCAACAAGGGGTAAAAACACCCCATTCTCCCCATTCATTACAAAAATTTTCCCTCCACACAGAGGAAAAAGTAAACACAAAGTTAACAGTTCTAGAACACCATGTAGCCTTCAGGCAACTTTCAGTGAACCGATGCCCTTTCAGCGCAAAATATCCGTCAGAATTCCCCACATTTTTACTTCAAAAATGGTTGTTATTGCAGGTCAAAGCAGAAAAATGAATTCTATTGTTCAATCATTGCATAGAGAGTATTTTCATGTTTGGCAGAAAACTGTGGAACCTCGTCCCCACCATGTTTTCCATGAGCCACCCTGAGTGGCAGACCTGACGTTAACCCGCAACGCGTGAGACACAAAAGGATCACTGACAGTGACAGCAACTCTCATCATCCTGGCCATTGTGGTCGTCACAGCCTTGGCTTTCGATTTCACAAATGGTTTTCATGACACAGGCAATGCCATGGCTACCTCCATTGCCACTGGCGCCTTGAAGCCCTTCACAGCCGTCGCTCTCTCCGCCACCCTCAACCTGGTGGGCGCATTTTTATCTGTCCACGTGGCCGCGACAGTCGCCTCCGGAATCGTTAACCTTGATTCCTATAACCTGTCCGCTCCAGCCGGTGGGGGCGTTCCATTGGATGGTGAAGCACTGCTACTGGTGGTCTTCACTGGCCTCATCGGCGGTATTCTCTGGAACTTATTTACCTGGCTTCTGGGCCTTCCCTCCAGTTCTTCCCACGCACTATTCGGTGGTTTGATCGGTGCAGCTCTCGCCGCCATGGGCACTTCTGGTGTTGCGTGGAGTTCCATCGCCGGCAAGATCCTTTTGCCCGCTGTGGTCTCTCCTTTTCTCGCAGGTTTTGTTTCCGCTTGTGGCACCTGGCTCATCTACTGGATCACCAGCACTATTCCTTCCAATGTAAAGAATGAGCACTTCCGTCACGGTCAGATCATCACTGCGTCGCTGATGTCTCTGGCACACGGCGCCGGCGATGCCCAAAAGACAATGGGTGTCATCTTCCTCGCATTGGTGGCAGCGGGCAATGCCGACGCTGATATGCGTATTCCCACGTGGGTCATCGTCGCCTGCGCTGTGGCGATTGCCGCAGGAACCTTGTCAGGCGGTTGGCGCGTGATCCGCACCATGGGCAAAGGTTTGGTAGAAATCGAATCCCCTCAGGGTCTGGCAGCGGAGGCTTCCTCTGCCTCCATTATCTTGACTTCAGCCGTGGGTGGCATGGCACTTTCTACGACCCACGTATCCACCGGCTCAATCATGGGTACCGGAATCGGTAAGAAAGGCGCCTCTGTCCGCTGGGGTGTAGCGATGCGCATGGTCGCAGCCTGGCTCATCACCCTCCCGTGCGCGGCGCTGGTCGGATTCCTCTCCTGGTGGCTTGCAACCGCCGTATCTCGAGCAACGCAACCAGTTGTCGGTGTGATCGTTGACTTTGCACTTCTCATCGGCTTCACCGCACTCATCATCATTCGTTCACGTATGAACCCAATCGATGCGTCTAACGTTAATGACGAGTGGGATCCCAATGCCGAGTCCGTCGATTCATCAGTGGAACCACACCCCGCAGCTCCTCCTGCTTCCACCACCAACAAACCACAGTCTGCATCCGCCGAATTGGCCGGCGCTGGTGCTTCTACCCAGTCGACCAAGTCTGTTGAGAAGTAAAGGAAACCAACGATGACCGCCGCAGAAATTATTACCTCCCTATTTCGTGTTTCCGCTTTCGCCCTCACCTTCGGTGCTGGAATCCCGCTCCTTTTCGCTTTGGGTATGCGCGCTATGACGGGTGACCCCATACACGATGAAAATGGCGTCTTGGTGGGAGACACTGAAGCGTCCCCACAAATGAAGCTACTCGGATGGATCGTGTATGGTTTCCTCGCCTTAATCATCGTCACCGCCATTGTGTTCATCGCGAAGGATTCCCTAAACCACTACTTCGGCTGGAATCTGTTTCCGGGAATTTCTGGCAAGCACTAATAGAACACCGCTTCACCCAGTTTGGCTCGCCGAGAGCACTATCTCTCATCTCTATCGGCCCCGATAGAGTGGCCGCCCAGTGTAGAACACACTAGGCGGTTATTTATTTTTGCAACGTCAAAATTCCTCAGAGAATATCTGTCTAACTGGGGTTTTACCCATCGACCAGACCGTCAACACGCACACAAAGACCGAAAATACTTGCAATCACCCACTATCGGAACTAACCTACTAATCATTGGTTCGGCAAAGAGTGCTCGATGCAGCGTCAGCACTGCGTGAACCCTTTTGTCCCCTTGGCACAAATACCTTGGGAATTTTCGTTTACCGCCCCGACAACGCTCGAATGAGGTGAGCACGATATGAATACAATCAACGGATTCCTCGATTCCGTTTCTTCCGTTCTTAAGAGCTCGACCGGAACGGGCTTGGACGTGCTGGAAACCAACTCTGTACCATCACGAGTTGCAACTAAACTGTTCCATGCTGACCGTGTTCCTGCTCGCAGTGCCGACGTGGCCCGTGCCATCAGTGAAGTAACCGGACGAGCAGCGTCAGAAAGCGACATGCTCACAGCAGAGCATTTCCTTCTATCACTCGGCTTCTTGCGCTAGCCAATCCCAAGTAATCATCAGCAAATCAGCAGCCAGAGCTACCGACAGTTCCCTTGGATCATCTCAGTGTCTCTGACTCTTTAACTACTCAGCGTGCCCTACTTCGCTAGAAGTACACACGCACACAAGCCCCGGCCACTCCCTCAAAGAGGAAGAGCCGGGGCTTCACGTCGCTGTGACTGCGCACGAGCGGCAGCCACAGCGGCAAACTACATCTTAGCGAGTTCACGAGCATCTACTAGGTAGCACGTGCAAGCACGGTTTAGGTCTACCGGGGCAGATGTGAGGAAGTTACATCGCAGCGACAGCTGCAGCAATCCGATCGCCCACCTCAGCAGTCTTAATCGGTGCACCGTCGCGCGAGCTCACTTCCTCCAGCACCGCTTTTTCAACCTTTGCTGCATTATCCTCATCGCCGAGATGACGAAGCATGAGAGCTATCGAGAGAATTGTTGCGCAAGGATCTGCTATACCCTGTCCAGCGATATCAGGCGCGGAACCATGTACTGGCTCGAACATGGAAGGGTTCCTGCGGGACGGATCTATGTTTCCAGACGCCGCAAGTCCGATACCACCAGTTACTGCACCTGCAAGGTCGGTCAAAATATCGCCGAATAGGTTGTCGGTAACGATCACATCGTAGTGTTCTGGTTTGGTCACCATATAAATGGTGGCGGCATCAATGTGGTTGTATTCCACGGTTACCTCCGGGTACTCGCGGGATATTGTCTCCACTGCACGTTCCCACAACCCACCCGCATTCACCAATACGTTCGTCTTGTGGACGAAGGTGAGTAGTTTGCGTCGAGACTGCGCACGCTCAAAAGCATCGCGGACAACGCGCTCCACCCCGTAGTACGTGTTCTGTGAGACCTCGGAGGCAACCTCCTGGTCTGTACCTTGGCGCAGGGTGCCGCCATTGCCGCAGTACAGACCTTCTGTTCCTTCGCGCACTACCACAAAGTCGATGTCACCAGGATCAGACAAGGGACTCACCGCTCCTGGATAGAGCTTGGCGGGGCGCAAATTGACCGCGTGGTCTAGCTTGAAACGAAGTGGCAGGAGCAGCCCTCGCTCAAGAACGCCCGCAGGTACGGAGCGAGGGTCTCCAATCGCACCTAGCAGGATTGCATCGTGCTGACGCAGGGATTCCAGGTCCTCGTCGGTGAGCGTTTCACCATTGCGTAAATAGCGACGGGCGCCGAGGTCATAATCGGTGGTGTCCACATCGTCTCTGAGGGCGCGCAGAACCTTCAGCGCTTCGGGAACAACTTCTGTTCCGATGCCGTCGCCAGCGATCACCGCGAGTTTCATTATATGAACTCCTTTGTCTCACATAGTTGGATTTAAGGAAAGTCTAACATGTCGCCTACACGCCCTCTCTCGCCCACAGCCCCCATTTGGACAATTTTTCACAACAGCAATATTGCGAAATACTCCAGCTAGAGTATTGTTCAATCCAGCAGTAATAGCTTAGGCATGCCTTAGGTTATTAAGGTTCCCCTTCTTCATACGCTTCTCTACTAGACATCAAGGAACATCAGCGTGCTCTACGCCAATCTCCTCATTGGTTTACGCGAGGGGCTCGAGGCCACCATGGTGGTCACGATCCTCGCGGCCTATCTCACCAAAACTGGAAGAAAAAGCGAACGCCCTGCGCTCTTTGGCGGCGTGGCTGTTGCTCTCATCTTCACCGTCATTGCGTTTGCAATCCTTCACTTTGGCACCAAGACGCTCACCACCACTGGTCAAGAGCTAGTCGGGGGCATCGCATCGCTAGTGACTGTTGCCATGATCACCTGGATGCTGCTCTGGATGAGCAAGGCAGGAAAAAACATCGCCGCTGAGCTCACGGGAAAAATGCAATCCGCTATTGGTCCCAAGGCCGTCTTCTTCGTTGCATTCCTCGCCGTCGGTCGTGAAGGTATCGAAACCATCCTTCTCGTTTTCGACACAGTGACGTCAGACAATGCCACTCCCTTCATTGGGCTGGCCATCGGCCTGGCCATAGCCGTCGCCATCGGCGTTCTGATGTACCTGGGGGCTATCCGAGTAAACATCAGTGCGTTGTTCACCATTCTTGGGGTTCTTCTGGTGATCGTCGCTGCGGGTATCCTCCGATACGCCGTCACCGATCTGCAAGAGGCCAATGTTCTTCCCGGTCTGTACACCTTTGCATTTAACATCTCACACGTGCTGGTGCCGGGCACATGGCTCGCTACAGCTCTTGAAGGCATGTTCAATATCGTGCCTGCCCCAACGCTTCTGTCCTTTATCGCTTGGGCTATTTACTTGGTGGTCGTCATGTATCTCTTCCTACGTCCATCTCGACAACCATCTCGACCAACGACAGAAGCCGCGTCCTCCGAAGCAATTTCTTCATCGACCGACGCCACATCCTCCCCCTCCCAACCCATTTCTTCTCCCCAGGAAGCAGTAAACAACAATGCGTAATACCCGCCGTTATACAACCCCTACCCTAGCGCTTGTACCGCTCATTGCCTTAGGTGCCAGCTTGACCGCATGTGCTGATAAGGCGGATCTTGCGTCGGCAACAAATATCGAAGTGAAAGCAGACGATACGTCCTGTACGCTCACGAACGACCAGGCAAGCACCGGCACCGTTACCTTCGATATCGCTAACTCTGGTTCCAAGATCAACGAGTTCTACATCACCACCAATAACGGGCGCGTGCTCGGTGAAGTAGAAAACATCGGGCCCGGTGCGTCACGCAAGTTGGTCGTCGAATTCCAAGAGGCTGGAACCTACACCACACTGTGCAAACCGGGAATGGTGGGTGAAGGCATCAAGGGACAGATCAACGTCACCGGCGATGCGGTCAATCTCGCTGAAGGCGACGCCGCTCTCCAAGAAGCTGTGGACAACTACACCACCTATGTACGTGCTCAAGCCACGACACTCAATGAGCTCACACCTGCATTCGTCCAAGCCATCAAGTCCGGCGACATCAACAAGGCTAAAAAGCTCTATGCCCAGGTTCGTACGCCATATGAGCGCATCGAACCCGTTGCGGAGTCCTTCCCCAACGATCTCGATCCTCGCATCGACTTGCGTGAGGCAGACCTCGCCGAGGGCGATACCTGGACTGGCTTCCACCCCATCGAAAAAGCTCTCTGGAAAGAAGGCAAGATCGACTCCTCCACCAAGAAGCTCGCAGACCAGCTATCCAAAGACATCCAGGAGCTCGTAGACGGAGTAAACTCCAAGGACTTCCAGCTCACTCCCACCCAGATTGCTTCCGGAGCGCAGGGACTGCTCGATGAGGTAGCCACCTCTAAGATCACCGGTGAGGAAGACATCTTCTCTCACACAGATCTTTATGACTTCCAAGCCAACGTGGAAGGCAGCAAAGCTGCCGTCGCAGCATTGGAAAGGTCGTTAGAGGAGAAGAAACCAGGCATGCTAGCGGAGATCAACAAGCGTTTCGACTCCGTCCAGGCCGAACTGAACAAGTATCGCCAAGGCGAGGGCTTTATCAGCTACGACAAAGTCAGCGAATCTCAGCGCAAAGGCCTATCAGTTGCATTGGATCATCTCTCCGAAGAAGTCGCCAAGGTGCAGCATACGGTGGTGGACTAGTCGATGAGCAATTCTTCTGACACTCACCCAGCCGACCGCAAAGAGCCTATCCCCACGGAGCAAAAACATCCTTTTGCGGACGCCGAGTCACCCTCTAGTAGTGCTGAATCTCACACCAGTAACTCTGGTACGGGAGAAAAATCTCGTCGGGGGTCGGTGAGCCGTCGAAAATTCCTGGCCGGCTTAGGTTTGAGCGCTGGAGCCGGTGCGCTCATAGGGGGCGGAGGCGTGACTGCGGTGCGCGCTGCTTCGCAGTCCCATTCTTCGACGCCACAACCCGTCCCCTTTTATGGCACCCATCAGGCAGGCATTACCACTGCCCAACAGGAAAATCTCCATATCGTAGCGTTAGACGTTCTGACGAAAGATAAAGCAGAACTCAAAGATATGTTGACTCGCTGGACAGCGATGTCCGAGCGCATGTCACGAGGCCTACCTGCCGCAGAACAGCCTAGTGATAGCGAGTATGCGGTTCCGGCCGACTCCGGAGAGGCCGATGATCTCAGCACCAATAACCTGACCATCACCATCGGCTACGGACCGAGCCTCTTCGACGGGCGTTTCGGGCTCAAAGATCGCAAGCCCCGGCGTTTGAAAGCGCTACCGACATTTCCTAGCGACCAGCTGATCAAGGAATTCTGTGACGGTGACATCGTCGTCCAGGCGTGCGCCGATGACCCTCAAGTGGCGGTTCACGCTATACGTAACCTCGTTCGCGCCGGCAGTGGCGTGGTTGAAGTGCGTTGGTCCCAGTTGGGGTATGGTCGGGCGAGTTCCACATCCGAAGAGCAAACCACCCCGCGCAATCTCTTCGGTTTCAAGGATGGAACCCGCAACATCCACTCTGGGGAAAAGGACGATCTCAACACCTACGTGTGGTCTGACGAAGAGGGGTGGATGAACGGAGGCAGTTACCTGTGCGCCCGCCGCATTCGTATGCTGCTTGAACTGTGGGATCGCCAGATTCTCGGCGAACAGCAGGCGACCTTTGCCCGTTACCGTCATTCTGGCGCTCCCTTAGGTCTGGAAGACGACGCCGCGAGGGAATTCGACGCAGTCCCGTTTGATCTCGTATTAGGAACGGAACCCGCGATCCCCACCGATTCTCACGTCTACCTCTCGCATCCAGACAATAATGACGGCCAGAGGATGCTGCGTCGAGCCTATAACTTCATCGAAGGATCAGACAGCTTCGGGCATCTTTCTGCAGGCCTGTTTTTTATTGCTTTTGTGGGAGACCCACAAAAGAGCTTCATCCCCATTCAGATGAAGCTCTCTCGCAATGATCGAATGAACGAATACGTCCGTTATGAATCCAAGGCGATCTTTGCCTGCCCAGCGGGTCTGCCAGAAGATGGCTCCCTGGACTGGGGAACACAGCTATTCGACTAGTGCTCGTCCCAGTGCCCCTCATGTAGGGCGTGGCGGTGGCCATCGTGGATATAGTCCACGTGGTCACCGTGTCGTACAGCTTCGTGACCACAATGTGGACCGTGCTGATGGTCGTGGTTCTCGTGTACGCGATGCTCGGTTGGCTCGCATTCATCCCAGTGACCATCGTGCTCGCGGTGGATGTGGCCGTCATGAACGTAGTCAATGTGGTCACCGTGCACGAAGCTCTTGTGGCCGCAATCAGGGCCGTGCTGGTGATCGTGGTTCTCGTGCTTAGTGTGCGTCATTTCTATGCACTCTCCTCATTCTTATGTTCTGTCACAACACACTTTACTGGTTTTCAATAGATTTTCAACAATAGGCATTAAATTTGTTTTACCTGCGGGTTCGATAAACAATCATCTGTTATGATTTTCAATAATAATAGGGGGTTTCCACCCAGCTCACAGCGACAGCCATCCCCCTATTCCTCCCCTTTTTCCACAACGTCACCCACTACCCCCAGAAGGTGACAGGACACCCTAGAAAAACTCAACACACGCAAAAGGCACCGGCCGTGGCAACAGCGTGCCATCGTCCGGCGCCCTATGTCACGAAGCGCTGCGGCGCCCCCCCAGACCCTAGTTCAAGTCAAGAACAACAGCGGTGGTTGCGCCTAATTCGCCCTTAATCTGCTCAACGATATCTTCAGACAGAGGCTGATCAACGCGCAGAACCAGCGTTGCGGATTCTTCCTCCGCCTCAGCGTTTTGAGACAATGCCGCCGCATCAATATTGATGCCCGCAGCTCCCAGAGCGGTACCCACCTTCCCCAAAGCACCTGGCTGATCCCCATAGGTAAGGAATAGATTCGTTCCCTCGGCGCGAAGATCCAAACCACGGTCATTAATGCGAACGATCTTCTCCACGCGATCCAGACCAGTCAAAGCACCAATCACCGATACGGACTTGCCGTCTCCAGCAACAACCTGTACTTCAAGCACTGAGCGGTGAGAAACAGACTCATCGTGAGTGGAGACCTCTAGCTGCACGCCGCGCTCTTCAGCGATCTTCGGAGCATTGACGAAAGTAACCTGCTCATCGATAACTCCGGAGAACACGCCGCGCAGAGCAGACAGCCCCAGAGCATCAACCGATTCGGTCGATAGCTCTCCACGGGCCTGCACGTTGACGGTCGCTGGAGCAGCCCCCAGCAAAGCGCTGCCCACACGGCCTAGCTTGGTAGCAAGCCCCAGCCACAGAGCAACCTCTTCACCGACTTTCCCGCCAGCCACGTTCACAGCGTCAGGGACAAAGTCACCGGACAGGGCGCGCAATACAGATGCGGCAACGTCGGTACCCGCGCGATCTTGCGCTTCTACCGTCGATGCGCCCAGGTGCGGCGTAACAACTACTTCAGGCAGTTCAAAGAGTGGAGAGTCCGTGCAGGGCTCAGAAGCGTACACATCGAAACCAGCACCGCGGATATGGCCTGATTTGATCGCCTCAGCCAGAGCAACCTCATCAACCAAACCACCGCGGGCAGCGTTAATAATGATCTGCCCCTTCTTTGCCTTCGACAGCAGATCGGCATCGAACATGCCCGCGGTTTCTTTGGTCTTCGGCAGGTGAATAGTGACGAAGTCTGAGCGACCCATCAACTCTTCGAGATCCTCAACCAGTTCCACGCCCAGCTGCGCAGCGCGCGCCGGATTGGCGTATGGGTCATAGGCAATAATGTCCGTCTCGAAGGCAGCCAGGCGCTGCGCAAACAACTGGCCAATATGACCGAAGCCTACGATGCCAACGGTCTTATTGAGAATCTCCACGCCATTAAATGACGAGCGCTTCCACTCACCGTCACGCAGAGTTTTATCGGCCGCTGGGATCTGGCGAGCTGTAGACAAAAGCAAGGAAATTGCGTGCTCACATGCTGAGTGAATATTGGAGGTCGGAGCATTAGCTACCATCACGCCGCGGGCGGTGGCGGTGTCGATATCCACATTGTCCAGACCAACGCCTGCACGGCCGACGATCTGAAGCTTTGGCGCTGCTTCCAATACTTCAGCGTCAACGGTGGTGGCAGAACGTACGAGCAGTGCATCTGCGTCTACGACTGCCTTCAACAGCTCTGGGCGGTTTGGGCCATCAACCCAGCGCACCTCGACAGAATCACCAAGGGCATCAACGGTGGATTGGGAAAGCTTGTCGGCAATGAGTACTACCGGACGGTTGTTGCTCACGATAAATATTCTCCTGAGTGGAAAAGTGCTGCCTTGCCCGCGCCGAAACGACCGCGCCGACACGAGAAGGGACCACGCCATCCAGATGTGACGTGCGACTCTTACAGCATAGACCGAACTTCTGCGTCACTCAGCATCGCATCCTGAAACTTTTTCAGAGCAGTCTGCCCATCAAAGTTCACGCCGATGAGAACCACTTCATTTGACGGGGTCAGATTTGTCTGCTTCCAGAAGCCCGCAGGCTGAATACGCAGGTCAGGACCGGCCTGATGCCATACCTGAACCAACTCCGGCCGATCAGCAATCCAGCAATACCCCTTGGACCGCACCAGACCAGTAGTCGCACGCAAAGCCTCCAGCAACCTACCCCGATCGAAGGGGCGGTCACCCCGAAAAACCACGGAACTAATCCCGTACTCCTCGGTTTCAGGCGTGTGGGGATTTTCCAGTTCTTCCCAGTAACCCTCGTACGCTCGAGCAGTTTCCTCGTTGTAAAGATTGGCGCCCAAAATATCTCCGATGACCGAGCGACCATCGACGGTACCGTTAACCATCTTCTCGACGCTGGCACGCGGATTCATCCGCTTAATCAGAGCAACCGTCGCGTTGTATCGGCCAGCACTCACCAGATCCGATTTCGTCACATAGATTTTGTCCGCGAATTCTATCTGATCAACAAGCAGATCGGCGATAGTGCGCTCATCATCAGGTGTGGCTTCGATTTCCGCCTCGGAGAGCAGTCGCTTTTGTCCGATCTGCTCGAGGAATTGGGCGGCATCTACAAGGGTCACCATGGTATCGATCGGCGCGATATCCGCAAGGCGCGTACCATCTTCCCATTGCCATTCAAAAGTGGCGGCAACGGGCATAGGTTCGGAAATGCCGGTGGATTCAATGACAATGTGGTCATAGTCTCCGCTGCGCGCCAGCGAACCAACGGATTCGACCAAATCTTCCCGCAGAGTGCAGCAGATGCAACCGTTTGTCAACTCCACAAAGCGATCCTCGCCACGTGTGAGGTGCCCCTCGCCTGCGATGAGGGCTGCGTCGATATTAATCTCAGAGAAATCATTGACGATGACGGCGATGCGTCGCCCTTCACGGTTAGCTAATAGTTCGTTGAGTAGCGTGGTCTTTCCAGACCCGAGGAAGCCGGATAAGACGGTTACGGGAGTGCGTTTCTGGCCGCGAGTGGCCGAGGGTATTTCAGTCATGACTGCCACCCTACACCTTAGTGATAATACTTTTCATTAAGGTGTTCTCGCAAAGACCCTAACGCACGACTGTCCCAGCTCACGCGGGTTACAGGTGCAAGCGGCTGAATAACCAACAGCCGAAAACCCCTGCGGGTACCAACTCCCGCAGGGGTTTTCAGAACTTTTCTCGGGGCAGTTCTCAGTCGCCATGTTCGACTCCGGAGACGCAGTCCAGGCACCTATCGATACAGGGAATGTCTTCCGCCATAACTCAGGCTAAGAACTCCAGTGACACAGTCTTCGTGCCACCTCCGATTGCGCAGATCTGCACTAACTCCGCTTTATACACACTGCGCCTTATGCGGTCTCCGCACGTGCGTCAACCTTGACCCAGCTCATGAGATCACGGAGCTTCTTGCCGGTCTTCTCGATCTGATGGTCATTGAAGGAAGCGCGGAGGCTCTCTAGCTCTTTGTTGCCACCCTCAACGTTGGCAACCAGGCGCTTAGTGAAGGTGCCGTCCTGAATATCAGCGAGAATATCCTTCATGCGAGCCTTAGTGTCTGCGTCAATAACACGCGGACCGGAGAGATAACCACCGAACTCGGCGGTATCAGAAACGGAGTAGTTCATGTTCTCGATGCCGCCCTCGAACATGAGGTCGACGATCAGCTTTAGCTCGTGGAGGCACTCAAAGTAGGCCATCTCTGGCTCGTAGCCAGCCTCGACGAGAACCTCAAAACCGGTCTTGACGAGCTCCTCCGTGCCACCACACAGCACTGCCTGCTCACCGAACAAATCGGTCACCGTCTCTGCTTCGAAGGTGGTTGGGATGACGCCAGCACGAGCGCCACCGATAGCCGCTGCATAGGACAGAGCCAAGTCACGTCCTTCGCCCTTTGGGTCCTGGTCGACAGCAATCAAGCAAGGTACACCCTTGCCATCAACGAACTGGCGACGAACCAGGTGACCCGGCCCCTTTGGAGCAACCATGCCGATGGTGATGTTGTCGGCAGGCTTAATAAGATCAAAGTGGATATTCAAGCCGTGGCCAAAGAACAGTGCATCGCCCTCTTTAAGGTGAGGAGCAATGTCATTTTCGAAGATGGTGGCCTGCGAGGTGTCCGGAGCCAGGAGCATGATGACATCTGCCCACTCGGAAGCCTCAGCGTTAGTCATCACCTTGAATCCGGCTTCTTCAGCCTTCACGCGAGACTTAGATCCTTCGCGCAAGCCAATTGCAACATCCACACCGGAATCACGCAGATTCTGAGAATGCGCATGCCCCTGGGAGCCGTAACCGATAACAGCGACCTTACGTCCCTGGATAATGGATAGGTCAGCGTCGGCGTCATATAGCAGCTCGATTGCCATGGAAGAAGTTCCTTTCGTTGGTGACCAACTGTCGATGGTTCCAGTTATACCAGCGGTCGTTTCATTAAATGGGATTGACTGTCCATATAGTGACACACGGGGGTGATTCCACCGTATATCACCTGAACACTAAAGTTTCGCGGGATACATAGCCTTCGGGCCACGGCTCATCGCAGTAGCACCGGACTCAATCAATTCGCGGATCCCGAATGGCTCCAAAATGTCCAACAGTGCCTGAAGTTTCGACGGAGAACCCGTCGCCTCAATGATCACAGATTCCGGTCCCACATCCACGACGTGAGCGCGGAAAAGCTTGGCCGACTCGACCACCTGAGTACGGTTCGATGCGTCAGCCGAAACCTTAACCATCAGCAACCCGCGAGCCACGGTAGTGGCGGGATCTTGCCGAGACACTTTAATCACCGGAATCAGCTTGTTCAGCTGCTTAGTGATCTGTTCCACAACGCGTTCCTCACCTTCAGCGGTGATCGTGATGCGGTTGATGCCCTCGATTTCAGTGCGCCCGGAACTGATCGACTGGATGGAGAAAGCACGGCGGGTGAACATGCCGGAGATACGGGAAATGATGCCGTCGACATCCTCACAGAGGATGGACAGAGTGTGCAGTTCAGCCATTAGTTCTTCTCCTCTTCCTTCTGCAGACCATCAATCTGTTCCTGGAGGTCTTCTTCCATTTCATCCTTGATGACGTTGTGGATATCAGCCGGGTTCTCTGCCGCAGACGCCTCCTCGTCGAAAAGAGGACGCAAATTCAGGGCATATTGAATCTCATCATTTGGTGTACCAGCGGCAACCATCGGCCACACCTGAGCATCCTCACCCACGATGAAGTCGATCACCACCGGACGATCATTAATCTCCTGAGCCTTGCGAATCGTAGGTTCTACATCCTCTTCGCGAGTGACACGGAATGCCGCACAACCCATGGATTCAGCCAGCATCAAGAAATCCGGCAAATAGGTTTCCCCAGGCTTCAGGTTGGTGTTGGAGTAATGCTCCTCATAGAACAAAGTCTGCCACTGACGCACCATACCCAAGTTGCCGTTATTAATCAGCGCAACCTTGATCGGGAGCTTTTCAACGGCACAAGTGACCAGCTCTTGATTGGTCATCTGGAAACAACCATCGCCGTCGATAGCCCACACATCCTTGTCCGGCCTGCCAGCTTTTGCACCCATTGCTGCCGGAACGGCGTAACCCATCGTGCCGAGCCCTCCGGAGTTCAACCAGGTACGAGGATTTTCATAGTCTACAAACTGCGCTGCCCACATCTGGTGTTGACCGACGCCAGCCACATAAATAGCCTCAGGGCCCACAACCCGTGACAAGGCTTCAATGACGAACTGAGGTGCCAGCTTCTCATTCGGCTGCTTGTCATAGCCCCGTGGGAAATCTTCGCAGAGCTTACCCAGGTACTTCAGCCAACTTGCGGTATTTGGACCACCCAGTTTCAGCGCTTCCATCGCTGACTTCAGCGCAGACAGTACCTCACGGGCATCGCCCACAATAGGCACCTGAACCTCACGAACTTTGCCGATCTCAGCAGGATCAATGTCGGCGTGAATGACCTTAGCGTTCGGGGCGAAGCTCGCCACGTCACCGGTGACACGGTCGTCAAAGCGAGCACCGATGGTGATCAAGAGATCCGCTTTCTGCAGAGCAGCGACCGCAGGAACAGTGCCATGCATGCCGGGCATACCCATGTGGAGTGGGTGAGAATCTGGAAATGCTCCCAACGCCATGAGAGTGGTGACCACAGGAATGTTGTAAGTCTCAGCCAATGCTTTCAGCTCAGCATGAGCCTCGGACTTAATGACGCCACCGCCCACGTACAAAACCGGCTTGCGAGCCGCATTGATCATGCGCACCGCTTCTTCAATCTGACGGGCATGCGGAGTGGTGACCGGACGGTATCCGGGCAACTCGTATGTAGGAGGCCACACGAAGTCCAGCTCCGCATTCTGAACATCTTTCGGGATGTCAACGAGCACAGCACCTGGACGGCCGGTCGATGCCACATGGAATGCTTCGGCGATCGCCGCTGGAATGTCCTCCGGACGAGTCACCATGAAATTGTGCTTGGTGATCGGCATTGTCACACCGCGGATGTCAGCTTCCTGGAAAGCATCTGTCCCCAGCATGTGCTGCCCTACCTGCCCGGTAATAGCCACCATAGGTACGGAGTCCATGTTTGCATCAGCAATGGGCGTTACTAAGTTCGTGGCACCTGGCCCCGACGTGGCGATGCACACCCCGACTTGACCTGTGGCCTGCGCATAACCGGTCGCGGCATGACCTGCTCCTTGTTCATGACGAACAAGGATGTGATTGAGCTTCTTGGAGGAGTAGAGAGCATCGTACAGAGGTAGCACTGCGCCACCAGGAAGACCGAATACTACGTCGGCACCGAGCTCTTCAAGAGAGCGAACGACAGCCGTTGCTCCGTTAATTCGTTCCGGGCGCTTTCCGCGGGAATTCTTGGCCAGGGTTGCTGGAGTTGGTTGCGAGCGTGATGTGTCAGTCACGTGTCAGTCGCTCCTTGGATCAGTGGACATCTGTACTGGAAACAATCAACCAGAAGCGCCCCCAAGGAACCGACCTCGTTAATCGTCGGTTTCTAGGGGGCGCCAGGTTATTCGAGTCTCAAGGTGAAGGTGCTTCCGGCGCCCCTCAACGCACGAGTACGCGAATAATAAGGTTGGTTATCATGGGTCTAAGCCTAGCGTTCCACTTGATCTAACGCAACTCATTTACCGGCTTTTTCTCAAAATACGGGCGGAATAATCTCACTAGATGAACTCTATATGGATGTGAATTCAGCACTTTTCCACGTCTCAGACAGTGAATTCTACGCATACAGTGTCCACATCCCCCGCCTTATCTACGCCCACTGTCCCACCCATTTACTACGGTTGGTCTCATGCTCAATGTCGATTACTTCCTTCTTCGCCTCTGGGAATGGCTCATCCGCAACGGCCTCCCCATCGCAGCACTGCTAATCGTCGCAGTGCTCATTCCCCGCGTGGGGCGTCTTGCCGTTCGTATCGTTACGCAACGCTTCTCGAAGGAAGAAGAAGCAACCAAGACGCGTCTCGCGCTCATCGGAGCCACAGTCTACGTCCTGGAAGCCATTGCATACTTCTTCGTGATCATGCTGATCCTCACAAAGCTCGGGGTGCCACCCATGGGCGCTGCCATCCCAGCCACTGTGGTTTCCGCCGCTGTCGGTTTCGGCGCGCAAAACGTTATCGGCGACTTCCTCGCCGGCTTCTTCATCATTTCCGAACGTCAATTCGGTCTCGGCGACTACGTAGGATTTGATGGCCCGTCTAAGCCGGTAGAGGGGACTGTCGTGGCTCTCACGCTACGCTCCACACGTCTACGCACGCCCTCCGGGGAAATGGTCAACATTCCCAACGGTTCCACTGGTGTGATCACGAACTTCTCCCAGGAATGGTCACGCGCCGTGGTTGACATCCAGATTCCAATGAACTCCGGTGAATCTATGGCCGACCTCACCCGCAAAGTAGAGGCAGCAGCTGAGGAGGCTGTCAAGGATCCGGAGGTTGCTAAAGACATCACAGACGATCTCGATGTACTCCCCGCCACCAAACTCATTCAACCTACCACCGCAGGACAACCATGGTCTGTTCAATACCGCATCACGGTAGACGTAAACCCTGCACGCCAGTGGGCTGTAGAGCGCGCAATCCGCGCAGCTATAGCCAATGTGTTCTGGGATCGGATGCAAGTCGCGAGAGGCTTTGCTCCGCTTAATCCCGACGGCACTTCTGCTCATCACGGAGATCTTCCCCACGGCTCTAACGGGCAACACTCAGACTCGGACACACTAGAAGCAGCTACAGAATTGATGCCATCAGTAGTGGCGTCGACAAAGAAAACAGAACTCAACCAGTCGATACGCAGCCACGGCTCACACAGCTCCATGACTGCAACCGACGATGGCCCGGGAGCTCCCGCGTTCAAAGGCGGGGCTCATAGTGCCGATGGATCAACGTCCAATCAGCCAGGTCACCACGACGAAGAGGCACTGGAGGAGGAAACCATCAACGGTTGGTTCGACCGACATGAATATGACACAAAGCTAAAGAACATCCTCAGCGTCGGTGGCCGAACGCGTGTGTCCACCACTCTCCTGCTCCTCGGCCTCCTACTCATCGGCGGTTTAGCACTGGCCTCCTCCAATCCCGATGGCGGCAATGCCGGTATGCTCAACCCGGCATACTGGAACGAACGCACTAATGGGCAAAAAACCACGCAACCCAGTACCGAGCCATCAGAAGTAACTAAGGACGTCCAGGAAACAACTGGCAACGCCGAACAAACCGCTAACTCAACCGAGACGAACGACCAGCAAGGCAAAGCAAGCAGCACCGCTCCCCAGACAGCTTCTTCACACTCTGACACCTCAGCCCCGACTACTCCTCACCAAAGTGAGTCGCATAACGCTCCACGCCAAACCCCATCGTCCGGTGGAGTCACTGACACGACAGGCAATTCCGTAGATACCCACGCTTCCGCTCCACTCAAGGAGGCAGAGTCCGCAATTAATTCCGCTCGCCGCTAGCACAAGCCCGAAAACCAATACTCGCTACGCCCAGTAGTGCCTCACAGAAAGAACCTGATTAAATAACAGCCATGACCCCTCAGGCAGAAAATCCCAACGACACACACCCCGACACCCCACCCACCTCTGGCCCTGGGGTGAAATGGAAAGGCGAAAATGCCATCCTCACTCCCAGCCGTGAGCACATCCTCGGTGCAGGCGTGATGTTCCTCATCTGCCTCATGTTTACTGGCTACGATGTTTCCACGTTCTTCTGGGTTCCCCTGATACCCCTCGCTTTCATGGCATGGACTCTTTATGTACGAACTGTGGTCGGACCCAACGGAATCACCACTCGCTACATGTTCCGCAAAGGTCAGACCATGACCTGGGATGAGTTTTCTGGAATCCAATTCAGCAACTCAGGCAAAGCCTACGCGGTCGCCCGCGACAAAACAGCACAGGAAGAGGTTCTGCGCCAGATTCGACGTGACACGGCACCCGACTCAACTGGAGCAGCCAACAGCACTACCCCACAGGAAGCACCCCCAGAAAACCAGCAGTACGGGGGAGCAAAGCGGCTCAGTGCGCAGGGGAACAAATCACGTAACACTGCATCTTCGACGGGTATTGAACGGCGCTTCTGGTTACCAGGAGTAACGTTCAATTCACTGGTCACCCTCAGTGCAGCATCAGAAGGTCGCATTCCAGATCCGGTCACCCCCGGACGAGAATCTGCAGACCGCAAGGTTCAGGTGGTCCATAAGGACGGTTACGCCGTGCTTATGACCAAAGAAGAATACGCCGACTACGAAAAAAAGCGACGCGCAGAGGAAGCCGCGAAAAAGGCCGCACGCAATCGCACTACCGAAGAACGCCCCGTCCATAATGACGAGAAATAGAGAAGAGTTACTGAGACTATGAACGCCATCCCATTGAGGTCATCTGTTACCACCCAAGGTCGTAACGCCGCTGGTGCCCGCGCGCTATGGCGTGCAACGGGCATGACCGAAGAAGACTTCGACAACAAGCCAATCATCGCCATTGCAAACTCTTACACCCAGTTCGTGCCAGGTCACGTGCATCTCAAAGACGTTGGCGAGATTGTAGCTGATGCTATTCGCAACGCGGGCGGAGTACCGCGTGAGTTCAACACGATCGCCGTCGACGATGGCATCGCTATGGGACATGCAGGCATGCTCTACTCCCTACCGTCTCGCGAAATTATCTCCGATGCCGTGGAGTACATGGTTAACGGTCATGCTGCTGATGCCCTCGTCTGCATCTCCAACTGTGACAAGATCACTCCGGGTATGCTCAACGCGGCAATGCGGTTGAACATCCCCGTAGTTTTCGTCTCAGGCGGCCCAATGGAAGCTGGTAAAGCTGTCGTCGTCGATGGTGTAGCTCAGGCTCCCACCGATCTAATCACGGCAATTTCCGCATCCGCCTCCGATGCTGTCTCTACGCAAAGCCTGCTCACCGTAGAACAGGCTGCGTGCCCGACATGCGGCTCATGCTCCGGAATGTTCACCGCAAATTCCATGAACTGCCTGACCGAAGCGTTAGGTCTGTCTCTTCCCGGCAACGGCTCCACCCTCGCTACACATGAGGCTCGACGAGCCCTATTTACTCAGGCGGGAACTACCATCGTGGAACTCTGCCGTCGATACTACGGTGACGGTGACGAATCTGTACTGCCCCGGAACATTGCCACCCGGGAAGCATTTGAAAATGCCATGGCTTTGGATATGGCCATGGGCGGTTCCACAAATACGGTTCTGCACATTCTCGCAGCAGCTGAAGAGGGAGGCATAGATTTCACTCTCCGGGACATTGACGAGTTGTCCAAACGCGTCCCCTGCCTGTCCAAGGTCGCGCCGAACTCCGACTACCACATGGAAGATGTCCACCGCGGAGGCGGCATTCCCGCCATCCTGGGAGAGCTATACCGCGGCGGCAAGCTCAACGAGGGCGTTCATTCAGTTCATTCACACACCCTGAAGGAATGGCTACTGCGGTGGGACATCCGTTCCGGTGAAGCCTCCGACGAGGCAATTGAGCTCTTCCATGCCGCACCTGGTGGGGTACGTACCACCGAGCCATTTTCCACGAACAATCGCTGGTCGGAGTTAGATACAGACGCTGAAAATGGTGTCATTCGCGACATCGACCATGCCTACACCGCCGATGGTGGTCTCGTTGTTCTCCGCGGCAATCTCGCAGAAGATGGCGCCGTCATCAAATCTGCGGGTGTGGATCCGTCCGTATGGCACTTCGAAGGCACTGCCTTGGTTGTGGAATCTCAAGAAGATGCGGTCAGAGTGATTCTCGATAAGAAAGTTCAGCCAGGACATGTCGTGGTTGTCCGCTACGAAGGTCCTGCGGGCGGCCCAGGAATGCAGGAAATGCTACATCCGACCGCGTTTCTTAAAGGTGCGGGTCTGGGCAAGAAGTGTGCACTCATCACCGATGGACGTTTCTCTGGCGGATCGTCTGGGATCTCCGTGGGTCATATCTCCCCTGAAGCTGCTCACGGCGGCTTGATTGGTTTGATTCGCGATGGTGATCCTATCCTTATCGATGTCCACGAGCGTCGCCTGGAACTGCAGATTTCTCAAGAGGAAATCGCACAACGTCGGGAAGAAATGGAAGCAAGCGATGCACCATGGACGCCAACCACCCGTCAACGAACCGTGACTAAAGCACTTCGGGCATACGCTGCCATGGCCACCTCCGCGGACCGGGGCGCGGTGCGCGAGGTTAAGTAACACCCGTCAACGCGGTGCGCAAGATGAAGTCGCTGCTATCAGCCGAGTCAGCTGAGCAAAGTGCGCGCCGCTGCCGCGTGGATAGCATCCGTGAGCTTCTCCAGGAGCTCAGATTCCACTTTCCAGCGCTGCCAATACAGCGGAACATCTAGCCAATTCGGGTGGTTCTTTGTGGTTGGTAACCGTCCATCAAGCACCACGAACTGCCCGCTATTGATGTAGGGTGTCGCCGCCTTTTCCGGTACCATCGCCCAACCCAAACCCGCCGCGACGGCATCATTGATGCCGTCGAAATAAGGCACATGTGTTTCTCTTCGTTCCGACGCCACCCTGATGTCCCCCTGGTGCTGCCTCAAATACTCCACTTCTAGCGAATCTTTTTTGTTGTATCGCACATACGGTAGGTTCGACCAGCCAAAGGTTCCGTCCTCTATTAAGGCAGCAACAGTCGGTGATGCAACGGCGAGATAACGCTGATAGCCAAGAAATTCACTATGACAGCCAGTCACCGGCTGTTCCTCTGTGGTCACTGCACCCATGCAATCGCCACGCTGCAGCAAACGCAAAGAGTGTCTCTCATCCTCGATGCGTAAGCGCAACCCTGGCCCCATGAACTCCTGAGCACTAGCGAATACGGGACGAAACCACGTAGCCAAGGAATCAGCATTGATCACAATGCTCAAAGGAACTGTGGCGAGGGAACCGCTGAGCAGGCTGTCAGCTTCCGCTTCAAGTAGTTGCATGCGTCGAGCGGTTTGAACCAGAACCTCACCGGCCGGAATAACGCTCACCGGAACCGTACGGCGTAGCAAAACGCGGCCGACAGCTGCTTCTAGTGTTTTCATCCGTTGTGAAATAGCCGACGCACTCACACCCAATGTGGCCGCTGCGGCCTCGAAAGAGCCTTCGTCGACGATCGCAAGCAGTGTATCCATGTGTCGTGGGAGCATGAAGCTATTCTAAAGCATATTTAGATTCCTTAGATTGCCTTATCTAGAGAGGGCTGCTTAGAGTCAGAAATTATGGATAATCAGTGGCTTACGGTAGCGTTTAGCAGCTTCATTCTATGGACCTCACTCATGCTCGCATTCGGTCCACAAAGCGCCCTCATTCTCAAACAGGGAATCCGCAAACATGGATTAATTACCGTATTGGTGGTTGTGATCATCAGCGATTTCTTTCTTGCGGCACTGGGTATTTCCGGCGTTTCTGCGATGCTCGAACGCGCCCCTTGGCTCGTCACTGGCCTACGCTGGGGTGGCGTGGTGTACATCCTCTGGTTCGCCTCTACCTGCTTCCGTGATGGATTACACCCGAGAGTTGACACCAGCAAGAATGCTCCAGTGGGTAACGATGCCGCGGTTTATAGCAATGCCGTACACAGTCCGCTCCCACTTCCAAACAACGATAATAGCCAGTCTCAAGCCTCACACCGACCACTATCGGCTACCTCACCCGTTAGCCAATCCTCGATAGCAATAGCAGTAGCTGAAGCTCCCGCCCGTACGTCCACACCCCTCACCCTCATTCGCACCGCCACCCAGCCAGGTCTCACGGCCTTCGCCATAACTTGGTTCAACCCCAATGCTTATGTCGATTCAATCCTGCTGGGAAGCTTGTCCATCCACCACCCGGGCATGGACACTGCCATTTTTGTCGGAGCTATGTGCGGCACCTGTCTCTGGTTCCCCTCTTTCGGATTCGCCGCGCATAAACTCTCCGGTCAACTAGCCAAACCGCACATATGGGCCAAGTTGAACCTCGCGATCGGTGTCATCATGGTATTCCTCGCGCTACGCCTGGCAATCGGCGGGTAAAGTACCTCCCCCAACACACCACACCACCCGAAGCCACTATAAGAAAGCCGCTATAAGAAGGAAGTGCCGGGGAGGGGTTTGTTCTCATTCGACTGAGAGCCCAATGCTGCCCAGCCGGGGGATGTAAGCTGTTCAGCCGAGAGGGTTGCCGCCCCCAACAGCTACCCATAGCGCTATTAATCCACCGAGCGCGATAATCGCGAAAATCCAGGCCGAAGCTAGTGGGCGCACTGCCCACCCTCGCGAGCGGTCAAAAGAAGCCTTCCCCGGTCCCGTCAACACTAGAGACAAGCAGATCACTGCGATAAGGATCCACGTACTAAACGTTGGGTCGAGCTCACTTGGCCAGAAACCCGTGGTGGACTCAGAGAGCGCGTGCAAGCCCATGAATCCGGCAACAACAGTTCCTACTGCCGCACCTAACGGCGTGAGCAGACCGAGAAGCACGGATACGCCGCCGATGACCGCTCCGATCGATAGACCAAAGGCCAGGACGTGGGATGAATTGTAGTTAAACATCATGGCTTCAAAATTGTTAAGGCTTGCGCCTCCGAAGCCAAAAAGATTCTGCAGCCCCATGACGAGCAGCCAGATTCCGGCAACGAGCCGAAGAACGAAGACACCGAAGCCAATAGTGCCCCGCTTCTCGACAATTGGTTGCTCTTGATCCTCATCTGCAACATCGTGCGGGACATCACCTTGCGGTGCTTCAGGAAGCTGTTCACCATCTAGCCCTTCCGGCATTTGCTCACTCTGTAGCTCTACAGAAGATCGACCGTGAGACTGCGTCGGGGTCTCAGACTGGGGAGCTGAAGATTGATTCCCTTCAGTTCCAGGCACCATCACCGGTTGTAAAGGCTTTTGCTCGGGCAGTGCACGAGTAACAGGTTGCTGTTGCACGTGAGGAGCTTTCGCATTGGCAGGCTGAGAAGCCGCAACCGCAGCTTTCTTAGTTGTGGAATCTGAGCATTGAGCTCCCGCGATCTTGCTGTCACCGCTTCGTGGGTGACTCGACTGTTGAGCTACCGCAGCTTCACCCTTTGCTTTTGTTTGCGCTTCATTCTGTGCGCCGGGCATAGCGGAGACAGTCTTAGGGGATACATGCGCGGTAGTGCGTGCTTCCTCAGTCTCAAGAGCATTATCCGGGTGGTCTTCGCCCTCATTTTCAGCGGAGACTGTGTGCCTGTCATGGACAGGCTGAGCCTCGATACGCTGCGGACGAGCCCGTCCAAGCATCGCGTAGATGTCACGTGATTGTTTATCCGCCCCAGTAGTACGCTCTGGCTGGGGGGACGCTGTCCGCTGCGCGCTGGAGGCCGACTTCCGCGATGTACTAGAGGAAGACTGTGCGCCCTTCGTCTTCGAGGATACGGCCGTAAACTTCTGAGTCTTGTCCAGCTCCTGGTTCTTATCAACGTCAGCCGATTGCTTGTTCACGGCTATTTCGTCTTTACCACGTGCATTAGCGCCCTTGGCGAACTGTGAAGCTGACTGAGCGGAACCACCGGGGTGAGCGTCGCGGCGGTAGACCGGCACGTCGATATCATCGTGCGGATCAAAGAAATGCTCATCGCCCGGCTTCGGGGTAGATCCATTCTTTCCTGAGTTGTCAAAATTAGTCACGCCCCCAGCCTATGCAACATTCAGAATGCACGTGGGGAGCGTGACTCGGCGCGTCGAGGGAGACAACACATGCACTGCCACTAGAAAACGTGCCGGACATATATCCAGTTCTCTGCGCCCTACCGCCAATCTCCCAGCCTGGACCTACCAGCAGTCCCCTTCGGTGTGGAGCTACTACTAGACTCCGCCGCGGACTTACGGATAATCGTTCTCATACTTCGCCGCGGCTAGGCGCTGACTAGGACAACTTCTTGGCAATTAACTGATTCACCTGACCCGGGTCAGCCTTACCCTGGGTCGCCTTCATCACGGCACCAACGATCGCGCCAGTAACCTTCTTGTTGCCTGCCTTGTACTTTTCGACGATATCTGGGTTAGCCGCCAATGCGTCGTCTACAGCCTTTTCAATCGCCCCGTCATCGCGAACTACTTCCAGGCCTCGAGAGGCAACGACTTCATCAACATCGCCCTCGCCAGCAAGAACACCGTCAACCGCTTGACGGGCGAGTTTCGTCGTCAATTTACCCTCAGAAACAAGTTCGATTACACGGGCGACCTGCGCCGGAGTGATACTCAACTCCTGCAATTCGGTGCCGTTCTCATTAGCCTTACCTGCCAAATAAGATACCCACCACGACCGAGCCTCACCGGGCTTAGCGCCGGCCTCCACTGTCTCGACAATCAAGTCGAGAGCACCAGCGTTAACCAAATCGCGCATCTCCTTGTCCTTGATGCCCCACTCTTTCTGGATCCGAGCTCGACGAATCCACGGCATCTCCGGCAAAGTCTGACGAATCTCCTCCACCCACTCCTCCGGAGCAAGCACTGGAGGCAGGTCGGGGTCATTAAAGTAGCGGTAATCCGCCATAGTTTCCTTCGGACGACCCTTCGAGGTCGTTCCATCGGCCTCCTGGTAGTGGCGCGTCTCCTGTACGATGTCTACACCGTTCACCAGACACGCAGCCTGCCGCTGCATTTCGAAACGGACGGCCTGTTCTACGGACTTTAAGGAGTTAATGTTCTTAGTCTCGGTGCGGGTTCCAAACTCAGTTGACCCCTTTTCCTTGAGAGAAAGATTGGAATCCACGCGCATGGAACCTTGATCCATGCGTGCGTCGGAAACCCCGAGTGCCTTCACCAATTCACGCAGTGCAGAAACATATGCCTTGGCTACTTCTGGAGCCCGCTCCCCAGCTCCCTCGATGGGTTTGGTCACGATCTCAATCAGGGGCACACCAGCGCGGTTGCAGTCGACCAGCGAGGCAGTAGCGCCGTGGATACGGCCGGACGCCCCACCCAGGTGAGTGAGCTTTCCGGTATCTTCCTCCATGTGTGCTCGCTCAATCTCTACACGCCACTCAGTACCATCCTCAAGAACGACATCGAGGTAGCCGTCATAAGCAATCGGCTCATCATACTGAGAGATCTGATAATTCTTCGGCTGATCCGGGTAGAAATAATTCTTCCGGGCAAACCGAGAATACGGGGCGATCTTGCAGTTGAGCGCCAGTCCAATCTTGATGGCCCACTCCACACCCTTCTTGTTGACTACGGGCAACGCCCCCGGCAGACCCAAGCTGCAGGGGTCAACGTTGGTATTTGGGTCATCGCCGAATTCTGCAGACGAAGTAGAAAACATCTTCGTCTTTGTCGCGAGTTCCACGTGGACTTCCATTCCCATTACGGGTTCAAAGCGCTCAAGCACTTCATCGAAGTCCATCACATCATCGGAATAGTCATAGACAGGCGCAGTCATGGGAGCCATCTTAGTATGTATCTGCACGCTTGTGTTCACTTGCCCTTGGGACACACGCCCGGCACTTGATCACCAGATTCTTCCGGTGACAGCACCTGGCTGGTCCCGTGACAACGACTAAGTGGTCGCGGATGGCGCCTCACTGGTGCCCTGACGGCGCGAACCTGTTAGTCGATGGCTTTATCCTCAGCAGTTCAACTAGCCGAACAGGTTCTGCGCAGTGGCATAGCGGTAATCAGGAACTTCTTTAAGGGTTCCCACTGCCTCTTCAAAATCAATAAGCTCAATCTCTTGGCCTTTGAGAGCCACGACCTTATTGAAGTCTCCCCGCAGGCATGCCTTCGTTGCGTTGACAGCAAAACGGGTGGCAAGCACACGGTCAAAAGCAGTGGGTGTGCCACCGCGCTGAATGTGCCCAAGCACAGTGGAACGCACCTCAGTATCCAGCCGGTTTTCAATCTCTTTGGCGATCAGACCCGAAATATCCTGGAATTTTTCATGCCCAAACTGATCAACCTCACGGTCAGCGATTTCCAAAGTTCCTTCCTTAGGAAGCGCCCCTTCAGCAACCACGATGATTCCGTACTTCTCCCCCAGTTGGAAACGACGAGCCATCTTCTTACAGACTTCCTCGATATCAAACGGATGTTCCGGAATGAGAATATCGTGAGCACCCGACGCCATTCCTGCGTGCAAGGCAATCCACCCTACGTGACGGCCCATAACCTCCACGATCATCACACGGTCGTGAGACTCGGCAGTAGTGTGAAGGCGATCGATGGCGTCGGTAGCAACCGCAACCGCCGTATCGAAACCGAACGTGTAGTCCGTACCATTGACATCATTGTCAATTGTCTTTGGCACGCCCACCACAGGAATGCCATTATCCGCCAGGAACTTTGCCCCCTTGAGAGTGCCCTCGCCGCCAATTGGGATAAGACAATCAATGCCGGCATCCTCCAAATTCGCTTTAATTTGCTCGATGCCAGCTTTAAAGTCGTCGGGATGCAAGCGACCAGTGCCCAGAATCGTTCCGCCTCGACTCAAAATACGGTCAATAAAATCATCGTCATACAACTGCACACGACGATCCTCGAGAAGCCCCTGCCAACCATCCTCAAAGCCCACGACGGTCGATCCATACTCTGCCGCTGTTCGCACAATGCCCCGAATGACGGCATTTAGGCCTGGACAATCTCCACCACTGGTCAAGGTCGCAATACGCATGACATTGAGTTTAGCGAGTTGCGGATTCAGCCGCGCACTATGCTCCCCACACCTCTACCCCACTGCCCACGTCCTCCACCGGAAAAGGTGCACATGGTGCGTTCGATAACGTTTTCTCTGACAATTTTTACCTGGCCGCATCCCTACGGAGTTGCCATGCGCAACGCACTCAGCTTTTCACGGATTGTAGGCAGCGCTTGGCGAAAAGCAGGCAGCAGATCCAGCTGTTCCAACTCGTCAATATGGTGCCACGCCAGATCGGTGGATTCACTCGTCGCAGAAAATTCCAGTGGCTTGTCGCACTCTGCAATCACAGTGGTATAGCTCCACTGATCGTTGTACTCATGGTCCTGGATCTGCCACCACCAGCGCGCACCCAGACCGAAAATTGCTTCGCCTCCATTAGTTGGGTGATAAACCGGGTGCATTTTCAACGCCTCTCGCGGATCTCCTGTACGCCTCGCTAGTTCTTTCACCGGAGCCAACAAATACTGTTCTTCATCTAATACCGGTTCCCGGCGCAACACATGGTCGAGAGGGGCAGAAGCTGTCACCACGTCGCCGAGCACGGTAATCAGACTGGTATCCACGCTCGTCTCTTCCCACGTCTCTCTTAAGGCAGCCTGGGCAGCCGTCTCATGAGGATTCCGCGCCCCACCAGGAATCGCCCACGTTCCTCCCCTATTGGTCCATGCGGCACGCAGCTGCACCAGCACGTAATTATCCGGAGTGACGAGGAATAGTCCGGCCGCTCCTAGCACACCCCAAAAACTGGTTCCATCGGCTGTGACAGCCCAGCCGTCGCCTCGGTATTCAGGACCTTCATATGTCATGCATGCCAGCGTAGCGTTAGATGCATAGGTCCTGCACCCGCCTCCACGCTGGATCAATCACAGCCTCACCAGAGATCTTCGCATCGGCAGGCAGAGCGCGGTACTGTTCTGCGACCTGTTGAAGTTCCTCCAGCAGACCAGTGGTTCCACCAACATAGAAGTGGAATGCTCGTGTGCCAACGAAAGTCTCTACAGCAACCAATTTGCCTACATGATCCACGGGACCAATGTGAGCAGAATGCTCCACGATTTTCTTCTCGAAGGCATCCTCGAGATCAAAGAGCTCATGTTGAGCTTCCTGCGTAGGCATGCCCTTTTCCGTGGCCTCAAAAGGCACATCAATTCGAACATGCACATCCAAAAGTGGAGCTGCCAAAGGCTTGAGAGGAGGATGAATCCGGCCTACGTAGTAGTTGCCCGCCTGCTCATCATTGAACACCACCCACTGATCCATGTCTCCGTTGTCATCTGAAAAACGAGCGTCGTATTCGTCAAGCACTCCGCGAACATCCTCGAGCGTAGCGGAAGCCCCGGGAGTCTTAGTGAACGCAATGGTATCCATCCACAACTCCACTGCCCTCTCTCCGAAAGCAATATCCAAGAGGACAAATCCCAATTGTTCGACGGTCGGCTGGTCCTCTTCAGACGGAGCCACTTCACCGCGTTCAGAAGATGAGCGCAGTTGGGTAAAAGCAGGGTGATAGACCTCGAGATCCACTGCGGTCGCACCCTTGTGCACACTGAAACGAAGATCGTGGGCGGAAACATTGGCGTCGCCCATCATGACGCCGAAAGAATCACCTGGGAGACGGAGATCAGAATAAGACCAGGTGGCGTCAGCTTCCGGAGCGCTGAGCATCCAGCGGCGCGCAGGTGCACGGTATTCCGCCACGCCTTCTGCAGTGAGTATGAAAAGGAATTCGGAATCCAAGCCGGCAGAATCGCCGGAAGCAAACTCAAAGACGAGATGTGGAGAAATCTGGGTAATCAATGCGTTGAGTTCATGCAGAATTTCCTCTTGGCGAGGACCACCACGGAACATATCAGCTAGTGCAGACGCACCTTTTTCCGCCCACCATTGCCAAAAGGCCCCAACGGCCTGCTCTTGCTGCATAGGATGCGGATACTGCTGGCGGTTAGGGCCTGTATTTGGCTGAGTCATTTACTTCCGCCCTGCCTCGAACGCCGCGCCAACGCGGTATAAACGATCATCGCCGTGTGCAGGTCCCATGATCTGCAGACCGGTAGGCAAATGAGTATCAGTAGCGAAACCACCCGGAACGGACATGCCACACACGCCAGCCAGGTTCAGCGGCAAAGTGAATAGGTCGAACATGTACATCGCTAGTGGGTCGTCCACCTTCTCACCCAACTTAAACGCTGTGGTTGGAGTAGTTGGGGCAACAATGGCATCCACCTGGTCAAAGGCCTTGTGGAAATCCTGGGCAATCAAGTTACGCACACGCTGTGCCTGCAAGTAGTAGGCATCGTAGTAACCAACCGACAAAGCGTAGGTACCCAGCATGATGCGTCGCTTTACCTCCGGGCCAAAGCCAGCTTCGCGGGTTAGGGACATCACTTCATCAGCGGAGTGCGTACCGTCATCACCCTTGCGCTGGCCGTAACGCATGCCGTCGAAGCGGGCAAGGTTAGAGGACACCTCACACGGAAGAATCAGGTAATAGGCGTTCATCGCGTGATCAAAGTTAGGGCAATCAACCTCAACCAGTTCCGCGCCCTGAGACTTCAACTGTTCTAAATTAGCGTGATAAGTCTCAAGCACACCCGGTTGCAGAGCTTCCGGGCGCTCAAATTGCTTGACCACGCCGAGTTTCACTCCGGATAAATCGCCGCTGGCGCCCTTCTTCGCGGCAGAGATCACATCCGCTACTGGCCGAGAGGATGAGGTGGAATCGTTGGAATCATGACCGGCGATGACAGAGTGCAAAAGAGCCGTGTCATAGACAGTGCGTGCGGTTGGGCCACCCTGATCCAGGGACGACGCACAGGCAACCAAACCGTAACGAGATACCGTGCCATAGGTTGGCTTGACTCCGACGGTGTTCGTCAGAGCGGCGGGCTGGCGAATAGACCCACCCGTGTCAGTACCGATCGCTAGTGGAGCCATGCCTGAGGCGAGAGCTGCGGAAGAACCACCGCCGGATCCACCCGGAGTGCGCTCAAGGTCGTAAGGATTACGGGTCACGCCATAGGCGGAGTTCTCAGTAGAAGACCCCATGGCAAATTCATCCATGTTGGTCTTACCCAAAATCGGAATACCTGCTGCTCGCAAACGCATGGTCACCGTTGCGTCATATGGGCTCATGTAACCCTCGAGCATCTTTGAACCACAGGTGGTTGGAGCATCGGTAGTGGTAAAGACATCCTTTAATGCTAACGGCACGCCGGCTAGCGGGCTGGTTGGTGTTTCGCCACTAGCCAAAGCAGTATCGACGGCTGTTGCTGCAGCAATAGCCTCATCTGCGCCGACATGGAGGAACGCATTAATTTCGCCATTAAGCTCATCGATGCGCGCGAGGTGAGCTTCAGTAACTTCCACCGAACTGATCTCGCGGGCGTGGATTTTCTCTGCGAGTTCAGCAGCGGTCCAAGTGGTGTAGTCCGCGTCGTCGCGGGCTCCCACGGTGTACGTGGTCTTGTCAGACATAGTTTCTTTCTATCTCCTGCGAAAGCGCGTGTTATTCGGCCAGAATTTGCGGCACTTGGAAGCGCTGCTGATCCTGCGCTGGTGCCTGATCGAGAGCCTGTTCTGCAGTTAAGGACGGAATGACTACGTCCTCCCGCATGACGGATACGTCGCCGTCCACGTTTTGTGTTGGGTGGCTCAGTGGCGGAACATCCGTGGTATCCACCTCGCGAATTGCTGCCACGGTCTCGACAATATCGTCAATCTGACTGGCAAATTCATCGAGCTCAGCATCCGTGAGCTTCAGTCGAGCCAAACGGGCCAGGTGTGCTACGTCGTCGCGCGAAATCTCAGACATGCGACATAGTTTAGCCGCTGTTGCCTCCGTGGTTGGTCGGAGGGCTGTATCACGGGGTGTCTGAAAGATGGTTACACTCTTGGGTATGTCTTTTCTCATGCGTGTCCGAATGCCAGATGCTCCCGGTTCCCTGGGACTGCTTGCGGTGGCTCTCGGCAACGTCGAGGCAAACATCATTGGTGTGGACATCGTGGGTCACGATGATGAGGACACCGTTGTCGATGACATCGTCGTTGAGCTGCCAAGCCAGCACCTACCTGATGCACTCATCACCGCTTCTCAGGAGTTACCCGGCGTATACGTAGATTCTATTCGTCCGTTTTCCGGCACGGTTGATCGCCGTGGACAGGTGCAGATGCTGGCTGCGGTAGCTTCCAAACGTAATAATGTGCAACGTGCCTTGGACATCATGATGGAGAATCTTCCGAAGTCCATGACAGCAGGATGGGCCATAGTTTTGGGTACCGAGCCGAATACTCACCGTGTGTCTGCCTCCTCAGCCGCACCGGAGGATGACGGCCAGGTTCTCGACGCCGCCCCTGTCACCGAAGCACGCACCCTGAATACAGAGAAGGAGGACTGGATTCCCGAGGGATGGAAGGTCATGGATTCTTCTCTCGCTGCCACTCCGATTGAGGGAACCGACTTGGTACTCATTATCGGCCGCCCTGGCGGTCCGGATTTTCTGCTGAGCGAAGTGGAGCATCTCCGCCAGCTAGGCTCTATCGTCGGAGCATTCTTTAGCTAATGTAGATTCTTCGTGCAGCTCCGTGAAGCTATTGTGCACACGCTCTAATAACTCAATAACGCCCGCAGGCGCAAGGGTAGAGCACTAGGGAGATGTAGCTAGCGCGGGAAGAAAAATAACGCGTTGCATAGTGCAAGGTGCGCTAGCGCATAAAGAACCTGTAGGCGGGGCTATCCGTCACATCCTTGACGTGGTAGCCCAGCTGATCCAGGTGTGCGGAGAATTCAGGATCTCCCTCAACATTTTCAAAGGCCGCGAGGATACGGCCATAATCCATCCCGAAACTGCGGTAATGGAATGCTGTGACATTCCAGCGCGTGCCCAATACCTCGAGGAAGTGTTGCAGTGCGCCCGGATGCTCCGGAAATTCAAAGCTGAAGGTTGTTTCGCGGACGTCTTCTGGAGGCTGCCCACCAATCATGTAGCGGACATGTTCTTTGGCTACTTCGTCGAGCGAGAGATCCACCACGCCATATCCCTGGGATTCAAGATCAGCCGCTATAGCTTGGCGTTCGGAAGCACCGTCTTTGAGCTGAACACCCACGAAAATACGGGCGGGTTCATCGGAGTCTCGCACGCCCACACGGTAGCTAAATTCTGTCACTGCACGACCACCGAGGATACGACAAAAGTCTAGGAAAGCTCCTTTCTTCTCGGGAATAGTCACACCAAAAATCCCCTCTCCCCCTTCTCCCAATTCAGCACGCTCAGAGACATAACGCAGGGAGTGGAAGTTCATGTTCGCGCCAGATAATACGTTGGCTAAGGTTTCGCCTTGAATGTCATTATCCTGGACATACCGCTTCAAACCTGCCAGGGAGACCGCACCAGCTGGTTCAGCGATAGCACGCGTGTCGTCGAAAATATCCTTAATAGCAGCACTGATCTCATCGGAGCTCACTGTGATGACGTCGTCAAGATACTCCCGACATACCCGGAATGTCTCCTCGCCGATTGTTTTCACCGCAACGCCTTCAGCAAAGAGGCTCACGTGATCGAGATCCACAGGATGCCCAGCTGCTAGCGCAGCGGACAAACAAGCAGATTCAGCTGGCTCTACACCAATCACTGTGATTTCTGGACGCAATTGCTTGAGCAACACTGCGATCCCAGCGGCGATTCCCCCGCCTCCCACCGGGACAAACACCCGATCGAGATTAGGCCGATCCTGGAAGAGCTCAAGTCCAATGGTTCCTTGCCCGGCGATGACTGCCTCGTCATCGAAAGGAGCGATCCACACCATTCCTTCAGTCTCTGAGAGCTCGACGGCCTTAGCCTTGGCTTCATCGAAGTTACTTCCATAAAGCAGTACTTCACCGCCGAAACCCCGGACAGCATCTACCTTGATCGACGGCGTCACCACGGGCATGACGATGACAGTACGGATCCCGAGTTCACGCCCCGACAGCGCCACCCCTTGTGCGTGGTTACCCGCTGAAGCGGCAACTACACCGCGTGCTTTTTCTTCTTCATTCATCTGCGCCATGCGGTTGAAAGCGCCACGAATCTTAAAGCTATGGACTGTCTGCAGATCCTCACGCTTAATCAGCACCGTATTTCCGATGCGCTCAGAAAGGGTGCTCATGTGCTCCAGCGGCGTGTGTTTCGCCGCGCGATACACAGGCGCGGCGACAACCTTGCGAAGATATTCAGCTCCAGATGCAGACATACGTTGCATTATAGGAGCCGAGGAACTCACCTCTTATATTCGTCCAAGTTCACCTGAGGGGTTGGTTGCAAATCATCCATCGCAGGGTTCTCCACAGATGGATACTTCAAATCCACGTCATGGTCATCGACCGTGGCCACATATGGATCCTCACCGTTAAGTACACGGTGCGCCTGCTGTTTATCAATAGTTTTCGTCCACGTACCGACCAATAGGGTGGCAACGGAGTTACCGGCAAAGTTGGTTAGTGCGCGGGCCTCAGACATGAAGCGGTCAATACCAACGATGATGCCCACTCCATCCAGAAGCTCTGGACGATGCGATTGCAAACCTGCGGCCAGCGTAGCAATACCGGCACCAGAGACACCCGCTGCTCCCTTAGAAGCGATGATCATGAATACCAGCAGCGAGATCTGCTCCCCGAGGCTCATCGGCATATTCATGGCGTCAGAGATGAAGATGGAAGCCATCGTGAGGTAGATCGCGGTTCCGTCAAGGTTGAAGGAATAACCGGTAGGTACCACGATGCCCACCGTTGATTTATCCACGCCAATGTGCTCCATCTTGCGCATGAGGTTTGGCAGTGCGGACTCGGAGGAGGAGGTGGCGAAGATCAGCAGGAACTCACGGCCCAAATATTTGGCGAGTTTAAAAATGTTGAAGCCAGTGAAGACGCGAAGAATAGCGCCAAGGAAACCGAAGATGAAGATCACGCATGTGATGTAGAAGGCGAGCATGAGGACACCCATTTGCACCACAGCCTTAATACCTGTGGCCCCTACCACTCCGGCGATAGCACCGAATGCACCAATTGGAGCTAACCACAGGATCCAGCTCAGGATCTTGAAGACCAGGCGCTGCAAAGACGCCACGAAAGCGAGAATCGGCTCACCATTTTTACCCATCGACTGAACAGCAAAACCCACGAACAAGGCGATGAACAGAACCTGTAGGACGGAACCAGACGTGAATGCCGAAAAGAAGGTATCCGGGATGATGGAAGCAATGAAGCCAGCGAGCCCCGTATGGCTTTCCTCAGCTTTTTGAATGAACTGATCAGCAGCATTGGCAGAAGCGTGGACATTGAGCCCTTCACCTGGCTTGATGAAGTTGCCAACGAGCAAGCCGACGGCCAACGCAAAGGTAGACATTGTGATGAAGTACACCAGTGCAATACCACCGGCCTTTCCCACCGACGCAGCGGCGCGAACGGAGCCGATACCAAGCACAATTGTGCAGAAGATCAACGGTGGGATGATCATCTTGATAAGGCTGACGAACAGCGTGCCCAAAATTTTGAAATTCGCTGCCACGTGCGGGGCAACAAGTCCGAAGATGATACCCGCAATGACAGCGATGATCACGGCGATATAGAGCCAGTGAGTGTTGTCTTTTTTGGGCTTCTTTGACGGTGCGATCTTCGGGCCATGGGAGGCTGAGGTAGTGGACATGTGGTGTTCTCCATGAGTCCAAGGGTCGAAAGCACATGCCACAAAGGAACCAAAAGGGCTGGTTCGCCTGCTCATATGCGTGCAACCAAAACGTGCAGATTATAGGTTGTGGCGCGCGCCTCATGCTGCGTGAGTGTGGCGTCCTGAAATGATTCAGAGCGTCTCGCTCGAGCGAGGGAGTCCCACGTAGATCGTGACGATCCTCTGGAGTTTCCCAGCGAATCATCATGACGCTTTTATCTTGCTCCACATACGTTGATTTGCAAAAGTTTTGGCCATATCCACTCGAAAATAGGGGTAATTGAGCCTAGAGCACCCGTTAGTTTCTCAAGCATAAACCGCAGTACACTACCTTCTCTCTACCTTCTCGCTTCTCCTGCTCCCCCACCAGCAACCGATCGAACGCTCTTAATCCTGCCGTTGTTGGATTGGCCACGACGTATTAACTGCCGTATCTCGCCCCTTCTTGGCGAACCATTGTTGCAGTTCAACCTGCATTTTGTAGTACCACGTGGACTGAGCAAGCATCAGCTCATCACTGGTCATCTCAACCAGCTCGGGAAACTCACGAGCAAGCTTCCATGCCACCCGCGCTGCTGCAACCGCATCCGCTGTTGCCTCATGAGCGTTATCCAAAGCCACGCCGTAATAGGAACATACATTTTCTAAAGTGCGTTTCCCTTTACGGAATTTATTCTTTTCACGATCAACTACGTAGGGATCAAATACAGGACCATCCACTGTGAACGAAGGATCGAGAGCGTGCAAGATGCTCAGGTCATATGTGGCGTTATAGACAATCAGCGTCGCACCATGTGCCCATCCTTCGCGAATTCGCCTCACTGTTTCCTGCAGAACCTCATCATGGGGACGACCGTGCTCGCGAGCATGTTCTGTCGTAATTCCGTGCACCGCCGAGGCAGCCTCTGGGATTTCGACGCCAGGATCCGCCAACATCTCACAATCGTCACGCTCACGCCCGTTGATGGCCACCAAGGCGCTCGTCACGATCTTTGCCGTCAAAGGATCTGTGCCGGTGGTTTCCAAGTCAAAGCTCAGCATGTGTGAGGGGTCGAAATGCTCCGCGAAGTTCATGTCTCCCACTCTATAGTCCAGTGTGGACAGGCCATGACAAATGTCATCGCTAGATAATGACTTTTGTTCTCTCGAGTTTTCCCTCGCGTTGGAAACACTACACATATGAACAATTCATCCCATCCCAACAGTGCCGAACCGTTGGTACTAATAAAAGGACTTAGCAAAGAATTTCCCTCTGCTGGTCAAAGTCCTATCCACGCACTCCGTGGCATCGATCTGAGCTTCAATTCTGGTGAGATCATTGGTCTGCTTGGGCCCAATGGCGCAGGGAAAACCACGCTCATCGACATCATCTTGGGGCTCACTACCCCAACATCAGGATCTATCAGCATCTTTGGAACTTCCCCGCATAGTGCAGTGAAGGACGCACGCGTTGGCGCGGTCATGCAATCCGGTGGACTGCTCCCAGATATGACCGTGGAATCTACAGTCCGAATGATTGCCCACACCTATCAACACCCCGAACCCATTGAAGAAATTCTTGAGCAAGCCAATCTGACCGAGATCCGCACCCGGCGCGTCGGTAAGTGTTCGGGTGGCGAGCAACAACGACTGCGTTTCGCTTTGGCTCTACTAGGCAACCCAGATCTCATAATCCTCGACGAACCAACCACTGGCATGGATCCCAGCAACCGTCACCTTTTCTGGGAAGCAATGCAGGTACAAGCTGAACGAGGGAAAACTATTGTTTTTGCCACGCATTACTTGGAGGAAGCACAGAACTTCGCTCATCGTATTGTGTTCATGTCTGGTGGTCAGATTATTGCCGACGGCTCCACAAATTCGATTTGCTCAATGACAGACTCTCACGTCATTGAGTGCACCCTCCCTGCAGAAACCATGCCACCAGAGCGCTTCCCCGGAGTTATCTCAGTGGAAAGATTCGGCGAGTCGATAAAAATGAGCACCAAAGACTCGGATGCCTTAGCTCTTTTTCTACTCACCAAGGCGGGGGCAAGGAATCTCCGCATCACATCCAACAGTTTGGAAGACACATTCATCCAACTCACCCAACAGGAGGATAAGCAATGAGCACCCTCATTCGTACCTTGCAATTTTCGGTTTATGACCTCAGCCGCCTTGCCCGAAATTGGTCAACTCTCTTTTTCTCCGTGGCTTTGCCCGTGTTCTTCTACCTGTTGTTTGGCGCGAATCAAGGTTACTCCAACCAACAGATCGGCAACGGTAATATCGCAGCCTACGTGATGATCGGCATGGCATTGTATGCAGGCGCAACGGGCAGCGTCGTCGCCGTAGCGAACTCTGTGGTGGAGCACGAGACTGGATGGGGTCGGCAGCTAGCACTCACCCCCTTGACACAACCACAAATTCTCATATCTAACTTGCTGAATATCCTTGTTCGAGCGGCGTTACCCGTCACAGCAGTCAATATTGCCGGAGTCTTTACCGGCGCGAGCATGCCAGCAGCAGCGTGGATTGCATCGTATTTCCTCACGATTCTGACAGCTCTTCCTATCGGTTTCTACGGCCTAGCATGGGGAATGCTTATGCCAACGGCAAATTCGGTGTCCCTTGCGTCTGGATCGATCGTTCTGTTGGCTTTCGCTGGCAATATTTTCATGCCCTTGACTGAAGGGCTCATGAAGATTGGGCGCTACACTCCGATGTACGGATTAGGTGCCCTGGCACGCTGGCCGTTGACCGAAGGCATCCAGGAAACCCAAACAGAACCGTACGTCATGAACGATTCTTTCTGGCTTATCATGGCTAGCATCATCTGCTGGACCTTAGTGTTCATCTTTGTCTGTGTTCTACTGAGGAAACGAGATAAGGGCCGTCGATGAACTTGCAAGTAAGGACGCATAGGAAACCATATGGCAGTTTTAACCTGTCTAACATGGCGTTAGCTGGGATATGGCTACCATTTCTCCTCATTCCTATATGGTCGCGATTGCAAGAACCATCCACGCCACTTTCGCTGCGTGTGGTGGGTGCTGCAATTACCGCAGCATTTATAGCGGTTTACCTCTTCGCTTTTGGAACTGTGAGGTATTCACAGACGTGGTCTCCGACGCTGCGCTGGCCTCTGTTTCTGGGGATTCTCGTTGCACTATCGGTACTGAGCATGTGGCCTTTAGGGGCTTATGCTATTGCTTTCACCCCGTTCCTTTGCGCCTTGCCTTGTTTTGTCGCTCCATTAAGTTTCGCTATACCGTGGACACTGTTTCTCATCGCTACCACTGGTTGTATTGCATGGATTTCTTATTCCAGTCAAACCTTATCCGTTTGGCCATACATCTTTTCTTGCCTCTTTGTACTGGTCACCGCCCTATTTTCTCGTCATGATGAGAAGCTGACCGAGGTACGGCATCAATTGGACATGGTGAAAGAGCGCGAGCGGATCGCCTTGGACGTCCATGATCTTTTGGGGCATTCGCTCACGGTCATCAACCTCAAATCTGAATTGTTGAAGCACCTCATCGAGACTGATCTACAGGCATCCCGTAGAGAGTTGGAAGACATTATTCTCCTGTCTCGCAAGGCATTGACCGAGGTACGTTCAACCGTCACACAACTACGTTCACCCGACTTTTCTCAAGCAATCGAAGCCACTAAGCAGGCATTAGACGCAGCAGCTATTTCTTACCGTCTTCCCACCCAGCCAGCAGTGGTGGGAACCAACGGCGCCCTATTCTCATGGGTTCTTAGGGAAGCAACCACGAACATTGTGCGCCACGCGCAAGCCAGCCATGTGGATATCCGTGTGACGGCAGATAAGCTACAAATTTCGGATGACGGCGTAGGTATCAATGACACTGCAGAAAACCATGGCAATGGCTTATCAAGTATGCGTAAGCGTGTGAAGGCAGCAGGAGGCACGGCAATCGTAGAGGAAGCACCCAATGGGGGAACTCGCATCTTCGTGACAATGAGCGGCAACAAGGAACGTCTAGGCAATGTGTGAGTCGACGAACATCAGAGTATTAATAGCTGACGATCAATCACTAGTACGCGGTGCACTGGCTGCACTACTAGGCATAGAACGTGACATCGATGTCGTCGCCGAAACAAGTATCGGTAGTGAGGTAGTAGAACTTGTCCGCAAACATGGTGTCCACGTAGCTTTGCTTGATATCGAAATGCCTGGAATGTCGGGCATTGAAGCAGCTGCAGCGCTAACGTCCGCAGGTCTGTCATGCCGCAGTATCATTGTCACGACTTTTGGGAGGCCAGGGTATCTCAAGAAAGCACTCACCGCCGGTGCCAGCGGGTTCGTCGTGAAAGATACCCCTCCTGAGCAACTTGCCGAAGCAGTGCGTCGTGTCCATGCCGGTCACCGAGTGATAGATCCCACCTTGGCGGAAGAATCACTGTTCACTCCAGACTCCCCCCTCACAGAACGTGAAATTGAGATTGCTCGCGTGGCCATCACCGGTGCAGATACCCGAGAAATCGCCAAACAACTCCACCTCACCCAAGGCACCGTGCGCAACCATGTGTCCTCGATTATCGCGAAAACCGGAGCGGGTAATCGCTACGAGGCGGCGCGCAGGGCCAAAGATTCAGGCTGGATTTAGATCGTGGATCCAGAACCTTAGATCAACATATCGTCAGCGATACGATCAGTATTGTCAGCGACGATGTACAGAGCTTCATCATCTCCAAAGATGTATGCGTTAGCGGAAGAAGTCAGGGCTGCGTCGCGGAAAAAGAACATGAAAATCAAACTCCTAGAGTGAGTCACGATGGTGTGGGATCTCTGTGTAGTCCCGGTATTTTCTGGTGCCATCCCAGCGCTACCGGGAATGAGTCCACGCTATGAGCCAAGCTGCGAGAACGCCCAACATCAGGCATTGATAATCAGAATCTCCTCCCCCTTCTAATTCCATATTAAATGTGCAGAAAATACTGGTCGCGTCCTTGAGGCACGTGTTTTTAGATATAAAAGCACGTGCTACCACCCGCCCCCGAATGCGTTGTGAGACACATGCGCATGTGCTCCACATCACAGAAATAACCGCAGGTGAGGCCATGTTTACATGTCTATTTAATTACCACCTTAAGGAGAGGGAAACTGTTTTTACCCTCTAATCAGATTCCGTCAACGCGTACTTTTCTAATCATGCTTCCCGCTTGTTCCAACATGAGAAAACGCGCGGCTCATTTCCCACTCACTTCGGCGATCACCGTCGCAGTTGCGTAAGCACCGTCGTGGCTCATTGACACATGCCACTGCACACAAGATGGCGCGCCGCGACGAGCCGTCACGAGGGAGGGAAACCGCTCACCCAGCACTTCGGCAATGCTCCGCTGCACGATGGAAGCTAGCGGCTCATGCAGGATCAATGACGGCCGTCCCCACTGGTCAGCAACAACCTCGATGTCCTGCCAGCGCAGTTTTTCAGCAGACACAGGGTTTTCACGACCGAACAGTGCTGCACTCCACGCCTTGATGAAGGACTCCTTGACCGACCATCGGGCCGCCAGGTGTTGCTCCACGCACCCGGACTGAGCAGCTTTACGCTGAGCGGCGCGGCGCTCAGCGCTAGTGAACACCTCACTAAATGCTGTTCCCGGCGTATGTAACTGCTCCGCAAAGCCAGCAATTTCTACGAGGTCAGTTCCCAAACCCACAATCATCAGTAGGTGCCATCCTTGTTGAGTCGAGCACCTGGATCGAGGAGCATCGCTGCTTCTTGATCCTTCACGGCTCCAGCCTGCTCATTAAAACGCCGCCCTTCGTGACGAGTAAACAACGCAGTACTGCTGAGCATGCCAGCTTCGCGGCGTCGGAGGCCATCACGCAGACGCCGAGTAGCGCGCTCACGCCAGCAAGCCGCATCCCGCTCCCCACACTCAGCCCGCAGAACCGCTTCGAAAGCAGCAGGGTGGACCAAGGCAACCACAGCAGAAACGTGTCCGAAGCCCAGGGAGGTCAACACGCCCGCCTTAATAGGCTGAGCCATCTGCAGCGGACTACGAGGCCAGACGAAGTGCTGAGCGCTGCGCATCGCCGGATCCAAACAATCCAGAGTGCGGTTACCTGGAATGCGTCCGGTACGGAACATGTCGGCAATACCCGCCACCTGGAAAACAGCAGCGCCGCCCTTAGCGTGACCGGTCAGAGTCTTCTGAGACACCACGAATAGCGGATTGCCCTGGCTGCGCCCCAATGCGGCTGACATACGAGTATGAAGATCTGCCTCATTGGGATCGTTGGCGTTCGTAGACGTGTCATGCTTAGAAACAACAGCAATGTCGTCGACCGTGACACCCAGCGCCTCCAAACTACGGTTCATTCGTGAGTCCTTGCCACCGCGAGCTGCCGCCAACGCACCGAGACCCGGAGCTGGAATGGAGGTATGCATGCCATCGGCATAGGACTGTGCAAAAGCAACCACTCCGTAGACGGGCAACCCCATTTCCGCCGCCACCGAACCACGAGCCAGCAAAACGGTGCCACCGCCCTGAGCTTCAACAAAGCCACCACGTCGGCGGTCGCCGGCACGGGAGTAGAAACGCTCGTTGATACCCTTAGCTGCCATCGCATTGGAATCGGTAGTGGCATTCATGTTGGCAAAACCGCTGATGGACTCCACGGAAATGTCGTCGACAGCACCGGCAACCACAAAGTCTGCTTTCCCGCAGTGGATTTTATCCATGCCTTCTTCAATGGACACCGCAGCGGTAGCACAGGCACCCACTGGGTGAATCATCGAACCATAGCCTCCGACGAATGCCTGCATGGTGTGAGCTGCCACCACATTCGGCAGTGTTTCCTGCAAGATGTCGGATGGGATCTCTTCGCCCATGAACCGATCGAGGAATAGCTTGCGCATGGATGTCATTCCTCCGAAGCCGGTGCCCTGCGTCATTGCAACATCTGTGGGATGCACGGCCTCAAGTAATTCAGCCGGGCTGAAGCCAGCTGACAGGAAGGCATCCACGGTGGTCACTAGGTTCCACACAGCCATGCGATCCATGGATTCCACCATGTCCTGCGGTATGCCCCAGCGTGCTGGATCAAAGTCGGTGGGGAATTGTCCGCCGACGATGCGCGCCAATGTTGCCCGGCGCGGTACACGTGCGCGAGCACCCGTCAAGCGGGTCACCTGCCATTCCCCTTCCACTTCGCTCGCGCGGGTAAATTGCGGATCCGCCTCAACATAGGCCTTCGCGTCTTCTTCAGAATCCACCGTGAATGTCACATCACGGTCGAGGAACATCTCCACGGATAATGGGCTATGTGGCTCGTCGCCGTCATTGTGTATCGCCGCATCCTCAACGAAAGTGCGCACTCCGGAGCGTGCAACTACCTCATCGCGGTAGCGATCGTAAATGTCAGCTTCCTCAACCATCTGATCGTTCTGGTCATACCAGCCTGCCTGCGGGGAGTCCTTCCAGGTCAGCAGACCTGTCATCCAGGCCAGCTCGAGGACACCGGCAGCAGTCAGTTCTGCTGATCCGTCGGGCTGAATACCGTACTCAGCTTCGCATCGGGTGCGTCCTGAGCCCCATGCACCCACTTCGCCGAGTCCCACAATAACAATGGTGTCATCGAGGTGAGCGCTGGTCTGATTCCACACACCGTCGGTATGCGGCTGGGTCGGCTGCTGTGGTGTCGGTAATGCATCGACGGTCGGGCTGGTTTCTTCAGCCTCCGACGCCACCTCGTCTCCACCGGAGTTAGCCTTGAGTTCTGCGATGTTGATCTCACCCAACCCGCCGGTCAAATCAGCTTTAACGGGAGCGCTCTTAGCATGTTCACGAACTTCCGCGGTGCACAGCTGGAGCAGTTCCTCAGCAATGTCGACGGGGGTGTATACGTGCACCCCGGCGGCGGTAGCAGCATCGACCAGAGGGTCATTACCTCCCATGAGACCAGTGCCAGCTACCCAGCCGATGCGAGGGTGAGCCAGTGTCATGTGCGCAGACCATGGCTCCACCTTCCACTTATTGACAATGGCGTCAAAGGCAGCTTTCGTTTCGCCATATGCCCCATCCCCACCGAACGTTCCTCGGTTCGGACTTCCTGGCAACACGACGTGCAGGCGATGATCCACGTTGGTGTCCGAGCTAATTTTTGCCAACGCAGTCATGGAACGCTCAACGCTCCACAACAACAACCGAGCTTGGTTTTCAGCGGCAGGTCCCGCCTCCTCAACAGATCCCATCACGGGCGGAGCGGCAAATGGGAAGAAAAGGTCTGGGGTAAGTGCTGGTTTGATGGTTTTCAGCTCACTGCCCACGGTTTCCGTCTGTTCGTGTGCAATCCATTCCACCAAGGAATCCACGTCCCGGTAACTGGACAAATTCGCTGGTACCAACCAGAGCGATGCACCGGCACGCGCATGGGTTCGGTAAAGATTTTTGACGAAGTTTAGACGTGAATCTGTGATGCGAGACGCAGTTGCCACGACAGTCGCACCACCAGCCAGCAGCTTGGCTACCACTGCACCGGCGATGGAATTCGGAGTCATACCGGTAACCACGGCCACCTGCCCGCTATATTCCCCATCTTCGGCGGATACAGCCGCGTCTGCCACTTCCTGAAGGAAGTCAGCGACTGTCTCCTCGCTGTGCTTCGCCCACCAGGTCGCCTGGTCAGCGACCGCCTGCCCGGTGCCTGCGAAGGAAGACACAGTGAGATCCTCGACTGATAGCTCTCCCAATGCCAAACGGGCAATATCTTCTCGAGCAGTTGCCCAACGGTCATCGACGAGCACTGCCCGTCGAGCATCAAAGACCGGGGCAACCAACTGCGGCCACTGGGAACCCAGCTCTTCTTCCACTGCCCGCACAATGTTGAAGACCTCCTCTTCCTCCGTGTGGTCGAAGTCTGCAGAGGTAGTGTCGGTGAGTCCTAAATCTGACAGAATCTGGCGCGCGGTGTTGGCAAGCACACCCTTGTCCCCAGTCACTGTCTCTGCGAAAGCGTCGAGTGCTGCGGAATCCACGACGGCGCCACCTGCTCCACCTGTGGACGATGGCTTAGCCACCGGGATACCATGAGCTGCCCCAACCTGGACAACCGCCTCATCGATCAGTTCTTTGACTGCCCCGATGTTGGAGGCTTCCTGAGGCATGGTGGCTAGGTCACCGCCGCGAGCGGATGCACCATCACGTGTTCCCAACAGCAGCATAGCGGTGGTGTGCGCTGCCCATCCCTCGCCCAGTCCCCATTCTCCAGTGACGTGGTCGAGGATCAAGGACTGTTTAGCTCCGGCTGCGCCGAATAGTTTACGGATACGGTCTTTCACAGCTTCACCCAACACCGGGCCGAACGCCTTGTAGTTGAACGCGGCCTTATCCACGGTGGCACTGAGCGTAGCTACGTCAGCTTCCGCCGCTCCTTCAACGCTGGATAGACCCAGCTCAGCGGACATGTCCATGAGGAGCTGGTTCAAGCGAGAAGATACGCCGTTAGTCAAAGTACCGGTCGTGTCAGCATCCCCAATCTGGTCAGGGCGAACTTTGTTGGAATAAGCCAACAAAGTCTTAATGGCATCTGACGCGGTATATGGCAGTTCAGGGGCATTTTCCACCGCCTCTGCACCTGGAATAGCCGAAGTAGCTGACGTTGAGGCTGTCGTAGTTGGGGACGCAGCAGAGTTTTCTGAAGATGCGGGAACAGAGGCAGCGGTGACGTCGGACGAAGAAAGGACGCTGGAAGAAGGCGCGGAGGTGGAGTTATCGGAGGAACCCGTCTCCTGCTCTTCTTCCTCTATCTCAATCGTCCTGACATCCTGCTGGTATACCAACTGCTCATCGCGCTGAACATTGCGGACCTGTACGCGCGCATCAGCAAACTGCGGCAGCGCCAACGTTTTCGCAGCCAAATTAGCCAAGGTCGGCGCAGCACCCAAGCCAATCTCTACATAAACTTCAATGTCCGCACCGCCTCGCTCGGAGGAATTAAAGAGCAACGCTTGGGTCTCGATCCACCGCACCGGAGAGGCGAATTGCCAACTCAACAACTCGATGAGCAGCATACGCGCTAAGCCCGATCGGTCCTTCAGACGCTCCTGCCAGTTGTCCAGCGCTTCTTCAACCTGGGTGGAAGGAACTACGTCAAGAATCGCTCGCGCAAACTCTTCAGTCAGCTCGAATGGGATAGCGACCAGGTTCGGAATGTAACGGCCTTCCAGTGCAGATGCATCAATCTCCTGCGGCACCAAGGCCGTGAGTCGCTCGCGGAATTCATCCACGCCATTGTGCAGAATTTGAGAGTGGAACGGCACGTCAATGCCGGGCACCAGCATGAACGCTCCCTTTCCTCCCGCTGCTTCAGCCCGGGCGTTGGCGTCTTGTTCCAGCGCCGTGATACCAGCGATCGTCCCGGCGACGGCGTACTGTTGGCCTGCCAGGTTGTAGTTCACAATCTCCAGGAACTCACCGGACTCGCGCGACACGTTGGCTACGTACTCGCGCACTTCGTCGTCTCCCCCAGAACCAACGCCAAATTGATTCGGGCGCAAAGCGCCCATGCGGTAGTTAGAACGCCCCTTCTCATCACGTTCAACCAAGTTGTGCATGGTGGATCCTCGGTGGAATACCAGCTCAACTACGGTTTCAAGGTCAAGGGCCTGGGCATAGGCAGACAATGCGTTGTATTCGCCTAAGGAGTGTCCTGCAAAGTAGGCATCATCTGCCACGCCCCCGGCCTCACGCAAACGAGCCGTCTGGGCAAACGCTAGTGTCGCTAAAGCGACCTGGGTGAACTGGGTGAGGTTTAGTACGCCCTCCGGGTGACGGTAAACGGTGCCTTGTGCTGTGAGCTCAGTTGGGTTGTCTCGAACAACAGCCAGGATTGAAAAGCCCAGTGCCTTCCGGGTGTGGGCGTCCGCCCTCTCCCACACGTCAGCTGCTGCGCGTGAGGCAGTGCGCTCATCAAGACCCATGCCCTTGGACTGGATGCCCTGGCCCGGATAAACATAGGCGGTACGCGGTATGTCTGTCGTCGCAGTAGCTTGAGAGACCAAATCACCCTCCACGGAGCATGTGACCTCCAAGACCAAACCGCCACCGACTAAGCGGCCTGTACGTTCGACCTTGATGTCCACTGCGGCGTCCAAAGCCACCAGGCCAAACATCCGATAAGTCCATCCCGTAATGCGGAATGGGCGCCCACCGTTCATTTCTGTGCCAGCGGTAGCCACAGCGTGTTGGGCAGTAGCGGATAGCCACATGCCGTGTACCAACGGAGCGTCTAATCCGGCGACAGTTGCCGCTGCACTGCTGGTGTGTATCGGGTTGAAATCGCCGGACACCCAAGCAAATGGGGTCATGTTGGATGGTGCTGTCACCGTTTCACGCAACAGGGTTGATCGCGGTGTGTCCTCTACATTCCGCCCAGTAGTCTCTGGCACGCCACCGGCGTACTTCGGATCTTCCGGCATAGCGCTACCAAAGGCGCGGCCCCGAATAGCGAAACGTTCATCAAACGTCCCATAAAGTTCATCACCTACATACAATTCCAGGGTGACGTGCACGATGCGACCCGACGATGACTCCTGCACAGATGCAGCCCAGCTGGTCACGTCCACCCTAACTCCCGGTTTCAGCTCGGTAACAGGGCGCCGGAAGTTGACTGTGTGGTCCAGGTGGACCGCGTTGAGCAGACCTTCAATCACTGGGTAACCGTCTACACGAGTGGAGCCAAGCGCCGCATAAATGGCAGGCCAGCACGGGCCGAGCAACGCATCAGGTACGATGCGGGCCGTCGGGGTACTCAATGCAGCACCAGTCACTGCGGTGTGATCTGGACCCAGATTCTCGGTGAGAATAAAGGAGAAGTGCGCTTCGCCATAGGGACTGCGCTGGGACTCCTCCATCGTAGGCATTGCGGTGATGTCTTCACCGGTCACCGATGTATTCCCGACGCCAGCTGTTCCCGCCAACAAGGCGAACATAGACTCTGGCAGACGATCTTCGTCGACGATAGGCAAACCACCATCGACGATGGAAGGTGGAAGCACGAGAGGGACAACAAGTTCGCGAACGGCGTGAACACTCGCATTCGTTTCATCCCAGTAGGTATCGAGCTTCACCGTGATGGTTGCTGTAACTGTCTCAACACCCACTGCAGAGGGATTGTCAATGTCCAACCGGAAGCGCTCATCATCCAGAATGTGCGCAGGATTATCCATGACATGCCCCGTCCAGGAGATAAACGGCGCAGCGGTCAGTAGTTCTTCCGCGCTCGTAGCGGAGGCGAGACGAGAGACCACAGCTGTCGGCGTAATCGCGGCATTGTCCTGCGCTACGCGTTCATACACTGCAGTCTCGAAGCGCCCTAAGATCTCTCCGATTGGCTCGTTTTTGGTCGTAACACCCCGCACCGATACCGGCCCTGGGATTACTCGCACAGCGGATGCAGCATAGCGATCGTCATGTGACTGCCACAGAGAATCCTGTCCCCAAGCACGAAGCAGGTCATCATCAATAACCGGAACAAAACCCATGGGCTTTGGATATTTACGGCACAGGGTGACAAACCACGCGGCATCGAGGTTGGTGAGGGTTATTTTCTCCGCTTGCGGATAGGCGGAGAGTAGGCGCGCCACGGCCTCCGGACCGTCCAACACGTTTTCTTCAGTGGGGAACATGGTCTCCACCACTCCATGATCCGCTGGTGCCAAGCGGGCCTCGACGCGCTGCACAAGTTCCCAAAAACGTTGCGACCAGGAGGGGTCTACCCAGGGATAAGACAGATCGACGAAACGTTGAACGACCTCGGCATAGGTCATCTCCACAAGATCGCCGAAATAAGGTTTGGCGGTCTTATTCATGGCGTCGATAATCTCTTCACGGCGTGCATTGATCCGCTTCATGTCGCCTTCAACCTCGCCGATGAGACGGGCACAATGCGCAGCGTCATTATCGATTTCGTACATGTCCGCACGCAGGTGAGACTGACCAGAGGTCATGCCACCAGAGGACTGCCCCCGGCCCACCCAACCATCATTTTCTTCATCGGGCACACCAGCTGTCTGCACCAACAGATCTTTGACTCCCTCGGAAGTCTTTGCTTCCTTAGCGGTCATCGCTGCGGTGCCAATCAGCACAGCATCCACCGGCATGGGTGCGACCCCAAACTCTCGCGACCACGATCCAGAAATGTAGTCAGCCGCGCGTGCAGGAGTGCCGACACCACCACCGACGCACAGGACGACGTTCGGGTGCCGACGGATGTCAGCGTACGTGGCCAACAACAGGTCAGATAGGTTTTCCCAGGAATGGTGACCGCCGGCGTGCCCGTCTTCTACGTGAAGAATCACGGTAGTGTCCACTGCCCGAGCAATCGCTAAACACTGCCGAATCTGGGCTACGGTACCTGGTTTAAAGGCGACATAGCGGAACCCCTGACTGTGCAGTTCCTGGATGAGCTCAGGAGCTTCGTCTACCTCGGGAATACCTGCAGAGACCACCACGCCGTCAATAGGTGCTCCCGACTCACGGGCTTTACTTACGATTCGTTGGGAACCAAATTGCAGATTCCACAAATAGCGATCCATGAACATAGCATTAAATTTGGCGGTACGCCCTGGATCCAATTGTTTCTTCAACCCTGCCAGGTTATCAGCGAAGACATCAGCTGTGACCTGGCCTCCACCGGCAAGCTCAGCCCAAAAACCAGCATTAGCTGCTGCCGCCACGATATCCGGATCTACTGTCGTCGGCGTCATACCAGCCAAAATGATCGGGGAATTGCCCGTTAATCGGGTGAAAGCGGTCTCCACGGCGAGTCCACGTTCCCCTGGAAGTTCCACCAACTTCGGAGCAAAACGCGACCAATCAGCGCTAGGTTCCGGCATCTTCCCGGAGGCAGAGAGACGGTCAATGTCGTCCAGAGTGGAGGCATTCACCACTCCGGCGCCCGTTCCTTCGATAATCTCCTCGGTGATTCGTCGAACCGCAGACCCCGGTCCGAGATCTATCAGCCACTGTGCGGCCTCTTTCCCCTCCCTCTCCGTAATGGCATCGACCACCTCACAAGGCCAATCGACGCGGTTGACCATCACCGCGGCCGCCAGATCTGCAGCTAATTGTTCATCAAGCTGGCATGCCTTAGCCCATTCCGCGACCTGATCAACAGCCTTATCCAACATGGTGTGGTGGAAAGGCGCCGCGACGTCAAGATGTTCACACACAATCTCCAGAGGTGCTCCGCCAGAGGTCTTCGCGGCACGAGCCTTCTCATCCGCCTCCATCTCCTCCTGCACAGCTCGTTCCACACGCTCCAAATCGGCGGGAGTACCAGAGACTACATGGCGAATACGTGTGTTGGTCAACGCCAATTGCGCACCAGAATCCGACTGCTCCAGTATCTGGCGTAAACCCGCCGACGTAACGCCAGAGAGGGCCAGCATAGGGGTTCGCGTGGAGTGAGAAAGCTCCGCTGCACGAGCAGCGCGTGAGGCGGCAGCGCCGATGAGACGTGCGATGGCGAATACTTCCGCTATTGTCCGTTCCGATGTGGCTGTGTCAGTTGTGGCGTCGATAAAGGCATCGACAATGCGCGCCCCCAGAACACCCTGGCTGTGCCCAAGCACCGCAACCGGACGATGAACCCGCACATCCAGACCCGCAGAAGCCATTGCGAGAACCTGCGCATACTGCGTGGCCGTGATGCCTGGTACCGATACAGCGGCATCAGTTGGATGGGGAGCCTCAGCCAAGTGCTCGGCACTCAAGCCACCTGCTCCTACGGCGGTGAGTTGGGCGATGACCGGAGCCAGCACCTTGTCGGAGGAAAGAATGAGCTCACGCAGTTTGTGAGCGAGGTGAGGATCCGTCAACTGCTCAGTGAGCAGCTCCTGCCACGGGCTGGACTGTCCCGCCAGAAGTAGTGCGAATGGCTCGTTGGTGACGCGAGTAAAGAAGCTCGTAGCCATAAAAGGGCATACCTTCCTGAATAATTGGTGCGCACATGCGCGAGAAAATGTGGGGTAAAACTGGGCCTACAGCGGCCCGTTGTTGTGGCGCTTCAAGCCGGAATGGGTGCGATCCTTGCTGCGCAGCACCTCGAGAGACTCAGCGATTGCCTGGCGGGTGTCCGAGGGTTCAATAATCCCGTCCAGTTCGCCGGAAGCCACGGAAAGATTGGGGTTGATGTTTTCTGCCGCATACGCGTCTGACAGTTCCTTGGCCTTAGCTGCCATCGCTGCCGGATCCGGACCTGCGGCCTTAATTTCACGGCGGTTCAGAATGCTCACTGCACCATCGGCGCCCATCACGGCAATCTCTGCATCCGGCCAGGCGTAAGCAAAATCGGCTCCAATCGATTTTGAACCCATCACGATGTATGCACCACCATATGCCTTGCGCAGCGTGATGGTGACGAGAGGAACGGTGGCGTTAGCGTAAGCAAAGATGAGCTTTGCGCCTCGTCGAATGATGCCTGCTTGCTCCTGATCCGTACCCGGGCGATAACCTGGTACATCCACAAGTGTGACCACGGGTAATCCGAAAGCGTCACAGCAGCGCACAAAACGCGCAGCCTTTTCGGAAGAATCCACGTCCAAGGTGCCGGCATTATGCATCGGCTGGTCAGCGACAATGCCAACGGACTCGCCGTTGATACAGGCAAACCCGACGACTATTGACGGGGCAAAATACTCCTGGACTTCGACAAACTCACCGTGATCAACGAGGGATTCTACGACCTCAACCATGTCATAGGGCTGTCGGGAATCATCGGGAACAAGTTCCTTCACTTTCGCAGCTGCTTGTTCATCGGAAGCAGCGGTGGAGTAGCTATACCGCGGCGGCAGCTCGTCACAGTGATTCGGCAGATATGTCAGCAGGCTCTGCACATAGTCCAAAGCATCTTCTTCGTCTTCACCCAAATAGTGAGCCACACCAGACTGCACGTTGTGCAGCTCAGCTCCACCGAGTTCGGCGGAAGTGACATCCTCACCGGTGACCGCGCGAACCACGTCCGGTCCGGTAACGAACATGTGGGAGTTCTCTCGGGTCATAATGACGAAGTCAGTTAGTGCTGGGGAATAAACAGCTCCACCAGCACACGGTCCCAAAATCACGGAGATTTGGGGAATCATGCCCGAGGCTTTGCAAGAGCGTTTGAAGATTCGCCCATATTCGGACAGCGCCTGCACGCCCTCTTGGATGCGAGCACCACCGGAATCCAGAATCGAAATAATCGGAATGCGCATGGCCATCGCTTTATCCATGAGAGCACAAATCTTGGTGCCCTCAACCTTTCCGAGTGTGCCACCTTTAATGGAAAAGTCCTGGGCGTAAACAGCAACCTTGCGGCCTGAAATCTCACCAAACCCGGTGATGACGGATGCCCCTAGAAAACCTTCCGAGGCATGGCCTCCAGCAAAACGCCCGACTTCAACGAAGGAATCCTCATCAAGCAGTAGCGCCAAACGCTCACGAGCGGTTTTCTTGCCCTTAGCGTGCTGAAAGTCCTGAGCTTTGTGCTCAGCTTTAAGCTCCAATGCGGCGTAGTCCACGCGATTGACGTTCTGGACAGAACGTTGCCCCGCCCCCATGGAGTCCGCCGACATGCCGGGTTGCACTGTAGGTGGGAGCTTCAGAGCAATAGACGAGTGATCATTGTTTCTACGGCCGAGTACTCGGCCGACCTGTGTACGAAGAGATTGAATACCCATGAGTTCCTAGACTTCCTCTCCAGGGTTTGCGGATTCCTTTACAGCCACACGCAGCAGTGGGGTGCCTGCCGGGACGTTCTGGGAGACATCCACCAGAATTTCCTCGACCACTCCAGAGACTGTGGAGTGGATGTATTTCTCCATCTTCATGGCCTCAAGGACGATCAACACGTCCCCCTCATTGACCTCTTGACCAGGCTGAACGGGCAAGCGCACCACAATGGCCTGCATTGGGGAAGCCAAAACACCATCAGCTCCAACAGCACCGTCTCCCGTAGGTGCAGGCGCTGCCTCCATCCTCCGCGACGAGCCACGGCGCGGTTGTGCTGGACGCTGCTCCGAGACTCCCCCAGCATGTCCACCGAACCCAGCGAAAATGTCGGAGGGAAGGGTAAGGGCGTGGCGTCGCCCATCTATCTCGATAACAACATCCTTGCGGGAAGGCACGGCTGAACTCACCTCCTCGGCTTTGCCCGTAGCAAAAGCGGCGGGGATATCAGCCGACGGTAGAAAGACCTCCTCCATCCACTTTGTGCCCACCGCAAAATTCTCTGCAGTGGTGGCCGCAAAGTCACGATGAGCCAAAATCTGCTCGATCAATGGCTGTGGCGTCGCCACCCCCTCGATACGTAGCTCGCGAAGAGCGCGCAGACAGCGAGACAGCGCGGTGGGGCGATCGGGTCCTGTGATAATTAGCTTGGCAATCATCGAATCGAAGTCTGGCGTGACCACGTCCCCTTGACGCACACCGGTCTCTACGCGCACCCCATGACCGGTTGGCCATGCCAGCTCAGTGATAGTTCCCGCTGTCGGTGTGAGATCAGCCCCTGGATCTTCACTGGTGATACGTAACTCAACGGAATGTCCACGACCGTCAGGCACAGCGCACAAAGCCTCACCATTGGCAATGCGGATCTGTTGCGTCACCATGTCAAGGCCAGTGATCTCCTCAGAAACGGTGTGCTCCACTTGCAAGCGGGGATTGACTTCAAGGAAATACACATCTTCGCCCTTGACCAGGAATTCGCAAGTACCGAGTCCCTGATATCCAGTGTGACGGAAAAGGTTTTCAGACCACTGGCTAAGCTTGGAGAGTGCGCCTGGGGAAAGAAATGGTGCGGGTGCTTCCTCAATCAACTTTTGGTTGCGGCGCTGAACGGAACAATCGCGCGTACTCACCACAGCGAAGTTGCCGTGGACATCTGCCATGCACTGCGTTTCTACGTGACGGCCGTTTTCCACAAATTTTTCTAGGAAGTATGAGCTCAGATCACCGCCAGTTCCATTGGCATCCGCGTGGCGCGCCCCGAATTCCTCCACATCTTTGTCCGTACGCATGATCTCGATGCCGCGGCCGCCGCCTCCGTCCGAACGCTTAGCAACAATCGGTAAACCATGCGTGGCCACGAAGTCACGCACAGTGTCCATGGAGTCAACCGGATCATTGGTACCAGGAACGGGTTGGACAGCGGCGGCGTTGGCAGTGCGCCGTGCTGAAATCTTGTCACCAAGTTGTTCAATAGTGTGAGCAGATGGGCCAATCCATACCAGCCCAGCATCTACGACGGCGGCCGCTACCTCGGCAACCTCAGACAAGAATCCATATCCCGGGTGGATCGCATCTGCATCAGCTTCCTTCGCGACCTGCAGAATCTTCTGCAAGTTCAGATAGGTCTCTTGAGCGGTACCCGCCCCGAGGGAATAGGCTTCATCAGCCAATTCGACCGCCGGAGAATTGATGTCCGCTTCTGCATAGACGGCTATGGCTTTCAGCCCCAGGTCATGAACTGTGCGAATAATGCGCGCGGCAATTTCGCCACGGTTGGCCACCAGGATCCTTGTGATCATCTACTGCCCTTTTTCTGTCGTTGGTGTGATGTGCGCGTAAAAGAAATCCCTGTTTTATGTAGGAGCAGCTGTGTTGTGGGAGCCGGCTCCTACACGGGCACACACCGTGCTCGCAGGGAATTGACCAAACTCTATGAACCCTTTTCGGCTTAACCCCAGTGCTGAAACACCCTTTTTAGCGGTGCTCGCCCCCGACCTCGTTTCTGTAGCATGCCAGCTGATCAGTACCTTTATGGCAACCATATGTATGTAATTGTGAAACAAAACCACACCCGCAGCACTCGAGCATTCCTCACCCATAGTGGGGCAGCTCACAATTTCTGCACGTACTTCGCCCTAATTTAAAACGTGTAATTTCATCAACTCTGCGTCGTCTAAAACCAGCCACCTGCGACGGCCGAGTATCAGTCAATAGATCCAATAGATGAAGGGTGGGAAAAGAGGCAGGGGCAGTAAAATCAGATCTCGTGACTAGTGCGAGCAAAGTAGCAGACAAAGATCCGGCAATCCGATGGCAGGAGCTGGCCGACGCCGTACGCCACCATCGTCAGGCGTACTACTACGGCAGCGCGGAAATCTCGGACGCGGACTTCGATGCCCTACTGCGAGAATTACAGCAATTGGAGGCTGAACACCCCGAAGCTGTGACAGGCACATCCCCCACGCAGGAGGTGGCTCCAGCACCGCCCGATAGTTCTCCCTTCCGCAATGTCGACCACCGTGATCGGATGCTGAGCCTGGACAACGTCTTCGATAGCGAGCAACTCACAGCATGGCTCGCACGCACGCCCGCAAGCACCTACCTCACAGAGCTCAAGATCGATGGGGCATCCATCAACCTTCTCTATGTCAAAGGCAAACTGGAACTTGCTCTCACCCGCGGCGACGGCACCACAGGCGAGGACATTACTCACAACGCACGTACCCTGAACGATATCCCCGACGAGCTTCATGCCACCGACGAGTTTCCAGTTCCTGATTTGGTAGAGATCCGGGGGGAAGTCTATATCTCCGTCGATGACTTTGCGGCGATGAACGCACAACGTCAAGCAGAAAAAAAGAAACTATTTGCAAATCCCCGCAACGCTGCAGCAGGTGCTATGCGCCAGAAAAATGCCGAAGATACCGCACAAAGGCCGCTCCGCCTGATTTGCCACGGCATTGGTGCACGGGAGGGCTTCGAGGTGCACAGCCAACACGAGGCCTACACAGCAATCAAGGCGTGGGGTCTACCTGTCAGTCCGTACACCACACAGGTACATTCGGCCGAAGAAGTGCTCAAGCAAGTGACGTACTGGGGTGAGCACCGCCACGATGCTGCCCATGAAATGGACGGTCTTGTCATTAAAGTTGATTCACTGGATGAACAGCTGAGAATTGGCACTACCAGCAGAGCACCGAAGTGGGCCATCGCTTATAAATACCCTCCAGAAGAGGCGATGACCCGCTTACGCAATATCCGCGTGGGAATCGGTCGCACCGGCCGCGCCACCCCCTATGCGGTGATGGAACCAAAATACGTGGCAGGTTCCACGGTGTCGATGGCGACCCTGCATAACCCTTCCGAGGCACATCGCAAGGGGATCCGCTTGGGCGATGACATCATGATCCGCAAGGCCGGCGAGGTTATTCCAGAAGTTTTAGGCCCCGTAGAGGATAAGCGAACCGGCGATGAGCGGGAATACCTCTATCCCACGTTATGTCCCGAATGTGGCACTGCCCTCGCCCCGTCTAAAGAGGACGATGCGGACTGGCGCTGCCCTAACAACCGGTTCTGCCCAGGTCAGTTGCACACTCGCTTGACCTATTTGGCGGGGCGCGGCGCTTTCGACATCGATGCTCTCGGCGAAAAAGCTGCCTATGATCTCATCCACTCTGGGGTTCTCGACGACGAGTCTGGACTGTTCGCCCTCACCGCGTCGGATCTGGAACGCACCACGGCCTACACATCTCAAACCAGCGCCACCGAACGCAAGAAAAATCCCGATAAACTGCGCAAACTCAATAAAGCCGGGCGCACTCTGCTAGAGAAACTAGAAGACGCCAAACAGGTGGATCTATGGCGCGTGATCGTTGCCCTTTCAATCCGCCACGCTGGTCCGACAGCGGCGAAAGCATTGGCTAAGCACTTTGGCTCTGTCGAAGCAATCAAGGATGCGTCAACCGAGGAAATGGCGGCGATCGACGGAGTGGGACCTATCATCGCTCAATCGGTGGCAGATTGGTTTGCCGTGGACTGGCACCGCGCGATCATTGAGGCCTGGCAGTCCGCCGGGGTGCGTATGGAGGTTCCTAGTTCCGACGCCACCACTGATTATCCCGCCGGTACCGAACAGCCCGCGGTGGATGCCGAATTACTGGCAGGTCTCGTCATCGTTGTCACCGGCACACTGGAAAACTTCGACCGTACGGGAGCGAAAGAAGCCATCGAAGACCGCGGTGGCAAGGCAACCGGCAGCGTGTCTAAGAAAACTGATTTTCTCGTCGCTGGTGACAAGGCAGGATCCAAGCTAACGAAGGCTATGGATCTCGGTGTGCCGGTGTTGAACGAGGAAGGCTTCCAACGGCTTCTCGCACACGGTGCAGCTGCTGTTCGCTAGGTGAGCGATGCCTTCCCGGTTGCTGGTTCTACGCCGGGATTGATCTAGCTGATCCGGCAGGCTTTCACCCCGACAAGGGGTCCAAGCCGGTGGCGGTTATTTGCTACTAGGCGGTAGATCGCAGCGAACAAAGGCGACAACGGGGGACACGTCAACACATAGCCTGCAGCCTTTAACGGTGGAGAGGCGCCGTAATCAATGAGACAGTGCCCGATCGCTCTATGCCCCAGCATGATTACCCGCTCAGCGTCTCGAGTTGTCACCACGCCAGTATTCGCATTGGCATCGACGTGGTCATCTACCGAACGCACGTACACCGCGTACTTGCTTATGTGCTGAGCTACGTCGGGTGGCGTACGTGAATGCTCTCCTGCCCACGCCGGCTTCACTGCGAGCTCGTCTTCAGTCAACGCGTCGAGTTTTTCAGCACTCCATTGACACAAACCGCAATCGCCATCGAAGAAAAACGTCGAAGTCACACTGTACATGGTTTTCAGCATGCCACATGGCATATCCTTCACGAGCTCATCTCTACTCATGACGCCTAGTTGTTCCACAACATGGAGGCAGCAGTTCGTGCAACAGCAGCAGCACAACTAGCGTTCTCTGCCGAACGCACACCTTCTGGAACAGTGATGTCCACGCAGTGCGGTAAGAGATCTGCAGGGAAAGTCCACTGCGACCAATAGCGCATCAGTATCTTTGCCATCGCGTTTGCTGCCTGCTCAATTTCTAGTGCTGTCCTCGCCGTCAGCGCCGAAGCTGGCAATGCCACCCCGATTCCCCGAGTAATTTCAGGTTCCCCAGCGCCAGATCCTCCCCCAGTAGTTGTCTCTCCGGCACCGAGTGCCCCGCCTACGAGAGCACCAATCGCATCAGTCACAGGTGTAGATTCACCCAATTGAGCCAGTGGAAGTTCCACCTTGTGCCACCCGCTGGCGTATAGCCCGCTGTCCATACTGGACGTAGGTTCTTTCCCAAGCAATGCGGGTGGGAGGGCACCATCACAGGTCAACACCAACGGAGTATTCACCTGCTGCGCGAAACGTCTCCATACTCCCATGATGATTTCAGGGTCCACGGGGTCAAGTGGGTCGAATTGCGTCGCCCCAGGAAGCCCCTCCATCACGGCGTCGAGGTGTGGTTCATGCATAGTAACCGTCACTTCTGCGCCGATCGCTGCCGCCACGCGCCTGACGTACTCACGAAGAGCCTCCCCAAGCGTCAGCGCCATATCCTTAAAAGCTGGGCGATCGGACATCACCGCATGTCCCCGATACTCAATTTGCGCCCCCATACTCCACGGGCCCAACACGTGCACCATCAGCCGTTCCACACGCCCCGGCAGAAGTTCCTCGGATACATCCCACACCTCACGCAGGTAACCAGCTGTGCGTCGTGATTCCAAGCTCGGATGAAGGGTTAGTTCCCAACCTCGCGGCGTGGTACGCAAGGGAATGCCAGCCAAGGACGCCGTTGTTGCAGCCAAATCCTTCCCTACGCCACCGGTCACCCGCACCAAGCTGAGTGCAGGAGCAATACCGCAGTCCTCATCCACGTCGATCGTACGATTCAGTGCGCTCAGAACAGCCGCACGCAGGTCTGTATGGGTCGTGACAGTATTTTCCCACCATCCCAAGCGGGTCATAGGCTAGCTCTCCTGAGCCAACCACGGCGTGGTGGCGCGTATGGTGCCGGAGCCCAGCAAAATATCGCCGGCCTCGTCCGGTTGGTACACCACCGCAGCCTGTCCACGAGCCACACCTTCCAGGGGTTCGAGCAGCTCAAGTTCTAAGCGCCACGGTGCTTCATCATTTTTCTTTTCGCGCCCAGCGGGAGTCACTGGCTCTGGGTCATCAACCAGGCGCGCAATCGCCGGAACAACTCCCCCATGGGCACGTACCTGAACCTCACAGCGGAATTCGCGACCATGTGTGGCAGGGTTAAGACGCTTCAGACGATCCGCAACAATACCGCCGATACGCAGATCATCGCGCTTACCGATGGTGACTGTGCCCGTTGCGGCGTCAATATCAGTCACGTAGCGCGGTTGCCCATCCAGCCCCTCACGCGGCAAACCGAGTCCTTTACGCTGGCCGATAGTAAACCCGTACACGCCGTCATGCTCAGCCACAGTCGTACCATCCTGATCCCTCATAATGCCTGGGCGCAATCCAATCTTCTTCCCCAAAAAAGCCTGTGTGCGACCATCCGGGATGAAGCAAATGTCATGGGAATCGGGTTTGGAAGCCACACCGAATCCGTGCGACTTTGCCTCCTGACGAATCTCAGGTTTCACGGTATCGCCCACCGGGAACATGCAATGAGCCAACTGTTCATCAGTCAGAACGCCCAGCACATAAGACTGATCCTTGTTGGCATCCACACCCCTGCGCATCACCCCATCGTGTAGACGCGCGTAATGTCCGGTTACCACAGCGTCAAAGCCCAGAGCGATAGAGCGTTCGAGTAGGGCCTCAAACTTGATCTTCTCATTGCAGCGCAAGCATGGATTAGGAGTCTCACCGATCGCATAAGAATCCACAAAATCGTCAATGACATCCTCGGCGAAGCGGTCGGAGAAATCCCACACATAAAAGGGGATGCCAAGCTTGTCAGCCACACGGCGGGCATCGGCGGAATCTTCCAGCGAACAGCAACCACGCGATCCAGCACGCACTGCTTCAGGGGATCGAGATAGGGCAAGATGCACGCCGATGACCTCGTGCCCGGCTTCCAACGCGCGGGCGGCCGCCACCGCCGAGTCCACTCCTCCACTCATTGCTGCTACAACTCGCATGAAATGCACCCTACTCGGGCATGGGGGTTCTATGCCATTCCATATTTCCCGCTGCGACATGGCAGACACACCAAACTATTCCCATACCTGCAGCCCTACAAGGCGTTACCAAGCACTGATTTATGCTTGTATCTGCAGCTCTGCTACGCCATGCCTGCAGCTCGAGCCTGCTCTACAACACGCGGCAGGATAGTTGAGAGGTACTCCACCTGTTCGTCTGTAATGTCTGCGCCAATGGTCAGCCGCAGTGCACCGCGGGCAACCTCTGCTGGCACGCCCATGGCGGTAAGTACATGGCTGGCGCGATTGACCCCCGCGCTGCACGCCGAACCTGTGGACGCGTCCACACCCGCTGAGTCCAACAGCATAATGAGGCAGTCTCCTTCCGCTCCGGGAAAACTCATATGAAGATGCCCGGGGAGCGTCTGCTCACAGGCTGTGTCTTCGGGCGTCCAGATACGTGCATCATCAATAGTGTGCACCACACGTCGCAGCTGTTCTCTCGCTGCGCGCAGGGTCGCGGCCGCCTCCTCCATCTCATCTATAGCCGACGCCAAAGCCGCCGCACACCCCACAGCTCCCTGGACGTTGACGGTTCCCGACCGCACAGAGCGCTCTTGGCCACCACCACGCACAGGGCTGAGTATGTGTGCGTCCCGACGAGCGAGGAGGATTCCGGTGGACTTTGGCCCACCGAATTTGTGCGCGCTCGCAGCCAGAGTGGAAGCACCTAACTCATGAAAGTCCACCGGAATGTGCCCAACTGCCTGGACAGCGTCCGTGTGAAAAGGGATGCCGCATTCGCGAGCGAAGCTTGCCAGCTCGCGAACGGGCTGAATCACTCCTGTCTCATTGTTAGCCCACATACAGGTGAGCAGGGCTATATCTCCCGGCTCAACACCGTCCACAGGAGATGCGACGCTCGACGTTCGAGATACTTCCGCTGGCTGGGCGGTTCCACTTAGTGCGCCACCGCCGTGCGAGGTGTCATCACCGAACGCTCCAATCCATTGCTGGGCAAGGACGCGGCCGGTGGCGTCGACGGGAAGAGAACAACGCTGGAAACCAAATCCCACCACTCCAGAGGTAAGCCAATCGACGGTCTCCATAACCGCCGGGTGCTCGATGTTCGAGCTAGCGATGACGGTGGCGCCGCGGCTGACCTTCGAGCCGTACGCAAGACCTTGAACTGCGATGTTATCGGCTTCCGTGCCGGAACCGGTAAAGATCACTTCCGCAGAATCAGCTCCAAGGAGAGCTGCGACGTGTTCACGAGCATCCTCGAGAACACGGCGAGCCTCCCGACCCGAGGCGTACTGCCCCGCGGGGTTGAGTAGGTCGGCAGCGTGAGCCATGGCTTCCTGAGCTTCGGGACGGAGAGGTTGGGAAGCGGCATTATCGACGTACAGGCGCGGGCTCATTGGCTCCAGTGTAGTGGCTGGAGCCTAGTACTGGAACTAGTACCCGGTGTATTGCCTCACCGCTGCGTTCACTCCGCGTACGGCATTCCTTAGCTCTCAGTTACCCCGGCCGGACTTGCAGTCTGTGATGGCAGACAAGCTCGGTACCTATGTGGCACATCTTCCTCTTTTAGAAAATAGGGAGCATATAAGTGGGTCGTCATTCCCCTTCTGAAGCGCTCCTGAACAAGACCACATCCATCTTTCGCCGTGTAGGTATCAAACACGCGAAAGCCGGTGCCACCCCCATCGAAACGGGAGGTCAGCACCGGCATGTGCTCGGAGTGACGGCGCCCTCGCTGGCTTCGAAAAGCCTACAACCAGTCTGAATGCTAGCCAACCCTAGCGAGGGCTACGGGTCGGCCTGCCCAATTGAGAAAGGCAGGCCTAACCACACCGCCGCCTCTTACTTGCGGTTCTTTAGTTCCTCGGTTGCCTGCGGTGCAACATTGAACAGGTCACCCACCACACCGAAATCAGCGATCTCGAAAATGGAAGCCTCTTCATCCTTGTTTACAGCAACGATGGTCTTGGAAGTCTGCATACCAGCCTTGTGCTGGATAGCGCCAGAAATGCCCAGTGCAATGTACAGGTTTGGAGAAACGGTGACACCAGTCTGACCGACCTGGAACTTACCTGGGTAGTAATCGGCATCAACTGCGGCACGGGAGGCACCAACAGCAGCTCCCAATACGTCAGCCAATGGCTCAACAGTGGTGGAGAAGCCTTCGGCACCTCCCACGCCGCGGCCACCAGAAACGACGATCTTTGCCTCGGTCAGCTCAGGACGGTCACCCTGCTCTGCAGGAGCGAAAGAGGTGATGGTGACAGAGGTTGGACCAGGTGCTGGCAGCTCCACTGCTTGGACGTTACCTGCAGCGGCCTCAGGAGCCGGGTCAACGGAGCCCGGACGCAGAGAGAATACAGGGGATGCGCCAGCAGCGGTGGCAGTTACGGTGTACTCGCCACCGAAGATGCCGATCTGAGCGTTGCGGTCCGCATCGATGGAGGATGCATCGTAGATGACACCGGAGGCCACGCGAGCACCGGTGCGGCCAGCAATCTCGTTACCGGTAGCGGTGGCGGAAACCAGCACTGGAACCTGCAGATGGGCAGCAAGCCCGGACAGAGCATCCACGGATGGGGTGACCAGCAGGTTATCTGTGTGGTCAGCCTCTGCAGCGTAAATGGTCTCAGCACCAGCCGCAGCCAAGTCGCTCTGAAGCTTCTCAGCGGTGCCAGGGGCACCGACGACAACAGCGCCTACGGTGCCGAATACGCGAGCAGCAGTGATCAGTTCGAGGGTGGTGTTCTTCAGTTCACCCTCAACATGGTCGACCAGAACCAAAACGTTGGTCATGAGGTTTACCTCTCTAGATTGTGTGAGTTGTTGTTATTCAGGGGTGAACTGGTTTAGACCAGCTTTTCCTTAACCAGGAACTCCACCAGCTTCTTGCCACCATCGCCTTCGTCAGTGATGATCTCACCGGCAGACTTAGGTGGCTTCGGGGTGGATGCAGACACGGAGGTAGTGGCGTTAGCCAGCCCGACGTTCGCGGGATCCACACCGATATCGGAGAGGGACAGTTCCTTAATGGTCTTCTTCTTTGCAGCCATGATGCCCTTGAACGCCGCAAAGCGTGGGGTATTGGCCTTCTCAGTCACAGAGACGATAGCTGGGGTCGGAGCCTCCAGACCGAACTTGCCTTCGTCGGTCACACGCTCGCCCGTGACTTTGCCGCCCTCAACAGACAGGGACTCCATGTGAGTCAGTGCTGGGATCTGACGGTATTCAGAAAGCAATCCAGGGATGGAGCCAGCGCCACCATCAGTGGAAGCGTTACCGGCGATAATCAGTTCGATGTCCTCGATCTGGTTCAGAGCATTGGAGAGGGTCCATGCGGTACCCAGCGCGTCGGAACCAGCTAGAGCGTCATCGGTGACGAGGATCGCCTCATCGCAGCCCAGGGACAGAGCCTTACGCAGCGCCTCGGTTGCACGCTCTGGACCGACGGACAGCACGATCACATTACGAGAACCGTCTGCTTCCTTCAGCTGCAGCGCAGCTTCCACTGCGTTTTCGTTAATTTCATCCAGAACCGCATCTGCACTCTCGCGATCCAGGGTGAAGTCATCGTCCTTAAGCTTGCGCTCGGAGTAGGTGTCCGGCACCTGCTTGACCAGAACAACGATGTTCGACATTCGTTGGCCTTTCCTGCTTGGGTTAAGTGATTCCTCGACCACTTTACAGGTGTTGAGGTGACCACTGCCACAACTAGCCCGTATTTTTATAGAACTTTTTCTACAGAGCAGTGCAGATGAACGCCATAGCAGAGTCTTCGATTCGCGTAATGACTACAGACCAGCCGGTCCCTTCCTTCTTCCCGCCTTTATCCCCCTTGAGCTTGAGTTTCTTGCGGAGCTGATCTGGATCTACATCCACTCCCCTGACTAGGATCTCCAACCGAACAGCCTTGCGCGCGGTCAGTGCAGCTTTCAACTTCTTCAATGGCACCGCTTCCTCAACGCGAAAAGCACGCACTCCTGCAGCTCTGATGTCCTCGCTGTGCCCGTCGCCCGGCAGTGATTCCCCCGTCAAATAAGCAATACGCGGATCCAATTGCCACCAGCCGTGTCGATGCGCCAAGTGACGCACCAGCCCCGCGCGTACTATGGCGCCATCTGGATCGAAGATATAGCGACCAGCAGGTCCGGCAGCGGCGGCGTCATCAGATTCATAAGGAAGGGTGGAAGACAAAACGAGGCATGTTTTTCCACGCAGTACCACCGCACGCCGCACCAGCTGCCCGCTGGGCTCGGCTTGGAGCCCTGGAGTGTATACACAGGCCTCCTTTACCTCTCCGTCTACACTCACCACGTCCACCTGCCCCGCCCACTGGCTCAAGACCGTAAAATCGATACCCGGTGCGCATTTGACTGCCAATTCTCGTCCTTTATGTGCGGCAATCAATTCCGGCAGTGGCGGCATGAGGTCCGTAATTCTATGAATCCGCCCGGAGCTACCACGTCGAGCCGGATCGGCTATGACCACGGGAGCATCAACGACCGGACGCAGCGCATCAGCACGCACTACGGCGCACTCAGGCACGTTGTGAGAAGCCATCCGCACGCGAGATTCATCTAAATCCGCGCCAACAGCGTGAATACCGGCCTGATGAAGGTGCGCCAGCTCCGTTCCAATACTGCATGTCACATCCGCCACCCACTCCACCCCAAGATCTTCCAGATTCTTTGACCGAAACCGTGCTACTGGGCTCGGGGTAGCTTGCTGTGCACTCGGGCTATCGACCAACCACTGTGCAGCGCTGTCAATTTTTCTCGACGCCACCCGTCTCGACCGCGTCAGTTCCACCAAACTCCGTGCATGTTGTCCAAAAAGTTTCTGCAGGGCGGTGAGATCTTTCAACTCGGACGCTGCGCTAAGCTCCAAATCGGCCGCATATGTCACGGCCTGATCATTGGACAGCAGAAAGTCCAATTCCTCACGGGAATAGGGCATGGCGATCCTTCATGGCATTTTTCTGGGGAGACGGTGCGAGAAGCCGTTTGAGCTTCTCACACCGTCAAATGTACGTGGGTCGATATGTGTTCGCGCGTGCTCTTACTGAGTCTCATCACTTCAAGGTAGGCTCACCGCATCAGAAGCGGGGCTCAGTACTGCGAGGGGGCTATGGCGATGGAGGGTTACTACTTCGGATGGGGTCTTACTACTGCAAATAAGACCCGGGCCGGTTCTCGAAAGGATGCTCCGGCAATTTTTCAGGCGGCACAGCAAACTTCATCCCCGGCGCGAAATGCCGACGCGGCGCGCCGAACATCTTGGTTTCCATCAGGTAATACTCAGCCATGTACGGCGCATCCACCGGCTCTTCTAAGACAGGATCCACGGAGAGATTGGAGGAAAAATCCATGACCTCCTGGACGTCTCGGAACGTGTCTAAAAGCTTGAGTTGAGCCCAGGTGGGTGGCATGAGGTTAATCTTGCGGCTACGCCACCCATCCAGCAGCGTGTTGGGACGGAACCAGCCAGTAGAGGTGGCTTCACGTGTGTCGCCACGCGTCAGCTGCCCCTCCGGTAGTGCGGCAACAAAGAAGGCCGTGTCATAACGGATAGGTTGTTCCTTCGGCGTCACCCAATTGGCCCACGGGCGCAGAAGATCAGCACGTAAAACAAGACCGTTGTTATTCATGAAGTCTGAAAAAGCCAGCTGATGGTTCTCCAGCTGTTTGCGCTGTTCCTGGTAGGGGGCGGTATCTGCCACGACGGTGCCATCAACGGTTCCGGCCAAGAGGGTTCCGGACTCTTCAAAAGTCTCACGCACGGCAGCACATACCAGCGCCCGCGCCATAGATTCATCCTTTGCCAGCCGTTCAGACCACCAAGCAACACTTGGACCCTGCCATTGCAGATCCGGCGATTCATGTCCGTCTTGGTCTACATCTCCAGGCATATCGCGCGAGTCCACCCCACCCCCGGGGAAGACAGTCATCTCAGCACAAAAAGCCATGGTGGAGGCACGTTCCTGAACATAGACTTCGGGACCGGAGAGCGTATCACGCAACAGGATCACGGTAGATGCATGCCGTGGCTTGGTAGGCCCCAAGCGATCGCTGTCCTGCTGTGCAGTCACTGGCGTTCTCCCTTTTCATTCACGTGCGCAGTTCTCACTAATTCTCTCTTGGTTGTTCTATCACGGACATGAAGTATCCGCGACTACCGAGCAACGGCTGTCATGTACCCCACCTAGAAATATCTACCGAGCAACGGCTGCCGTACTGCCAGCCGAGGAATAGCTCTGGGAAGAGTGGCTCTAGGAACGGCTACGATGTGCCCCGCCTCTGCGGGAGCGACGCGCAAACCACCGACCGTCGTTATATGTCACGTCGATGGGCTGATGGAAAGCCTTCGTAAGATTCCCTGAGGTCATTACATCCTCCAGTACTCCCTGTGCTACCACTACCCCTTCGTCAAGCAGCATGCCGTGGGTAAAACCGGGCGGGATCTCTTCCACATGGTGGGTAATCATCACGATAGCTGGGGAATCAGGATCATCGGCCAGCTCACTCAACAATTCGATGAGGTCTTCCCGGCCCCCCAGATCCAACCCTGCGCCTGGCTCATCGAGAAGCAAAAGTTCCGGGTCGGTCATCATCGCCCGAGCAATGAGAGTTCGCTTACGCTCACCTTCACTGAGCGTGCCCCACTCCTGGTCGGCCAAATGGTAGGCACCTACCCGTTCTAGGATCTCAACGGCTCGCTCGTAGTCCATCTCGTCGTACTCTTCACGCCAACGCCCCATCACGTCGTAGCCTGCAGAGATGACGATGTCGGAGACTTTTTCATCGTTGGGGATGCGCTGAGCCATAGCGGACGAGGACATACCTATAGCCGTGCGGATTTCGCGTAAATCCACTGTGCCCATGGTCTCCCCTACCAATGTCACCGTTCCTGTAGTGGGGAACATCTGGGCTGCGGCCAGGCGCATCAGCGTGGTTTTGCCCGCGCCATTTGGACCTATGATGATCCAACGCTCATCAAGCTCTACCTGCCAATCCATGGGTGCTAAGATCTCCCGACCTCCGCGTACAACGGAAACACCCTGCATATCAATAATGAGATCCTCCGCCACGGCGGGAGCGGTGGCGGGAGCAGAAATTATGGGGCTAGTGGAATGTGTCACGCCTTCCATCGTGCCCCAGATTGCTCCGTCATGGGGGGAGGCTGCTCCGTTGACTGCATAAACCTACAGGCACATTTAGTCTTGTAGTAGCATTGCGCACCAACCACGAGGAGCTATACCCATGATCGGCCGTCTCGGTATCGATAACGTCTCTCCATCTATCGCTGAAGGCACAGTCCCGGCAAAGGCCGTTGTAGGCCAAGTATTCCCCGTCTCTGCCACTGTCTGGAGAGAGGGTCACGACGCCATATCTGCCACCCTTGTAGTCCGCCGTCCTGCCGGAGCCGAAGGCGGTCGCGCAAAGATCACAATGACCCCCGAGGCCGGTGAACGCGGAAATCCCGATATCCGTCACGCCTTTTTCGTCCCCGACGTGCCGGGACTGTGGACCTTCCGGGTGGATGCGTGGAGCGACCCCGCCGCCACATGGTTTAACGCCATCACCAAAAAATTCGACGCCGGGCAAGACGCCGAAATGATGGCCAACGACCTCGAGGTGGGGGCACGGCTGTTTGAACGAGCCGCAGATAAGGTTTCCCGACGCCACAAGCCCCTCATGAAAGAAGTGATTGCAGTCCTGCGCGATGAATCTCTTCCGCTTGCGGAACGCATCGCACCGGCTCATCGTCCTGAGGTTGAGGAAGCCCTCAACCATCGCCCCATCAGAGACCTGCTGACCCGTGGCGTGGAACACCAGGTACTCGTAGAGCCACTCGAATCGGGGTTCGGCTCGTGGTATGAATTCTTCCCGCGTTCCACAGGAGGCTGGGACGACGAGGGGCGGCCGGTTCACGGCACGTTTGCGTCGGCTGAAAAAGACCTCCCCCGCATCGCGGCGATGGGATTCGATACCATCTACCTTCCACCCATCCACCCCATCGGAAAAATCAACCGCAAGGGGCGCAACAACACACTGACCCCTACCAAAGACGATGTCGGCTCTCCATGGGCGATCGGTTCCGTCGACGGCGGCCACGAAGCAATACACCCTGAACTCGGAACCGTCAAAGACTTTGCTCACTTTGTCACAACGGCCAAAAACAACGGTCTGCGCGTAGCGCTCGACCTCGCTCTCCAATGCGCACCAGACCACCCCTGGGCCTCAGCCCATCCGGAATGGTTCACCGTACTCCCCGATGGAACTATCGCCTACGCAGAAAACCCACCGAAGAAATATCAAGACATCTACCCCCTCAATTTCGACAACGACCCAGAGGGGCTCTACCAAGAAGTCCTCGATATCGTTCGTCTATGGATCAGCCGCGGAGTGAGGGTATTCCGAGTAGATAATCCCCACACCAAACCCACCAACTTCTGGCACTGGCTTATCCACGAAATCCACCGCACCGACCCGGACGTCATCTTCCTCGCCGAGGCCTTTACTCGCCCGCCTCGCCTCTACGGGCTTGCTAAAGCCGGTTTCACACAGTCCTATAGCTATTTCACGTGGAAAACCAGCAAAGAAGAACTGGAGGAATTCGGCTCAGACATCGCCACTGGAGCAGATGTCTTCCGCCCCAACCTTTTCGTCAACACTCCAGACATCCTGCATGAGTCCCTGCAGACCGGAGGCCGAGCAATGTTCGCCATCCGCGCCGCCCTTGCCTCCACTATGTCCCCGTTGTGGGGCATGTACTCCGGCTTCGAACTCTTCGAACACCTCCCGGTTCACGAGGGATCGGAAGAATACCTAGACTCTGAAAAATACGAGCTACGCCCGCGCGACTACGCCCGAGCCGCTGCGAACGGCGACTCTTTGGAGCCGTGGATCACCGCTTTGAATAAGTGGCGTAATGACAACCCCGCACTCCAACAACAGCGCAACCTCCACTTCCATCAAACCAGCAACGACAAACTACTTGCCTACTCACGTGTCGACACCATCACGGGTAACGTCATTTTTGTCGTGGTAAACCTGGACTCCACACATGTCCAAGAAGGCACCGTGAGCATCGACTTCGAGGCTGTCGGTCTGGCACCGCGCGCGGGGTTTGACGATACGTTGGGCGTTAACGAGCACTATGAGGTTCTGGATCTGCCTACCAACCAGATCTTCGCCTGGTCTAAGGAAAACTACGTCCGCCTCGACCCACACTTCCAAGTGGCGCACATCCTGCGTTTTCCGGACGTGCCGAAGTCTCGCCGAGCTCCTCTGTCCTTCAGGGGTGGAAAGACGGAAGAATACGATCCACGCGGTTAGAAATTTGGGTCTAGGCTGGACACTATGACGGATTCACACGCCATATTGCTAGACCCATTCGACCGAGCTCGTCTACAGCAGTGCAGGCACTACGCCCCGCACGATGTGCTCGGTCACCATCTTGTTGAGACAGCCAACGGCCCGCGAGCAGTATTTCGCACTGTACAGTGTGGCGCTAGCGGTGTATCCGTCGTGGTCGGCGATAACACGCTGCCCATGCACAACATCGGCGACGACATCTTCGAATTGCTCACCGATTCGACCGAGCGCTACGAATCCTATTCTTATGAAGTGACCTGGGGAGAGCATACCGCTCGTATCGACGACCCCTACGCTTCGCTGCCCACAGTGGGAGAATTGGATCTCCATCTCATCGGCGAAGGTCGCCACGAGCGCCTCTGGGAAGCCCTGGGGGCGCGTGAACTGACCGATCACGAAGGCAATCCCACCGGGGTGGCATTTTCCGTCTGGGCTCCGCACGCGGCTGGAGTAGCTGTCATAGCAGACTTCAATGGATGGAACCCGCGCCAGCACCCTATGCGTTGCCTCGGCTCGACCGGTATTTGGGAGCTCTATATCCCCGGTGTCGGTGCTGGCTCCCACTATAAGTTCTCTATTACGACCGGCGACGGCAACCGTTTAGACAAAGCTGATCCCATGGCACGCCTTGCCGAACAAGCACCGGCGACAGCCTCCATCGTTGTGGGAGCCGACACATATCAGTGGAACGATGCGCAATGGATCGAGCATCGAGCATCACAGGACTTCCGCCATGAACCGATGAGCATCTACGAGGTACACCTCGGCAGCTGGCGTAAGGGGCTGAGCTATAAAGACATGGCCACAGAACTCGTCAGCTACGTCAAAGACAAGGGATATACGCACGTTGAACTCATGGGAGTCTCCGAGCATCCCTTCGAACCGTCATGGGGCTACCAAGTCACCAGCTACTATGCCCCCAATAACCGCTTCGGCACACCGGATGATTTCCGCGCGCTCATCGATGCATTCCATGCAGAGAGTATCGGCGTAATCATGGACTGGGTTCCCGGCCACTTTCCACGCGATGAGTGGGCTCTAGCCCGCTTTGACGGCCAGGCCTGCTACGAGCACCCAGATCCGCGCCGGGGTGATCAACCTGACTGGGGCACTCACGTCTTCGACTTTGGCCGCAATGAAGTGAAAAATTTCCTTGTCGCTAATGCCCTGTACTGGTGCCGTGAGTTCCATATCGACGGCCTGCGGGTCGACGCTGTGGCCTCCATGCTCTACCTGGATTATTCCCGCAAAGAGGGTGAATGGCTGCCGAACATCTATGGTGGCCGCGAGAATCTTGACGCCGTGAGCTTCCTTCAGGAGATGAACGCGACGGTACAGCGCGATGTTCCGGGTGTGCTTACCATCGCCGAAGAATCCACCTCCTGGCCGGGTGTTACCAAACCAACTCATGAAAACGGTCTGGGTTTCAGCCTCAAATGGAACATGGGCTGGATGCACGACACCCTCGAATACATTCAGAGAGACCCGATACATCGCTCACACCATCATGGCGAAATTACATTCTCTATGGTGTATGCCTACTCTGAGAACTATGTGCTGCCGATTAGCCATGACGAGGTAGTTCATGGCAAAGGCACTCTATGGTCTCGTATGCCCGCTAGTTCCTCGTGGGACAGGGCGGCCATGGTACGCGGACTCTTGGCCTACATGTGGTCTCACCCCGGTAAGAAACTGCTTTTCCAAGGCCAGGAGTTCGGTCAAGTTCAGGAGTGGAACGAGGGACGAGGCGTGGACTGGGGGGATCAAGACGGTTGGGAAGGCGAATACCACCGGGGCATCTCAGCGTTGTCTACCACGCTCAATGAGCTCTACACTTCGCTGCCGGCTCTCGGGAACAATGACCATGATCCCGACGGCTTCAGCTGGATTGCAGCCGACGATTCGCACAACAATGTTCTGTCCTATCTACGCCGCAGTGTAGACGGAACGCAGCTTGTCGCATGCGTGGTGAATTTCTCAGGCTCCACACACAGCAACTATCGCATCGGGCTTCCTTTTGAAGGCACATGGCGGGAAGTGCTCAACACCGATGACGGACAGTATGAAGGAGCGGATCGGGCAACGGGTGATCTTCTTGCTTCAGGCCCTGGTGCGCACGGTTTTGCAACAAGCGCTGTGCTAGAGATACCGGCGCACTCTGCCCGCTTCTTCCTACTCGAGCCCTGAGGGATTCTCGCTCGGGGACTCGGGACTCCCATTCAATCTCTAAGACACCCGCTCGAGCCATGAGAGGTGCTCACGCGTAAAATCGGGGCTCTGCTTGTTTGCGCACAAGGCGAGATATTGCACGGCATTAGAAAAGGCGGAACTCACTGTCATCGGTGCCGCGCATCGCCGCATAGTCGAGCGTGACACAGCGAAAACCCCGATCCTCCGCGAGGGTTCTAGCTTGTGGCTTGATCTCCTGTGCAGCAAACACACCAGAGACAGGAGCCAATAATTCATCGCGGTTGAGCAGTTCCACATAGCGAGTTAGCTGTTCGACGCCATCAATCCCACCACGGCGCTTGATTTCCACTGCGACGGTGCCGCCATCAGCATCTCGGGACAAAATATCCACGGGACCAATGGGCGTTGGATATTCTCTGCTTACCAAACTAAATCCCTCCCCCAAAAGCTCGATCTGCTCCGCCAAAAGCTCCTGTAAATGGGCTTCCACACCATCTTTTTGCAATCCAGGGTCTTCTCCCAAGTCATGGGAGGAATCGGAGTGGATGTCATAAATCCGGATGCGCAGCTGTTCGGCAGTCTTGTTGGACACGATCCATAGCTGTTTCACCCTCGGATCGTCGAACTCGGGATGCGTAGTTGCGTCGAGTAAAGGATCCTCGGCGTTGCCTGTCGAGGAGGGCAACAGCTCTGTCAGAGTACACGGGGAAGTCATCCAATTCAGCGGCTTATAAGCACGGTCATCTGCGTGAATCGATACGGAGCCGTCGGCCTTGACCATGATGAGACGATCAGCCTCCGGCAAATGAGCTTCCAACCGACCCAAATAATCGACGCTACAGCGAGCAATGACAAGACGCATTGCTACAGAATAGCGCGGATAGAGCTATATCACCTCACCAAGGTGGGGCAGATAAGGAAACAAACTATTTAGATAGGACGTGGATTGTTATATGCAGAGTTCCGGTCACGACGGGCCGACGGCCCAGATTCCAGCCATGCGACGAGAGCTGTATCCCCTTGAGCATCCAAAGCCATCTCATAACGCTTACCACGGTGTGCAATCTCCACCGCATGCAAGTTAGCCTCCAAGAATTTGCGCTCAAAATGAGATATCTCCCGGCGACCGATAATCTCGGTGCCCAGTCGGGTGAACCTTAAATCACACTGAGGACGCAGACTCCGGAGTTGATAGAACCGTGCAGAAGTGCCTGCATACAACAAAACCCCGTGACGCCAATGCCTACCATCCTGGTTCGGAAGACTTCGGACGACCACGGGATACCCCTGGGAACGCAGATTCAAAAAGCGCCACAGCGCAGCACAACACGCGATGAGTACTATCGCGACAAGAATGAACATCAACGTCTTCATTAGGTGCCACGCCTCTACCGTCAAAGTGGAAACACTATAAAAACAACATACGCCGCCCCTACAGATAAGCCAATTGGCGGCAAAACAATAACATGGCAAAACCCCCGCAGGGAGGTAGCCGGCCTTTCACGGACAGCTCTCCCATACAGGGGTTGCAAGGTGTGAATGTACCTCCTGACCCAGGCCTCAGGTGAGACCCAGGTGCCAGGAACTACTTCTCCTGAAGTCGCTTCACAGCGCGCAACTCGGACTCGGCAGCTTGCTTCTCCTCGTCGGAATCAGCATTCTGCATGCGCTTTTCCGCCTCTGCTGTATCGACCTCATCGGCCCATACAGCGGAGTCAGCCAAGATGGTGATCTTCTCAGAAGATACGGAGAGGAAACCGCCCTTCACGGACGCCACCTTCTTTTCACCGTCGCTTGTCCGAATGACCACAACGCCGTTCTCGACCAGTTGGCCGAGCAGAGGCTCGTGACCGGGGAGCACGCCGATCTCGCCTTCAGTCGTCTGAGCAGTCACGGACGTTGCAGTACCAGACCACAGCGCGCGTTCCACAGCGACCAATTGAGCGGCAATCTCAGCCATGTGCGACTCCCCTTACTTCTCGTTGAGCTTCTTGTACGCAGCCTCAACGTCGTCCAGACCACCCAGGCCGTTGAAAGCCTGCTCTGGGTAGTGGTCGAACTCACCGTTGCAGATGCGCTCGAAAGCATCGATGGTGTCCTTCAGAGGAACGTAGGAGCCTGGGATACCGGTGAACTTCTCCGCGACGAAGAAGTTCTGTCCCAGGAAGCGCTCCAAGCGACGTGCACGCTGCACGGTCACCTTGTCCTCTTCGGACAATTCGTCCATACCGAGGATGGCGATGATGTCCTGGAGTTCCTTGTTCTTCTGCAGGATGTGGATCACGCGCTGAGCAACCTCGTAGTGACGCTCACCCACGATGCCTGGCTCGAGGATACGAGAGGTGGAGGTCAGCGGGTTAACTGCTGGGTAAATACCCTTCGAGGCGATACCACGGTCAAGCTCGGTGGTTGCGTCCAAGTGAGCGAATGTGGTTGCCGGTGCCGGGTCGGTGTAGTCATCGGCCGGCACGTAAACAGCCTGCAAGGAGGTGATTGACTTGCCCTTGGTAGAGGTAATGCGCTCCTGCAGAACACCCATCTCATCAGCCAGGGTTGGCTGGTAACCCACTGCGGACGGCATACGACCCAGCAGAGTGGATACCTCAGAACCAGCCTGGGTGAAGCGGAAGATGTTGTCGATGAACAGAAGCACGTCCTGACCCTGAACATCGCGGAAATACTCCGCCATAGTCAGGCCGGACAGAGCCACACGCATACGAACTCCTGGTGGCTCATCCATCTGTCCGAACACCAATGCGGTGTCCTGAAGCACGCCCATTTCCTCCATTTCGAGGAACAGGTCGGTGCCCTCACGGGTACGCTCGCCCACACCGGCGAACACGGAGGTACCGGAGAACTCGCGAGCAATACGGGTGATCATTTCCTGGATAAGCACGGTCTTACCCACGCCGGCACCACCGAACAGGCCGATCTTGCCGCCCTTCACGTAAGGGGTCAGCAGGTCGATAACCTTAATGCCGGTTTCGAGGATCTCGGTCTTACCCTCCAGCTGATCGAATGCTGGTGGTTCGCGGTGGATACCCCACTGCTCGCCATCACGGCCCAAACCTGGCTCGTCGATGCAGTCACCCAGTGCGTTGAACACGTGGCCCTTCACAACGTCGCCCACTGGGACGGAAATTGGCTTGCCGGAATCCTTCACCTCCGCGCCGCGGACGAGGCCGTCGGTCGGTGCCATGGACACGGCACGAACGAGGTTGTCACCGAGGTGCTGCGCTACCTCAAGGGTGATGGTCTTAGCCACTGCTTCGAGGGTTACCTCGACAGTCAGGGCGTTAAACAGAGCCGGCTGCTGGCCGCGTGGGAATTCCACGTCGACAACCGGGCCGATGACTCGCACGACGCGGCCCGCAGCAGTCGGCGCAGCGTTTTGCTGCTCCTGAATTGCTGTAGTCATATTTAGTCACTTTCTCCGCTATCGCCGAGTGCGGATGCGCCACCGACGATCTCTGTGATTTCCTGGGTAATCTGGGCCTGACGAGCCTGGTTAGCAACGCGTGAAAGCTGCTTTACCAGATCCGTTGCGTTGTCCGTTGCCGCACTCATAGCGGTACGACGTGCAGCAGACTCAGACGCAGCAGCCTCGAGCATCGCGGCAAAGATGCCACGGGAGACATACTGCGGCAGCAGTGCGTCAAGCAGTGTGTCCGGGTCCGGCTCGAACTCATATTCAGCGCCGACATGCTCGGCCTTATCGGAGACCAAGTCATCGCCCAGTTCGAACTTCTCTTCCTCCACGCGCATCTCAATAGGCAACATACGGTGCGCACGCGCCTTCTGGGTCAGCATGGATTCAAACTCGGTGTAAACAATGTGCACTTCGTCGAAGCCCTTGACACCTTCGCCCTCTGGAGCATTGACGCCGTCGCGCCATTTTGCAGTGCCCTCGGAGCCGGCGACAAAGCCGTCGATCAGGTGATGACGCAGGTTGTGGGTCGCGTCAAAATCTGGATCCTGGGAGAAACCAGTCCACGAGCCGCCGAGGCTCTGGTTACGGAAGTTGTAGTAACCAACGCCCTTGCTGCCTGCGACGTACAAGACAACTTCCTTGCCTTCGTTCTGCAGTTTCTTCCGCAGTTCCGCAGTCGTCTTGAACACGTTGTTGTTGTAGCCACCGCACATACCACGGTCACTCGAGACCACGAGGATTGCGGCACGCTGGGCATTCTCAGGCTCCTGCAGCATCTTGTTCTGCAGACTTGATGCTGAGGCCAGACGCTGAATCACGTGAGTGATTTCATCAGCGTATGGCTGAGAAGCTGCCACGCGAGCTTGCGCCTTCGTGATCCTCGAGGTGGCGATCAGCTCCTGAGCTTTGGTGATCTTCTTCGTTGAGTTCACGGATTTAATGCGTGTCCTCAGTTCGCGAAGACTAGCCATCGCTATCGCCTCCCTTCTTGTCCGTTAATGGTCATAGTGGTCACGATCCTGTCTAACCCTTACTTGGTCTTGCGGGAAACAGTGATCTGGGACTTCTTGACCTCGTGATCTTCCAAAGCACGTGGCTCGACCTCATTGATGATGGTTTCACCTTCGGTGGTTTGGAAAGAACGCTTGAAGTCAGCGATTGCGCTCTTCAGCTCGGACTGAGTCTCGCCGGACATCGCCTGCCCGCCCTCGATCTGTTCATAAACTCCGGCATGGTTGGAGTGCAGGTGCTCGAGCAGCTCTTCTTCGAAGCGACGTACGTCCTCAACTGGAACGTCGTCAAACTCGCCTTCGCCGGCGAGGTAGATGGAGACCATCTGGTCTTCAACGGACTGTGGCTTGGTCTCTGTCTGCTTCAGCAGCTCAACCAGGCGCTTACCGCGCTCAAGCTGCGCCTTAGAGGCTGGATCTAGGTCGGATGCGAAGGCTGCGAAGGCCTCCAGATCACGGTAAGCGGCAAGATCCAGACGCAGGGAACCGGAAACCTTCTTCATACCCTTAGTCTGTGCGGCACCACCGACGCGGGATACGGACACACCGACGTTAATTGCCGGACGAACGCCCTGGTTGAACAGGTCGGACTCCAGGAAGACCTGGCCGTCAGTAATAGAAATAACGTTGGTTGGAATGAAGGCGGAGACGTCGTTCGCCTTGGTTTCGATGATAGGAAGCGCGGTGAGGGAACCGCCGCCCAAATCATCAGACAGCTTTGCAGCACGCTCCAGCAAACGGGAGTGCAGGTAGAAGACGTCACCTGGGTACGCTTCACGTCCTGGTGGACGGCGCAGCAGCAGGGAAATTGCACGATAAGCTTCAGCCTGCTTGGTCAGATCATCGTAAATAACCAGAACGTGCTTGCCCTGGTACATCCAGTGCTGACCCAAGGCAGCGCCGGCAAATGGAGCCAGCCACTTAAAGCCTGCGGAATCGGACGCTGGGGCAGCCACGATGGTGGTGTACTCCAGAGCGCCGTTTTCTTCCAGGGTCTTACGGATGGATGCGATGGTCGAACCCTTCTGACCAATCGCAACGTAAATGCAGCGTACCTGCTTCTTAGGGTCACCAGATTCCCAGTTGGCACGCTGGTTAAGAATGGTGTCGATACAGACCGAGGTCTTACCGGTCTTGCGGTCACCAATGATCAGCTGGCGCTGACCACGGCCAATTGGGGTCATGGCATCGATAGCCTTGATGCCAGTCTGCATCGGCTCTTCCACCGGCTGACGCATCAGCACGGATGGAGCCTGCAGCTCCAACACGCGATCTTCTTCAGCCTCAATGTTGCCAAGGCCGTCGATGGCCTGACCCAGTGGGTTAATAACGCGGCCAAGGAAATTATCCCCGACCGGGATGGACAGGACCTCTCCGGTCCTCTTAACCTCGTCGCCCTCCTTGAGGGTCTCGTAGTTACCCAGTACCACGACGCCGACCTTGTCGGTGTCGAGGTTCTGTGCGACGCCGATCACGCCACCTGGGAACTCGAGCAGCTCGTTGGCCATCACAGATGGCATACCGCTCACCTGAGCGATGCCGTCAGCTGCCGTCGTAACCACGCCGACCTCCTCACGGGAGGCCTCCGGGGAGTAGCTCGAGGTGTAGTTCGCAATCGCGCTACGGATCTCGTCGGAGGAGATCGTCAGCTCCGCCATGTTCTTCCTGCTCTCGGTTTCGTCTTCCAGCTTTACTTCGTTTTGCTTTGGTCCGTCTTAGGCGAGGGAACGACGCAGCCGCTGCAGCTTGCCTGCAGTGCTTCCGTCGATCACTTCATCGCCGACGCGAATTACGGCACCACCGAGGAGGCTGGAGTCAACCTCGGAATGAACCGCAATTTTGCGACCGTAAATCTTTTCCAGCTTGTCCGCCAGAAGGGACTGCTGCTGTTCACCCAGTGGCGCTGCGCTGCGAACGCGAGCAACCTCGCGGCCGTCCAGTGCTGCTACCTCGTCACACAGTGCATCCAGATCTTCGACCGGACGCTTCTGTACGCGGCCAACCGCCTGCAGTGCTAAGGCTTCAGTAACAGAGGTGACTTTGCCATACAGCACCTTTGCCAGCAGATCGCGACGTGCGTCCTCGGACGCAGACTTGTCTGCCAACAGCATCTCAAGTTGTGGCTCGCGCTCAACGATGCGTGCGAGTTGGAAAAGTTCCTCCTCAACGCGCTCTAGCTGACCTTGCGCTTCCGCGGAACGGAGCAGGGCGCGACGCCCTAGCGCTACCAAACCATTGCGGAAGTCGCGCGTGTCAGACCAGTTTTGGGACACAGCAGCGGACACGATCTCCTCAGTGGAGGCAGATACTTTGCCAGCCAGCAGGCCCTTAATTAGAGATACGCGCTGTTCCGGAGCGGCGGCACTGTCTACGAGTGCGACGCGCAGGCTGCGTTCGGAGTCGAGCAACTCGACGACCTCAAACAGCTCAGAACCAGTCGTAGCTCCAATTTCAACCGTGTTGGCGGACTCATTCAGTCCCTGATCCAGGGAAGTTTTGAGTCGCTCCAATGCCTCTCGGCTCGCTGCGTGCATACCGATCACTTCCCAGCGGTGCCGACTCGATCGAGATCGGCAAGGAAGTTGTCGATAGTGCCCGAACGCTTCACGTCATCAGATAGCTGCTCGCCCAGGAGCCGCTCGGCGAGGGAAATAGAGTTCTCGCCCATCTCCTTGCGCAGGTCGGACACGACGGCGGCACGCTGAGCCTCAAGCTGTTTATGTCCAGATTCGACGATGCGATTGGACTCATCGGTAGCCTGAGCCTTCATATCAGCGATGATCTTCTGACCCTGGGAACGGGCGTCATCGCGAATCTGGGCGGCCTCGGTACGAGCCTCTGCGAGCTGAGCGTTGTACTTCTCGAGTGCAGCCTTGGCTTCAGCCTGCGCTGCCTCGGCACGCTGGATGCCACCCTCAATCTGATCTTCGCGTTGTTGTAGCACTTCCTGGAACTTAGGAAGGATGAACTTCCAGAAGACCACCAGGATGACTACAAAAGGAATGAGAGACCAGACGACATCGTACAGCGGTGGAATCAGCGGGCTAGGCGCATTTTCCATTGGAATGTCGCCGTCAGCCAGCAACATAATGTAGTTAGTCATAATGTCCAGCTTTCGCTCTCTTGCGGGTTAATAAATAGGACTCGGTTGTTGTCGTATTGCTTCTCACGGTTTCGCGGAAGCTCCGCCACAACCGTCAATCCGCAATTAGGCGAACAGGAAGCCGGCAACCAGACCGATCAGTGCCAGTGCCTCAGTGAAAGCGATACCCAGGAACATGGTGGTACGCAGCTGGCCTGCCATCTCTGGCTGGCGAGCCATAGCCTCAGCAGTCTTACCTGCAACCAGACCCACACCGATGCCAGGGCCGATAGCTGCCAGGCCGTAGCCAATGGAGCCCAGACCGGTCAGAGCGGTGGTGGAATCCTGAGCCAGAAGAATGAGGTCGTTCATGATTTACATAGCCTTTCTGGTGACCGACCAGACGAGGTTTTCCGTGTTCTTAGTGCCTGGTCGAGACGTTATTTGGTTGATAGTTACCCGGTGGCTTAGTGCTCGTCGGCGTGCAAAGACAACTCGATGTACACGGCCGTCAACAGGGCAAAAATGTATGCCTGCAGGAAGATGACCATGAGCTCGAAGAAGGAGAATGCAATGGCGAAGAGGATGGTACCGCCAGCCAGCAAGGTCCAGCCGTTGAGCTGCCAGAAGAAGAAGTTCGTGGCGCTAAACAGCATGACGAGAATGAGGTGTCCGGCCAACATGTTGGCCATAAGACGAATGGTCAACGTCATTGGACGTAGGACGAAGGTGGAGAAGAATTCAATCGGCACCACGATTACGTGAAGGAATGGTGGCAGACCTGGTATAACCAGCGAAGACTTCACAAACTTGCCGAAACCGTAGCGCTTTACACCCGCGTAAATGAACACCACGTAAGCCACGAGAGCCAATACCAGGGGTAGGCCGATACGCGCGCTAGGCGAGATGTTCAAGAATGGGATGATCGTCGGCAGGTTCACTGCAAGAACGGTGAAGAAAATCGCTGCGATGACAGGAAGGAAACGACGTCCCTCCTTCTTCCCCAAAATGTCCTCCGCAATATGGATGCGGACGAAATCCAGTGCGAGCTCTGCGAAATTCTGCACACCGCGCGGAATCAACTTCGGCTTGCGCATAGCAAAGAAGAAGAAAGCGGTGATAAGCAGGATCATCAGGATGCGAATGATCATCAAGCGATCCAGTGCAAAGGCGCCGTTGAGGAATCCGTCAAACCATAGCCGGTTTGGATCCAATTGCCCCGGGAAGAATTCGTGTTCCAATGAAGGGCTGTGGAACTCACCCTTCATGGCCAAGGTTGTTACGCTCAGCGTTCTCTCCCGTGATAGGGCCGCGGGACATTCTATTAATGTCAAGCGGTGCGATGGAGGTCTCTGTTGAGATGCTTACCGACTGTGTAGGGACTCCGTCGCACGTCCCCAATCAAGTCGGCGGTGCCTAGTGGCATGTACGCAAGCACCATGCTTGCTATTCCACCTTTATGGCCCATTGAAACCTTATCAGTTTCGTTGCCCATACCGCTAAGTGACTTTCAGCATGTCCCCCCTGTTTTCTTGTATGCTCCTCACTGGATTTTCAGCATTCTCACAGGCTACGCCGTCACCCCACCTTTTCACCCGTACAAATCCCCGTCTTCTCCTATAAATAAACCTTTGACATGCACTTTCTTCTTTTTATGACACCATGACTCCCTTTCTCACCCAGCGAGAAAATCTGGTGTGCTTTAGATCACGCTTGCCCATTTTTACCCCCTTTTGTGTCAAGGATCTGCCTCACATCTAGCACTACCTCAGCAAAAGCCACCTCATCCCAGTGAAAACGTATCTACATCTAGACCTGTTGGCTTAAACATGTTGGTTTAAAGGAACAGGTTGGCTTAGGGAGTAAGAATCTCAACTGCCAGCGCTTAGATGTAAACCTGCTGCGCTTTGGTCACGGACCACGTTTCGGTAGCGAGCAATACAACGAGACTGACGATCATGGTGGTAGCCAGCGCAGCGCGGTCGTAAAACGTCATGTCTTTGATAAGCAACATCACTACGAGAACCACAGCGATCTTGGCGAGCCAACTTCCCAAAACTGCGGCCATCGTGGTTGCCGGGGTGGAACGAGAGGTCATCAGCGTCACCACAACAGTCATCAACATGAATCCACCTGCAATTGCGACACCAATCAACACGCCCCAGATACCAGGCATATCGCGCAGGGCTCCCCAGATTGCCAGCGAAACGATGCCAATGATAGCTAGTGCAATCCCGCTGACTTTCAACGCGCGCCTCAAAGGCCAATTATGGTCATCTGCATGCGTCGTATCGTTGAGCTCTGGCAGCGGCTTGTTAGCCATCGATTTATCATTCACGTCGCTACTAGTCACAGAGATCGAGTCTATACGGCACTGTCAGGCTTGGATAATTCACCGTTGTGACGTCGAAAAGGAACGATCGTCACCACACCGACCAAAGCGAGCGCCCCGACAAACAACACAAGAGTCAACGTTGTCGGAAGAACCGAGGCTCCCACCGCGCCGAAGGCGACCACAGCAACCCAGCTATACAGTACCAATACCACGTGCTTCTGACTGTGCCCCAGACGCAACAAACGGTGGTGAAGGTGCATCTTATCGGGCGCAAACGGTGACTTCCCCGCCCCTACCCGGCGAACCACTGCCATAAGCAAGTCCAACAGCGGGATGGACAAGGCCGCCACAACCACGATCACCGGAGAGAGTAACGCGAACATATCCGCTGTGCCATACAAGGACATATTGATGCGTCCGGAAGCAGATACACACGCAGCTGAGAGCATCAAGCCAATGAGCATCGAACCTGAGTCACCCATGAAAATACGGGCGGGGGAGAAATTATGCGGTAGAAACCCAACGCATACACCGAGCAGCACAGTAGAAATAATTGCCGGAGGGTAAGCCGACACCGTCCCGCCCTGATCATGCAGGATCGTCAAGGAGTAAATGAGAATTGTCCCGGCCGCGATCGCTCCCAGCCCTGCCGCGAGACCGTCGAGACCGTCGACGAAATTCATCGCGTTAATAATCGTCACAGTAAGCAAAGCAGTCAAGACTGTGGACTGGATCTGGTCTAGAATCAGCGTGGTGCCGTCCCCTATGGGAACATAGATGAGATACCACGATAATCCCATAATGCTCATCACCACAGCCCCGCCCAGCTGTCCACCAAGCTTCAACATCCACGAAATATCGTAGAGATCATCGATTACACCGACAACCACAATGACAAAGGCAGCCATCACGACGGCCGCCATATCGGGAGTCACCGGAGGAAAACCGCGATTCAAAGCTGGAAGCTGGGAAGCCAACACGATGGCGATAATCCCACCTGTGAACATCGCCACCCCACCTAAACGAGGAGTGGGGATCTTGTGGACATCACGCTCACGAGGAGCATTCACTTGCCCATAGCGCATCATGATGCTGCGAATGATACCAGTGACGAGGTAGGTGACAGCACAGCCTACTAAAAGAACCAGAGCAAGTTCGCGCAAAGGAACACCAGCCCCGACGCTGGGTTGCGCCAGATGGGTGAGATGAAACGTCTCCTGTGCCGTAGTCACTGTTTACACTTGTCCTCGCAATTCGGCTGCGGACATGCCCAGCACCTTGCCAATCTTCTCCGCACTCAGAGCTCCTTCACGAAGAATTCGGGGTTTTCCGGACGACAAGTCGACGATGGTAGACGCCTCGCCAATAGTTGCCTCTCCCCCATCTAGATAAACGGCGACATCGTTGCCTAACTGATTTTCCGCCATGTCAACAGTGGTAGCGGGAGGTTGACCAGAAATATTCGCCGAGCTGACAGCCATCGGTCCGGTCTGGTTCAGCAGATCGATAGCAACCGGATGCATCGGCATACGTAACATGACGGTCCCGCGCGTATCACCGAGATTCCACGCCAAACTCGGAGCTTGGTGCACAACGACCGACAACCCACCAGGCCAAAAAGCCTCGACGAGACGACGCATAGTGAAGCTGTAGTCGCGAACCAATCCTTGAACCGTATTCCAACTACCCACCAAAACGGGGACAGGCATATCCGGGCCACGGTGCTTGGCGCGCAACAACGCATTGACAGCCTCATTGTCGAATGCATCGCAACCGATGCCGTACACAGTATCCGTTGGCAAGACCACCAAGCGCCCCCCTTTCACGGCAGAGGCCGCCGTCGTGATTGCATCCTCTCGATCATAAGGATCCGTCGCATCGACGCGCTGTGACATCACTCAAACTCGCCTTTGTTCTCTTTATTACGCTCTATTTATTGCTCATTAATCACTCAGTGTGCGCAATTAACTCTAGTGCCACACAACCCAAGTTCCACACTCTGCCACTGTTCCATTTCCACGGGTTTCATGAGAGGGCATGGACGCCACCTACTTCCACACCCTGCTCCGAGGAATGAAACCAGGATCCCGCACGATAGAAGCTGTCACAAATCGATCCCGTCCCGCGTAATCCTGGTGCTGTGTCACATCGATCATTCCATGAGCTTCCATCACACTACGCACATCGGCTCCTTTCGCGTCATCGTGTTCCACTGCTACGCCCGCCACGGGTGCACTGAGCAGATGGATCGCCTGAGCCAGCGGGTTCATCAAATTCATGCCGTCAGGACCGGCGAACACTGCACTATGCGGATCTGCTTTTACTTCCGGACTGATGAGCCCCTCCTCTAAGGCAGCTTCCGGAACATAAGGAGGATTGCTTAACACCAGCTGAGCCACGCCGCTAAGGCCGAGACGGCCAACGATATCCGGTTCTCGCACATCCGCTTGGATAAACCGCACAGCGACGTTTTCCCTCAACAAGCCCCTTCCACGCAGCTGGGCTTCATTTGCATGAGCCAATTCAAGAGCATCCGCGTCACGTTCCAACCCAATGATCTCTATATCTGGCGTCGTCAGCGAAGACAAACGGTGAGCCAACGCCAGGGCAATGGTTCCCGGACCCGAACACACGTCAACCACAGTGAGATGACCAGAAAATAAGCGACGACTCAGTTCGTATGTTGTGCGCCTCGTCCAGTAGCTACGCAGCCAGCGGTCACCCCATTCCACCAGCAACTCCGTTTCTGGACGCGGAATAAATCCCGCCGGCGAACTCAAAAAATCCAGGCCAGCGAACGCTGCAGAGCCCACAATATGCTGCAAAGGTACACGTTGGGCACGCCGTTGAACCCAAGATGTGAACACTTCTGGTGCGGATTCTTTTCCTCTCAAGAACAGATCAGTAGTACTCAGAGCGACCCTTGGCTCCCCTTCCCTCGGAAAATCTGCAAGAGCGTAGCCCATGAGCAGACGGGATTCCACCACCGGTGCGTCTATCCCAGCCTGCTCCAAAACGCGGGCACCCGCACGCACTGCATCGTCAACAGTGAGGCGGGTGTGATCTGTGTTGTCCACAGCGGATTAGTCCTCGGCTTCTAGTCGACGTTGACGCTCAGCCTCTTTCAATGCTGCGAACAGCGCCTCGAGGTCTCCCCCCAACACCGCATCCAGATTATTCGCCTTATACCCAATGCGGTGATCCGAGACGCGGGACTCAGGGAAGTTATACGTGCGGATGCGCTCAGAACGATCCATAGTGCGAATCTGCGCAGCACGTCCTTCCGCAGCCTCAGCCTCAGCCTTCTCCTCTTCCATCTGCTGGAGACGAGCAGCTAGAACCTGCATAGCACGAGCCTTGTTCTGAATCTGAGAACGTTCCTTCTGACAGGTCACGACAATCCCCGTTGGCAAGTGTGTAATGCGCACGGCCGAATCCGTGGTGTTCACACCCTGTCCACCCTTACCAGAGGAACGATAGACATCAACGCGCAGATCCTTGTCATCGATCTGCACATCCTCTATTTCATCCGGTTCCGGGTACACCAGCACACCCGCGGCGGAGGTCTGAATACGACCCTGCGACTCCGTGACGGGAATACGCTGCACTCGGTGTACTCCACCTTCGAACTTGAAGGCAGCCCACGCTCCATCTCGCGATGGCTGTTTGGAACGGATAGACATGGTCATATCCTTTACGCCACCCAGATCGGTTTCGTTAAGTCCAAGTATTTCCGTACTAAAGCCATGGCGTTCGGCGTAACGCTGGTACATGCGAGCCAACTCGCCAGCGAACAGCGCAGCTTCTTCCCCACCAGCTCCAGATTTGATCTCCATCACGATGTCATCGCCATCGTGTGGATCGCGTGGAGCGAGCAGATCCGTGAGTTTCTCTTCCAATTCAGCGATCTCGGCCTCGAGTCGTTCTGTCTCTTCGGCGAATTCCTTGTCTTCACTAGCCATTTCCGAGGCAGCCTCATGGTCCTCACGAGCCTGTTCCAAACGCTCATACGTCTGGATGATCGGTTGGAGTTCAGAAAAACGTTTGCCCACTTTACGGGCGGCGGAGGGGTCATTATGCAGTTCGGGATCCCCCAGCTGCATTTCCAAACCCTGGTACTCAGACAGGATGTCGTCGATCATTGACGGAGATTGGCTCATTGTTACTCCTCCTCGTCCTCGCCTGCCAGCGGTGCGGAGCTTGCAACCTGCAACATGAAATCACGGTTGGTCTTGTTTTTACGCAGCTGCTTGATGAGCAGGTCAATGGCTGCCTGAGGGTCGAGCGCAGACAGAATACGACGCAGCTTGTGCATAATCCGTGCTTCCTCCGGGCTCAGAAGCAGCTCATCCTTACGGGTACCCGAAGGGTTGACATCCACAGCCGGGAATACGCGACGCTCTGCAATCTTGCGATCAAGTTTCAGCTCAGCGTTACCCGTCCCCTTGAATTCCTCGAAAATAACTGTGTCACCAGCGGAACCAGTTTCCACCATGGCTGTCGCGATGATTGTCAGCGAACCACCATTCTCGATATTGCGAGCCGCGCCTAAGAAGCGCTTCGGTGGGTAGAGGGCATTCGAATCCACGCCACCGGACAAGATCCGCCCTGATGCTGGCGATGAATTGTTGTATGCGCGACCCAGACGAGTAATGGAATCCAGGAGTACTACGACGTCTTTACCCTGCTCGACAAGGCGCTTTGCTCGCTCTACTGCGAGCTCAGCTACAGCAGTGTGCTCTCCCGGTGGACGGTCAAACGTAGAAGCAATGACCTCACCATTAACGCTGCGCTGCATATCGGTCACTTCTTCGGGACGCTCATCCACAAGGACAACCATGAGATAGCACTCCGGGTTGTTCTTGGAAATCGCATTTGCGATGTCCTGCAAGATGGTGGTTTTACCGGCCTTGGGTGGGGAGACAATCAGTGCGCGCTGTCCTTTACCGATCGGCATAATCAGATCGATGACGCGTGTGGTCAATACTTTGGGCTCGGTCTCCAAACGCAGTCGCTGATTAGGATACAGCGGGGTGAGCTTAGAAAACTGCGGCCTCTGAGCGGCTAATTCCGGAGTTAAACCGTTAACGGTTTCAACGGAATACAAAGGTGTGTACTTCTGACGGTTACGTCCGCGGTTGCCACGTCCTCCCCCATTTCCGCCGCGGTTATCGTTATTCTTCTGCCGAATAGCCCCGACGATAGCATCACCATGGCGCATCCCGAACTTGCGCACCATATTGATCGGCACATACACGTCCGTCGCCCCCGCGTGGTATCCCGTGGTGCGGATGAAAGCCGTATTGGCATCGGCAAAATCAAGGATGCCGGCGACCGGGGTGAGCACAGGGGGCTCATTATTCTGCTTGTCCTGTTTATTGCCCTGGTTATCCTGGCCACGATGGTCGTTACCACGGCTATCGTTGCGGCCTCCGCCCTGATTGTCCTGGTTATTATCGCTACCTTGATTGTCCTGGTTGCGGTCACGCCCACGGTTGCGACGGTTGCGGCGGTTGCGGCGGTTACGGCGGTTACGCCCACGCCCCTGGTTATCGTCATCGTCGGAGTTATCAGCGCGGTTGCCAGTGCGATCATTACGGCCGTTGCTGCTAGCCCTATCCTCAGCATTATCACTGTTGTCCGAGGCATTGTCCTTATCTCCACGGTCAACACGGGAAACACCCGCATCTCCACGGTCAACACGGGAGACACCCGCAGCTTTATCCGCCCCCGTATTGGCTGAACCTGAGGCGCCCTCAGGGCTAGAATCACGATCCGTCCGGGCCACATGCGCCGCCCGGGTGTCCTGGCCTCCGGACTGCTCATCTGTTGCGTCGTCCACTGACGTGCGCGTGCCCCTTCGCCGCGTGGTCTGTACCCGCGTAGTTTTTGCCGGCTGGTCCGATACTGGAGCGCCACCATTATGGGCGCGTCCCCCAGCAGTCTCAATAGCTGCGATCAAATCCCCCTTGCGCAGAGCAGAAGTGCCCTTCAACCCCTGAGCAACTGCGATCTGACGCAATTCCGGCAACTTCAGAGAAGCCAAACCGTTTGTCTCGGCCCGGGTGAGAATATCCGACAGGCTCACAAAAGTCCTTTCACGTCGTCCTGCTCCACGTTGGCAGCGCGAACGACACGATAAGTAGAAAATCTTCAGGTGAATCTTTGAGCCCCAATCAGAGCGATCGACACGACCCTGATTTAGACCCGAAGGAAAAATATTGTGGTGAAAAAGTGGCGTCGAATAAAAGAAGTAAACGCTCAACCACTCTTCGAGGCAACCTAGGGCGCTTGGCCAGCCACACACAGAGTCCCTGCACACCCATTGCTGAGCATCAAACACATTCGTTGCTGAACAAGTAAACAGTGCAGAAAAATGTGAGGGGTGGTACTGCGCAGATGCGTGAATCTCGAAGTTATGTCTAAGACTAGCACCTGTCCCCGCCAGAACCTACAACGGTAGGCTATAACACCATGAAGTCGACCATGCAGGAGATCCCATTTTCTATGTCGCGGATCCTCCACTTTGGAGCAACAGCCCATCGCCACACCACTGTCACCACCTATCTCGGCCGAAGACCCGAAGTCACAACTTATGGCGATATCGCAGCACGTGCTGGCGCGTTGGCCACAGGGCTCCGGGATGTGTTCGGAGTGGGCATCGGAGACCGTGTCGCTACCTTCATGGCGAACTGTTCTGAGCACCTGGAAAGCATGCTTGGCGTGGCAGCGATGGGGGCAATCTTCCATCCCCTCAACCGGTATCTCATGGACGACCAAATCATCCACGTAATCAACCACGCCGAAGATCGCGTCATCATCTGCGATCCTACTTACAGCGAACGCCTCGTCCCGATGCTGCGCCACTGCCCAACAGTGAAAGCCGTCATCCTCATCGGCGCGGATTTGCGCTCTGTCAATTCTGCCCGTGCCCTCGCCCGCGATCACAGACACAACATCACCGTCCGGGGCTATGAAGAGCTGTTGGATGGACGTAGTGTGGACTATCCCTGGCCTGAACTTCCAGAAACTGCGCCAGCGGCAATCTGCTATTCCACTGGCACAGAAGGCGCTCCCAAAGGAATCGTGTACAGCCACCGTTCCATCTGGCTCCATGCTCTCTACCTACGTACCGCTGACTCCTTCGGCATACGTAACGGCCTGAAATTTCTCTGCTGCGTGCCCATTTACCACGTGTTGAGCTGGGGAGTTCCTATTTCCGCCTTCATGTGCGGCGCCCCCTTAGTGTTCACCGGCCGTTCTGATTCTTCCGAACATTTGGCTCACGTTATCGCCGACGCCATGCCCCGCGCAGCCCATGGGTCCCCAGCAATTTGGAGGAGCCTTCTGGAGCACTACAAAGAAAACCCTCCAGAAAGAATGACACTGCGAATCATCTACTCCGGTGGCCAACAGGTTCCACCTGCACTGATCGATTCCTGGGAGGAAATGTATGGTGTGGATATCATCCACACCTGGGGTATGACAGAAACCGGACCGGTAGGAACCGTGGCACATCCGCCAGCTGGTGTCGCGGGCGAAGCGCGTGCGCGCTATCGCTATTCCCAAGGACGCTTTCCGGCCAGCATGGAATACCGCATCGTTGACAAAAATGGAACCATCCTGCCGAATACGGACCGGACCGCTGGCGAGTTACAGGTACGGGGAAATTGTGTGACGGCGAGTTACTACCACTCCCCTGCCGCCGTACACGGAGGGTCGGCGTCGGTTTTCCGAGGTCAGCAGGTAGACAATGCAGAATCCCGGTTCACAGAAGACGGTTGGTTGCGCACCGGCGATATCTCCACGGTCAACGAGGACGGATTCCTCACTGTTCATGACCGAGAAAACGATTCCATCCGCTCTGGCGGTGAATGGATCTACTCGGCCGCGTTAGAGAACTACCTCATGGAGCGTGGCGAGGTGGTTGAGGCCGCTGTGGTCGGTATTCCCAATGACAAGTGGGGACAGCGCCCCCTCGCCGTCGTGCGACTGAGTGAAGGACTCGTCGGAGACCGTGCAATGGCGGAACTGCTGCACGCTGCGGTCAGCAATGAAGTGCCACGCTGGATGGCCCCAGAGTATTGGACGTTTGTGAGTCGCATTCCCAAGACGTCGGTCGATAAATTCGACAAAAAAGACATCCGGCAGAGTTTTCACGATGGCGAATACGACATCATCAAACTACGCACCCCCGGCGAACGCGAAGAATAACTACAGCAGGGTCAACCACCCTGGATTTTAATCCACGCTAACTTCCACAGGGCCGGCTACATCGAGCTCGAGAATGCGAATGCCCCGCTTGCTAGCATCTGCCAACAAGTCTTTGTCTATCTCATCCGTGTGCAGCACCATGACGGTCGGTCCCGCACCCGATAGGAACGCTGGATAGCCCTGGTTGCGCAGGCGGTTCACCCACTCCGCTGTCACCGGAAGTACCTCTGCGCGATACGTCTGGTGTAGTCGGTCGCGGGTACCCTCCCACAACAATGAAGGATCATCACGCAATGCCACGGTCATTACTGCGGTCCGCGAGACATTGAAACGCGCATCAATGTGGCTGACGTCGGTCGGCAGTACGCGGCGAACGGCTTCCGTCGACGCGTGGAAGTCTGGCACGAGAGCCGTGATTTTGATGTCCTTGTGGACTTCGATACGAGAGGCATAATACTGCGGAGCGGTGTGGCCATCGACCGGAATGTTGGTCCATGACACCACGGCATCGCCGAGAATGGATGCCGCCGCATTATCCGGATGCCCTTCGAAGGTCGACGCCAACTGGATCAACTTCCGGTTGTCCAAAGGAAAACCAGCGAGCCCGTTTGCTGCAGCCACCCCCGCGACTGCTGCCGCCGCGGACGACCCGAGACCACGCGATTGCGGGATGGAATTGTTGCACCGCACGCGGAGACCTCGTGCGGTCACGTCTGCGGCTTTGAGACCCTCACGCAGGGCGCGCACCACCAGGTGGCGCTCGTCGAGAGGAACTTCCCCTGCCCCTTCACCCGTGACCTCTACCTCGAGTCCAGAATCGATGACCTCGATATCCAGGTGGTCATATAGGCTCACAGCCAGGCCCAACGTGTCAAAGCCAGGTCCCAAGTTAGCAGAGGAACCTGGAACCTTAACGTGAACCTTCTTGCCTACGGGGATCTCAACACTCATGATGGAAGACCTCGCCTCATCTAGCTTTCCATGCGGATGACTGAGCGGATTTCCTTCACCGCATCCAGTTCCTTCAGACACGTCACTGTGCGGTCAAGATCGGCTTCTTTCGCAGTGTGGGTGATAACCACTAGGCGTGCGCCGTCATGAAGGCCTTCCTGCCGGACGGTCTTGATGGATACGGCATTGTGAGAGAAGACGTTGGCAACCTCTGCAAGCACACCCACTCGATCCGCGACCTCCATATCGAGATGGTAACGGGTATCGATACTGCCGAAGTCCGCGATAGGAAGGGCAGCGTACGTCGACTCTCCTGGGCCACGGCCGCCGAGCACAATGTTTCGAGCCACAGCAACCACGTCACCCAATACGGCGGAGGCAGTGGGCCCACCGCCTGCACCATTTCCGTAGAACATCAACCCACCAGCGGATTCCGCTTCCACGAAGATCGCGTTGTAAGAGGCAGAGACGCTGGCCAACGGATGGGATAGGGGTACGAGAGCCGGATACACACGAGCGGAGACGGACTCGTTCCCCTCCTCATCCTTCAGACGTTCACAAATCGCCAACAGCTTAATCGTGGAGTTGGCAGCCTTCGCCGCCTTAATGTCATCGGTGGTGATGTGGCGGATACCTTCTGTGTGCACATCGTCACTGGAGACACGGGTGTGGAAAGCTAGGGACGCTAAAATAGCTGCTTTCGATGCTGCATCGTAGCCATCGACGTCCGCTGTCGGATCAGCCTCTGCATAACCTAGTTCGGTGGCCTCCGCGAGCATCTCATCGTAGCTAGCCCCACGGTTGTACATCGCATCGAGGATGAAGTTTGTAGTTCCGTTGACAATGCCCATCACTGCCTCGACCTTGTCGCCGGCCAATGAGCGTAGCAACGGCCCCACCACTGGAATGGCCGCAGCAACTGCGGCCTCGAAAAAGAGGTCGACGGCAGATTTCGCAGCGGCTTCAGACAACTCCGCAGAATGAGCTGCGATCAGCGCCTTATTAGCAGTGACAACAGATTTTCCGGCTTTCAAGGCCGCGTTGACGACCTGGCGAGGGTAATCGATCCCACCGATGACTTCGATGACGAGATCAATGTCGTCGCGCTTCACTAAGCTCAGGGCGTCGTCGGTCAACAGGGCACGATCCACTCCCTCACGTGGGCGCGAGAGATCGCTCACAGCAACACCGCGCACCTCGAGCCTTCCGCCAACCCGAGCAGCGAACTCGTCACCACGGACGTCGAGCAAACGCAGAACCTCCGCCCCCACGGTACCCAACCCCAGTAAGGCTACCCCGACAGTAGCGCCAGCACCCTTGCCTGGACGGACAGAGTAGGACGTAGATTCAGCCATGGGTTTTCTCCAGATACGTTCGCGTCAGCAGGGATAAAATACTAGGCAAGTCTAACGCACCAAGCTCCCCGACGTGGCGCGCGGGAGGCCTTAAGTGCGATAGAGCTCACACCGTCGTAGGGCCGGGTCCGCTCATTCCAGGCGAAACTCTCAATGCACAGCACAGTGCGAACTCTCCGGTACACACTAGTACCGACAAATGTGACCGATGCCTATTGCGCCCATAACGAGGCCGCAAGCTAGGCCTCAGGCCCGGCTCATGGTTAGGTCTCAAGCGACAGGACATCCTCAATGGTTTCGCGGCGGATCATCACCGCCGACTCACCGTCTTTCACAGTGACAACCGGAGGACGCATCATCATGTTGTAGCGAGAACTCATGGAATAGCAGTAGGCGCCGGTAGCTGCAATCACCAAGAGATCACCAGGGCGCACATCATTTGGCACCGGCAAATCATTGACAAGAATGTCACCCGATTCGCAATGAGAACCGACAATACGGCAGTGAACCAGGTCCCCCTCGACTTCGCGATTAGCGATACGCACGTCATACTCTGCCTGATACAGGGCAGGACGGATGTTATCGGACATACCGCCATCCACGGAAATGTAGCGTCGAACGGTTCGATCCGACGTCTCCACATCCTTCACGGTGCCGACACGGTACACGGTGACCATAGACGGACCAGCAATCGCGCGGCCGGGCTCCACGTTCACCACTGGGCGAGGGACCCCCACCTTATACGAGGCTTCAGCGACTTTCTCCAACAGATTCGCCGCGACATGCTCCACATCCAATGCCTGCTGATCTGGCATGTAGGCGATGCCGTACCCACCACCGAGATCCAAAATGTTCAGCCGCTCCCCCTCCTCACGGGGCAGCTCCTGCAACAACCCAGCCCACATCTTCAGTAAGCGTTCCGCCGCCAAGACAAATCCCGCAGCATCGAAAACCTGAGAACCAACATGGCAATGCAAACCACGGAAGGAAAGATTCTTTGCATCTACGCAAGCCATGGCGGCGCGATACGCTGCACCAGAGGCCAAAGAGAAACCGAATTTCTGATCTTCATGGGACGTGGCGATGAATTCATGGGTATCGACATGCACACCCGGAGTCACGCGAACCAAAACATCCTGTTCGCAGCCAACAGAAGTAGCTACATCGGATAAGAGAGAAATCTCCTGGAGAGAATCGATAACAATGAGCTCGACGCCGGATTCCACGGCCAGAGTGAGAAAATCACGAGACTTATTATTTCCGTGCACGGTGATGCGCTCCGGTGGAAAATCCGCGGCTAAAGCAACCTGCAGTTCACCTTGGCTCGCCACGTCAAGTGCGAGTCCTTCTTCAGCCACCCAACGGCACACTGTCTTGGAGATGAAAGCTTTCGACGCATAATGCACGCGCTGGCCACCCCCAAAAGCCTTAGCAAGCCGGCGGCAGCGACTACGAAAATCATCCTCGTCCAAGATAAAGGCCGGGGTTCCATAACGCTCAGCGATGTCCGTTAAAGGCACACCGGCCACGGACATCACCCCATCAGCGCGTCGCGCGGTATTACACGGATACACGTGGGCGGGAATGGCGTTGAACTCCTCAGTGGACTGCGTCCTTTGGCGCAATGGCACCGATGGCAGATGAACCAGTGGATCCACTGTATCTACATCCTTTCTGGAGCTGAAACACCAACCAAACCCAAGGCGTTGGCCAGAGTCTGGCGGGTAGCAGCGGCCAATGCCAAACGAGCTCGGAACACCGGAGCTGCATCAGCGCCCGTCGGTTCTTCACCCTTCGGCAGAATCTGACAAGAATCGTAGAAACGGTGGAATGTACCCGCCAGTTCCTCTGCGTAACGGGCGACACGGTGTGGCTCACGCAATTCCGCAGCCGTGGCGACAACCTTCGGAAACTCACCCAGAGTACGGATCAAGTCGCCCTCCCGAGGGTGAGTCAATAACGACAGATCTGCGTCCTCTGCTTCCACACCACAGTCCACAGCTTTACGAGCAAGGGAAGAGAGGCGAGCGTGACCGTATTGAACATAGAACACCGGGTTATCAGACGTCTGAGAAGCCCACAGATCCATGTCAATATCCAAGGAGGAATCCACCGAGGAACGGATCAACGCGTAACGAGCCGCATCCACGCCGATAGCCTCGACTAGATCATCAAGGGTGATTACAGTACCTGCACGCTTAGACATACGGACGGCCTTGCCGTCCTTGACCAGATTGACCATCTGGCCGATGAGAACCTCAACCTGTTCGGGGTCGTATCCCAACGCTGCAGCAGCTGCCTTCAGGCGCGCAATATACCCATGGTGATCGGCTCCAAGCATGTATATACACAGATCGTGACCGCGCTCAATCTTGTCCACGATGTACGCAATGTCTCCAGCGATGTAGGCGGCGTTGCCATCGGATTTGATGACCACGCGGTCTTTATCATCACCGAAATTGGAGGAGCGTAACCACCATGCACCATCAGCTTCATAGAGGTTGCCATTAGCCTTCAACGTGCTAATGGCCCTGTCAACCGCACCGGACTCGAACAGGGAATTCTCGTGGAAGTACACGTCAAACTCAGTACCGAATTCCTTCAGGGTGCGCTTGATGTGGGCAAACATGAGCTCCACACCCTGCGAACGAAACAACTCGCGGGCGGCGGCCTCATCCAGTTCGGACCAGTGTGGGTTGGCCTGCGCGACCTGACCGGCGATATCGTGGATGTAGTCGCCTCCATAGCCATCTTCTGGCGTCGGCTCACCTTTAGCCGCAGCGATCAGAGAATGAGCAAAGCGGTCTATTTGCGTACCGTGATCATTGAAGTAATACTCACGGGTCACTGTGGCGCCGCGAGCTGCTAACACTCGCCCAAGAGAATCTCCCACCGCAGCCCACCGCGTACCGCCCAAGTGAATCGGCCCAGTCGGGTTGGCTGAGACAAATTCTAGGTTGATGGACTGTCCCGCTAGTTCGTCACCTGTTCCGTAACCCGAACCAGCGGCCAGAATGTCAGCGACGATCTTTCCCTGCGCCTCGGCGGCCAACCGAATGTTAATGAAGCCTGGGCCAGCAACCGTGGCCTCCGCAATGCCTTCTTTCTCAGCGAGGGCATCAGCCAACCAGGTACCCAACTGGCGTGGGTTTGTACCGGCTCGCTTTGCTAACTGCATGGCAATGTTAGTTGCATAGTCACCGTGTTCTGGGTTACGTGGACGTTCAACAGTCGCTGGTTTTTCAACGACGCCACTATCCAAGTTCTGCTCGTCCAACACGCTACGAGCAACATCTGTAATTAAGGCGGAAAGTTCTGCAGGAGTCACAGTGCTAAAGAGTAGCAACTGCACTCTGGGTTCCTCGCGTTAGTGGTCATTAGTGTTGTCGTGGAGAAATACGATCGCTCAGCGTCGCTGGATGGGAATAGGTCGTGTCTCCACGCGCGCTCGTAGCCTAGGGGCTGGACGAGAGTTTTCTTTGGAGCCGCTCTGGATCCCTCTTGAACTGTTGACAGACCCTTTGTGCCCCCATTGCGTCTTGGAGTACAACCTGTCTTGACCAGTTGAAGAGGCCCATCGATTCAGTAGTTGCCGAGGCGGTGTCACAGTGTAGGAGACAACGGTGCTAGACTCATTTCCCGTATCGGCGCTTGGCCGCTACACGCCCTCGTAGCTCAGGGGATAGAGCACTGGTTTCCGGTACCAGGGGTCGGAGGTTCGAATCCTCTCGAGGGCGCTTTGCTGTTTCTCACCCCTTTCCCCGCCAGGGACATCGGACGCGGTCGTAGTCCAAAGTAAGCTACTCTGCGGTTGTAATGCTGTCGATGGACAGCTGGCGAGCACCGGGGATTCCGTCGAATCGTTCCACATCGCATGTGAGTACGATGACCTGGTTGGTCCGTCCTAGGTGCCCCAGAAGATTATTCATGCTTTCGATGCGATGAACATCGGAGAATCCCAGCGCATCGTCAATAAAGATCGGCACTGCTTCCCCGCCACCAACTAATCTGGCTACTGCTAGACGAGCCAGGATAAGCATTTGCTCACGCGCCCCGCCTGACAACTGCTGCGGTTCAAGATCAATTCCCCGCAATACACGTTTAGTAACCGAGAAATCTTCCGCTAAGTCGAAATGCACCCCCGGACCATAGACCACTTCGGCGAGTTTTTCGAAGGTTTCTTTGAATGGTTTCTCGTACTGAGCCTGCATATCAGCGCGGGCTTTCATTACTGTCTCCGACAGCAGCCGCGCAGCATGCGCCTGGGCCTTGATGCGAGCGTAGTCACTCTCCGCTCTTTCACATTCTGCCTGGGCAGAATCTCGGCGATCAGCTGCATCAGAACGTCCGTCAAGATAGGCCTCATTGGCAACTTGATCCATATCGATCTGGCGCAGTCGCTGCTCAAGATTATGAACTCGGCCCTGGGCCTTCTTTAAATTGCTGCACGCAGTATCTAGCTCCACGCCTGCGTTCGCCTCGCGACCCTTCTGAAGCTCGGTTTCTGCCTCCTCCGACGCCTGTAACGCCTCCTCGACCGCACAAGATAAAGACTCATCTGATTGTTCTTGCCGGGCCGATGCCAGGGAAGCTGCGTATTTCGCTACAGTTCTCTCCGCTGAACTGTGTGCTGCTTGTGCTTTGAAAAAGGACTTAGTTACCTCAGAGGTTGCGCCGCTACGCAGGGACTCAGCGCGCAGGTTCTTATCAGCCTCATCAGCCACCAAACGAGATTGGCGCACCATACGAGAAAAGTCTGTCGCTGGCTCCATCTCAATCAGGCAGCGCAAAGTGGCTATATCTCCGGAGAATTCTTGCCCTCCGCCATCGCTTGTGCCCGAATCACTACCTGCCCGCTCTTCAGCATCCCTGTTGCGAGTACTAATACCTGCACAATCATCATCCGCGCTGCTGGCCTGATCCCCAATATCGGTTTTCCCCAGGGCGCTATCTTGGGCTACTAGTCGCTCATGGAATTCAGACAAAGTCGAGTCACTGAAACCGTGTGCTCGATAATCCTCGAGCATGTGCGTGACTTCCTTATCAGCACGAACATATTCAGCGTAAGTTCCCTGTAGCTTCTGACGAATACTGTCCGGAGTACGCCCTGCTACGACAGAGCTCATTTCTATGCTCAACTCGGATAGCTTTTCCTCTATTTTTTGTCGCTCATCGGCTTTGTCTTCTGCCTGAGCCAGAAGGGCAGTGCTGTCGCCGTCAGCAAGTTGCAGCTTCTCGGACAGGGCGCGCACATCATCTTGAGCGCGTTGCACAGCACGATCTTGGTCTGCTTGGTCTTGGGTCGGAGTGACCGTGACAATGAAGTCCCCCATGGTAATCTCACGCCGGCTTGCGATAGAAAGCTCTGTTCCCTCTTCGCCTAGTTCATAGTGTTCTCCAGTATCGTCGCTGACGATCTCCCCCACTGGGCCGTCAATGTGCACGGAGGTCGCTACCGCATCGCGCAGCTGAACTGCAGCATCTAGCTGAGCTATCGCACGGCGTAGCTCAGTCATCACTGCGCCCGTAGCGGGGTTGAGAACTAGTTCACGCTCTAAGTCGGTTTTGCGTGCCTCTAGCACAGTGAAGTCCTCGAGTACCATCTGATCCGCCACGATCGCTTCTGCAGCCTGCAAACGCAGATACGCTGCCTCAACCGCGCGATGCAGATTATGCGCTGCCTTGCTTCGCTTCTCTAACTCTTCGATACGCTTCTCACGATCTTCCGCGCGCTGTCGCTCTACTTCTTGAGCCTCCTGCGCAGTTTTCAAGGCGACAGCATGTTTTTCCAATTCATGGGTTTCTTGATTCAGCTGCTCAATGAGATTTTTCCTGGTGTTCCACTGGTTCTCAGCCAGTGCGTGGCGCTGTTGCGCGGTGGCTACTTTGTCCTCGAGTTGCGCGAGCGTCGCGGCTACTGTTTCTGCTGTCTTAAGCTCTGCTTCACAGACAACTACGGCTTCGCGAGCTTCAGGAAGTTTCTCAGAAATACTGGCTTTTTCTCGCTGGAGATGATCGAGTTTACCGATGTAGTCTTGCGCCTCGCGGTAGGTTTTCTCAGCATCAGCGAGTGACTGTTGAGCAGCTTCGAGCGCGTCTTTTTTCGCCCGGAAATCACTTTTGGCTTTTATCTGGCCAGTCGCTGTCCAGTACCTTGCATATTCTTTTTGGATGGCCTCGAACAAACTGCTTGCATAAGAATTGTCCGACGCTTCTTCCCCAAACGCAGAATCCTCCATGCCTTGATTGTTATTCGCCATCACTGTTGCCAGCGTGGAGACCTGCAACGCGGCAAAATCATCGAGGCTTTTGCCTTGCTCAATGGTCAATGCCGCGAGTAGTGTCCGATCCGTTTCTGCGTTGAGAATATCCCTGAAGCGTTCTTCCGCCTCGCGTCCTACAATGGTCTCCTGTTGCGGTTCAAAGATGTCTAGTACGGCCTTACCGGAATTCGGTCGATAGAATTTCTCTATTCGCACACGGTAATTCCCTACGCTGAGCTCAGCGGAGATCTGGGGGTGATCATCCCTATCCCGAGGGAAATTTTCTTTCACACTCTTGGCTGCAGAGTTCACCTTGACATCACTCACCAAGAGTTTGAAAGCCTTGAGTAAGGTGGATTTTCCTGCCTCATTAGGGCCATAAATTACCGTGACTCCGCTGTCCTTAAGCTCGAGACGCGCCTCACGGAGGCCAGCGAAGTTCTCGACATTCAACTTGTGAATCTGCAGCATGGTACGGCTCTATAATCCCTTCCCCACGTTGGCATTCAGACGGAACAACAGGCGCAGGGCATCGCCCGCTTCTGTGTCTTTGTTGGTGGCACGCTCAGCCAGTTCCTCCGCTGCGTGTTGCATATACCCGCCGCCTACATGCATCGACGACAACTCATCCATATCAGGGGCGACATGCAGATCCATGCACCGGCGCCGTTCATAAAGAGCGGCAAACCCCGGCGCGAGGCCACCAATGGTGTCTTCCAACCATCCCGATGTAGTGAGATCCACTGTGCCTCGCAGAGCATATTTGATAGCTGTGTGGCGCTTATTCTCCACAGCCCTGAGGCGCTCTACGAACGCCTCGGCATCTGCGCGGCTGTTCACATCAGCGTCCATCGCCACAAATGTCCACTGACCTGTGCGGTGTTCCGCTACGTCCACTGTCGCTGGATGAGAAGCAGCCTCCTCATCCACTGTTATGTCCACTACCAGCGCATAACCGGAATGTGTTTCGCCCCCACCATTGGGCTCCCGATACGCAGTGACCTCGTGAGCGCCGGAGTACCACACGGTTCCTGCTTCGTTCAGCCGGGTCGTCGAATGGGTATCTCCTAGCGCAATATAGTCAACAATGCGCTGATCACAGGCTTGCGTTGCTCTACCGACATCGATAGCACTCAGGTTGAAATCATCGCCGAAGGTGGCAACCGCACCATGTCCCACTAATATTCGAATCTCACCGGCCTCTGCTGAACCATAGTTCTGCTCTGTTTCGGCCACAGCGTGAGCTACAAGGTCCGTCGAAGCTCGTTTAGATTTCAACGGGGCACCAATAATACGCACACTGTCACCGAGTTCCTCACTAACGCGGACGGGGTGTGTATCACGCAGCACGATCACCGGTGCTCCATCCCCGGTCGCGGCTCCAAGAGCCTCGAAATCGGGATTGTTGTAGATACTGGCGGCATCGAGCGGGTCATGGTTGCCCGGTAAAAGGAATACGGGTACCGGAGCATGACCAAGCACATCCATTGCACGGCGATAGACCTCCGGTTGCAATAGGTTGTCATCGAATACATCTCCAGCGACCACGATGGCCTGACAGCCCTGCTCGCTAGCCACACTGAAGATCCTTTCCACGCCATTGAGACGAGCCTCGGCAAAGCGGATGCGCGATTCCTCTCCGAGAAAATGGGCGGGCATACCCAGTTGCCAATCCGAGGTGTGGAGGAAGCGAAAACTTCTAGTGCGAGTGCCCAGCGATGCCTCCTCGGGCCTCGCATCTCGCACTGTATCCGGCGCAGACACGTGCGGCGGCAGCTCATCTGACGAGGATGAATATGATGCCGATGGGCTAGTGCTAGTCATAGTCCTCATTCTTATCAGTGGGGCGAGACAAATAGTCCTTTTCCCATGGGAGTTTATCGAATATCTTTTCTATATTGACAAGATTTTCATAGCATCGTTCTAACTCGTGATGCGCACGTAGCTGATCCACTCCCGTCCAACTCACAGTGCGTAATGCAGCCATAAGGGCCTGACCATCGCCCTGATCTAGACCGAGTTCCTGCGCAAATTCACCCCATGTCACCCGTTGGTCAGGACTGCCCCAGAAGCGTATCGGATCGACAATTTCAGCAGCGGCCTCTTCCCCTCCTGTGTTCTTCCCTACGCCATACTTACTCGATGCCGCTTTTTTATTCGACGCCACGTCTCTCCCCGAGTGCGTTCCTCTCCAATTTTCAAGAGCGGCTGCACCCGTCTTCTCGTCAGCCTTGCGCAGCTGAGCCATAAACGGCTCGGGATCGATCCCACGCAACCGAAAGATCTGCTGCGGATCTCTTGTGAGCTGCGCAGCCACTGCATAACCCACTGCCACAGCGTGCTTACACACTGCAGCCCGATCCGGGCACGTACACGACACCTGCCTCAAATGGTCTGGCCGCATAAGGATGGTGGAGACTTCCTGACCGGGAGCTCGTCTGTGCATGAGGCTGCGTAGATGAGACTGATCCATCAACAACTCTTGCTGTAGAAATGCTCGCTTCCGTTCAGGTAGATTCTTCAGACGAAAGGTCACGTCAAAGGGTTCGAGCTGAGTTCCATCGACCAATCCAGTAATGATATTTTCTGCTAATTCCACCCCCAACACTTTTCCTCCGCGGTAATACTCACGTCCGCGGGCGAGGCGACCGGAATCCGTATTCTCCGCTAGTGCTTCCATCAACTGAGCGGATGCCCAGCTCTCCGATTCACCTCGAGGAATACTCGGCAAGGAGTTCGCGGCTTCAGCCGCTTCTTTGCGACGACGCGCACCGAAATCGGCCATGACGACGTTCTCCCCCCATCGGGTAGGCAGTCCTCGCCGGCGCCCACCGCCGCCGCCATGACTGCCGTTGTTATTCGAAGTCATCCCCAGCACTCCTCGTCCTCATGCGTATCTCAATTGCCCTTGTCGGTTCTCATCGCTCATGTCCTCTTTACCGTGATCACGGTGTGTCGCCGCTCAAGCGTCTCTCGCATCGCTTCTTAAGGCCATCACAGTCACGCTATATTCTTCAGGATTGCTCTCCTATTGTCGTGATAGCCTCACCGACCAGCGCTTCTTCAGATGCTGTTTTCAGTCTCCACAGCTCCTTAAGATCATCATCGTCCAAGTTCGCAATCCATCCTTCGCCTGATCCGATGACAGCCCCAGCCAACTCACGCTTTCCGGAAATGATGTCGTGGATGCGCTCATCAAGCGTCCCTTTAGCCACCAGCTTATAAACAGTCACATCTTTATCCTGGCCAATACGGTAGGCACGGTCAGTAGCTTGATCCTCTACCGCTGGATTCCACCAGCGGTCAATATGCACCACCACGCTGGCTTCCGTCAGGGTGATCCCCGTTCCACCGGCGCGCACTGACAACACCATGATCGGTGGGCCATCCGGCGATTGGAACTGAGTCACCATAGCATTCCTCGCTGTACGGCCACTACCTCCATGGAGCATAGGAACATTCACCGCATAACGCCGTTCTAGTTCGGGGATGAGCATGCGGCCAAACGATGGGAACTGCGTAAATATCAGAACCTTGCGCCCGTCGGCACGAGCTGCGTCGACAATCTCCAAGAGTCTCCGCACTTTGTGCGATCGATGCTTACCGTTCCTCATCAAGCCAGAGCCATCGCCCGCATAGTGAGCCGGATGATTACAGATCTGCTTGATCTTCACCAACGCGCCGAGGATCATTCCGCGCCTCGACTGCTGCTTAGCGCGTAACTGTTCCTCCATGTTCTTAATAAACGCCTCATAGAGAGCAGCTTGCTCATGGGTCAGGGGGATAAGCTCCACAATGTCTTTCTTCTCCGGAAGATGTAGCCCCACGGTCGCGTCGGTTTTTAAACGTCGCAGGATAAACGGCTGTACCAACCGCTTGAGACGTTCGCGCGCCGCTTCATCGCCATAGCGCTCCACAGGGATAGCCAAACGATTATGAAACGCCGCTGCACTTCCTAGAATCCCCGGATTAGCGAAGTCCATAATCGCGTACAAATCTGAGAGCCTGTTTTCTACTGGAGTTCCGGTTAGAGCTATACGGTGATCAGCTTTGAGAGAACGCACTACACTCGACTGCTTGGTTGCTGGATTCTTGATATTTTGAGCCTCGTCGGCGACTATCCGATGCCAGGTCAGCTTGCCGTACCGTTCTGGATTACGCGACAGCGTGCCATACGATGTCACCACCACATCTGATGCTCCTGCTACGTCAACAAACTGACTATCCGCAACCCTCGCGGAACCGTGATCAACAAGCACACGAAGATGCGGCACGTGACGCTTAGTCTCCTGCTTCCACGCTTCTACGACACTCGTTGGGGCGACGACGAGCGTCGGCCCAAGCCCCTGATTTTCATCCCTCACCTGATCTTTCTCCCAGGCAAGCAAGGCCAACACCTGCAGCGTTTTTCCCAACCCCATATCATCTGCAAGGATTGCCCCCAGCCTATGCCGATACATCCACACGAGCCAATTCAGCCCTCGACGCTGATGGTCGCGCAGTTCGGTGAGCACCGTTTCCGGCACAGCTACAGGCTCAGGCGGGTCAATAGGCTCTGTCGAAAACAGCCTGTCCAGCCATCCACCGGCCTCGATACGAAACTCGTGGTCGCCGTTACTATCTTGTTCTGCCGACGCCAAAGCTTCCGCCTCTAGCACCTCCCGCAAGGTTATGCGCGCGGCGCCTGTGTCTAGGTAATCCTCAGCGCGTTCTTCTGCCTGGGTTTTATCTTGTGTGTTTGCCTGAGCCAATTGACGGAACCAACCACGTGTGCGAGCAAGCACAGCTTGATCAAGATACACAAAATGTCCATTAACAGCTACGATGCCGCTTGCGGAGTTCATCATCTCTCGGCGAATGGCGCCATCCACTGGTTCACCGTCAACAGACACGTCCCATTGGAAATCCACCAGTTGATCCAGTCCAAGCTTTCCCGACCCGGCACCGGTACCCACTGGATTGGCCACAACGGACACGCGTGGACTCACCCTTGCCCATCCACGCGGAACCATAACCTGCACTCCGGCAGCAGAAAGCTTTCCGATACCACTGGACAACAGCGCGTGTACATCATCCGCCGTCAAGCCTAAGGAAACAACGCGGTCTCGTGATGGATTGGCCGTCACAATCTCCGCCGGGGGATACCAGACACCCTCGTCCAACCAGTGCACTACCGGTTGCATCCGAGCCTTGAACGCTGGCCACGCAGTGCATATGCGGTCCAATGCCCTGCGCAAACGCGTCCTTTGGGCATCTGTTGCCTCGGTGGCAATGACGGGCTGCACAGGACCGTCATTTACTCCTATTGCAAGGTCTAGGCGCCACCGCACATCATTGATGTCTACCTCCCCTGCATCCACCTTGATGGCTACCTTGTCAGGATCCGTTGTGCCGCCAACCTCATGGGGCAACGATGTTGTTTGCTTCCCAGTGCCGGGTGAGGCAACAGTCGCGTCAGACGGAGCAGAGAGAATAAGCACAACACGAGAGGCTTCATCCTCCGCCGAGGTACGCCAACGGTTCAGAGCAGACACAGTGTCCGCCGTGACCCGGCGGGCGGGTTCCCCCTCCACCAACGAGTGCACAAAGGGGGTCTCTATTTCACCCCCGCCAACGATGCTATCGCGAGCACCGAGCTTATCGCGAAGAATACGGACGGTAGCCCAATGTGTAAGGTCATCCGCGCACTGGCCCACCACATCGTAGGCACCATTACGGCTCAGAACCTGCGGAACGCTCTCGCGGAAACGTTGAAGAACCGACAGGTGATCCCCTGCGGTAGACATCATCCATCGGGGAAACCACTCATTGTCGATCCGGTCCATGCGCAGCATGACACGCCCGGACTGCACTACATCACACACGAACAAATAAAGGTCAACCAGGAACACAACTTCCGGGCTGAGGGCGGGAATACTCCCCCCAGATTGCGGCCTTTGTTCCTTGACAAAACAAGCTAACGCCGCGAGCACACCCAAAGACTGTTCCGGTGTAAAGGACACGGTAGGAACCGGTAAATTTTTCAACTTTCCCCGCGGAGTGGCGAGCCATTGCCGTCCCCTCACACGCAACGGCCTGACCTGCACTAAGTGTAGTAATTCATCCGGTAGACCTCCAGGTTCCACATCACGGACATCAGTAACCACACCGTGCCCCTCAATACGCTCCACCCACAGGTGTAATCCGCCACCGCGAGGCCACAACGCGTGCACCTGATGACTGAACTCCATGCATGAAGTTTTAGCACGAGGGTCAGACAGCAGATCATTTCCTATAGGGTGGAACGGCACAACGTTCGAAGAAGAAACCTTCGGCAGGCCGTGCCCACTCAGGCTTTTACCCATCGAGGTACACGCCGAGTACACGACGGCGGAGGTCTTCACTGCGACGATTCATAAGGAGTGGACACACGTGTCAAACCTCTCGTGGTTCGTGACAGCAATGGTGGCTTACCTGATCGCCATGCTGCTCATCGGTTTGTATTCCTTCAGGAAGACAGATGAGTACGAAGACTACATGCTGGCAGGACGTAACTTGCACCCATTCCCGGCGGCTCTGTCCGCGGGTGCATCGGACATGTCCGGGTGGCTTTTGATGGGTCTCCCCGGCGCCCTCTATATGCTTGGTTTCTCCGAGTTATGGATGGCTATCGGTCTACTCATCGGCGCAACGGTTAACTGGTGGATCACCGCTCCGCGCCTCCGGGCCTACACCGAGGTGGCGAATAACTCCATCACGTTGCCCTCTTTCCTAGAAAATCGTTTTCAGGATCGTAGCCACGTTCTCCGCGTGGTCTCTGGCATCGTGATCCTCGTGTTCTTCACCTTCTATGTCTCCTCCGGTATGGTTGCCGGTGGCCGATACTTTGAATCCACCTTTGACGGCGACTACATGACCGGGCTCATTGTTATTGCAGGAGTGACCGTAGCCTACACCTTCATCGGAGGTTTCCTCGCTGTCTCCTACACGGATATGGTCCAGGGCATCATCATGTTCGTGTCTCTCATTCTGGTGCCGGTCATTGCCCTCATAACCATGGATGATCCGAGCGCCATCTGGACTTTTCAACGAGAGCACGCTTATGGACTAGGTACCATCGAGCCAAATCCCCACTGGTTCTCCTTGTTCACCGGCCTATCCTTCGTCACCATCATTTCGAACCTCGCTTGGGGTTTGGGATATTTTGGTCAACCCCACATCATCGTTCGCTTCATGGCTCTGCGCAGCCCATCCGACGCTAAAGCGGGCATGCGTTATGGCATTGGCTGGATGTTCCTGTGCCTCGTCGGCGCTATTTTTGTAGCTATCATCGCGCCAGCTTTCTTCGGCATGAACCCCCACATTTCCATCACTGACCAGACCAACTTTGAAACGATTTTCCTGGATATGGGACGTATTCTGTTCCATCCTTTGATCGCCGGACTAGTTCTCACCGCTGTATTAGCCGCCATTATGTCCACGATCTCTTCCCAGCTACTGGTGGTTTCCTCAGCACTAATCGAGGACATCTACAAGGGCCTCATCAATAAAAATGCCTCCGATTCCGCGCTGAAGAACCTTTCCCGCCTGTCCGTCATTGCGGTTGCAATTTTGGCCGGAGTTGTTGCAGCCAATCCGGATTCCGGGATTCTCGCTCTCGTCGAATTCGCATGGGCAGGTTTCGGTTCCTCCTTCGGACCGGTGATCGTTGGAGCACTGTTCTGGCGCCGCCTCAACACCCCCGGGGCCGCCGCAGGCCTCGCTACTGGTGCGGTCGTCGCCTTCATCTGGGGTGGTCTCCCAGCCTTCGGGATCATCGACAAGCCATTCGGACTCTACGAAATGATCCCTGGTGTCGCAGCCAATATCATTGTCATGGTCATCGTTACCCTGGCCACCAAAGAGCCGTCCCAGGAGATAACTGACACCTTCGACAAGGCTGTGGCACTGTCCAAGGCCGCCGCAGCTGATCCTGAGAAAGACTTCGACGAGGCAGCAGCGCAGATTGATACCAGGAGTGCACCAGCCACGTAGCTTTCTCTCGTCCGGGCGCATCGGTCATCACATGAACCACCACACGTAGGCCGCCAAGGGCAGTGACCGCCAAGGGCGAACCTTTCCCCCGTCGTTGGAGTCTTACGCATTATGACCATTCATAATGCGCTTCGACTTCCCCGGCGGGCTTTTTCATTTGCCTGCGTGGTGGCTGTTGTGCTGGTAGCTACCGTGAGGGTTCCCGCTTTCCATCCTTTCCTGCACCCCAGCCCTCCTGTGGAACTGCGCGCAAGGGTAGAGCAAGCTTTGGACGTCGCTCATATCATTGATCGGCGTCTACGGGTCTTAGGGTATGAGCGTTCCTTGTTTGGATCGGGGTGGGCTATGACCGTCACAGCGGAAGGCACGTATCTCAGCACACGTGATGCGGTTATACAACGGGCACACCGTGCCTTAGCTCATGATGCAAGGGAACAGCGTTCCCTGTCCAACAGCCAGCGGGAACAGCAAGGTTTAGATGATTACACGGGTGAGGCAGTGACGGCGTCGGCGATCGAGATCGATCACATCGTTCCCCTCGCCGCTGCGTGGGATCTGGGAGCTCACAAGTGGGATATGGCACAAAGACGCCGTTTCGCTAACGACCTTGCCCTTAACCTCGCCGCGACCTTTTCCCAGCTCAACCGCGAGAAGTCCGACGCCACATTAAGCCACTGGGTACCACCAGACGAGACACGACAGTGCTCTTATGCTGCCCGTTACCTCACAGTCATCACCGAATATGGTTTGGATCTTCCTCGGGACGACGCAGAGACGGCACGGCAAGTCTGTCACATCCGTTAAGTACACAGCCCTGCCATATCCGCTTTCGCTCAGTGCACAGCTTTGTCACATTCGCCACATACACAGTAAAGCGACCAGTAGATGTACGGAAAACTCCTTGTGCACCGCCTATAAAGCTATCCACGGGATATCCTCTATGGGGCGGATGAAACCATACACAGGACGCATCGCGGGGCAGCCATCGCCATCCCACACTACAAGGAATGTGAACTGCATTACCTTAAGGCGCGCCTGATCTGACATTCACAGAAATCTTTGCCAAAGTGGTGGACATGTCCAATTTCATCGTTATTCTGCACGTACTTGCTGCAATCCTGCTGATTGGCCCGGTTGCCGTATCTACATCTATGTTCGCCCCTCAGCTGCGCAAGGTCGACAGCGGAAGCGAAGATGCGAGTACCCTGCGGCTGCTGCACAGTATCACCCGCGTCTATGGACTCATCTCTCTCATTGTTCCGACGCTCGGTCTAATCGCCATGTTCACCGTCGATGGGGCAATGAAAAACCCCCTCATCCACACCGGATTGCTACTCTCCATCATCGCGTGGGTCATTTTAGTATTCCTGGTCATTCCACGTCAGCGGCTGGCACTGCTCTCCGTGAACGCTCTCACCCCTGCTGACACCCCAGCATCCGAGAAGGAAACTGCCGCGCTGCACAAAGTGGATACAGCCAAACTGCCTGCTCACATTGCCATGTTCGGCGGAATCTTTAACCTGTTGTGGTTCATCACCGCACTACTCATGTTCTTTGCGTAGATTCTGTATCTTGCCGCAGAGACGACCATACATAGGTCATCTTGCATAACATGCTCTTGTCGCCGCTGCTCTGGTCCTTTCATGATCAGACGGCGGTGTCAGAGCGAGACAAAATCCTCCGAGGAAAGCAAACTTTTCACGCTCTCTCGGAGGATTTATTCATTGGACAATTCACCCGCCGTGCGAACAACAGGGCTGCCGGCTAGAAAGCCCTGAGCACTAGGGCTGTGTGCTGAAAACGCCTGGGCATCGAAGCTTCCCAGCACACCTTCACTTAGCGGTTTCCCCAGTGTCGATTGTCGCGACGATCCTTGCGGTCATTGCGGCGGTTACTGAACTTATCGTTGCGTCCGCGGCTCTGTCGCTCAAAACCTCCGCGATCCTTTCCGTGATCAGAGAAACGGTTCCGGCCACCACGTCCGGAACGCTCACCACGAGCGTTCTCCCACCGGTTGTCACGGTCGCTATAACGGCCACGACCGCTGGTGCGTCCACCGCGATCACCACCGTTACGTTCACCTCGATCACGGCGTTTATGGCTGCCTGGGCGACCAGCTGGAGCACCCGGATCCGGCTCTATATTGATCAATTGTCCAGATACACGCGTGTCATCAAACAGGCGGAATACATCTTCTGGAAGGTCATTAGGAAGTTCCACCAATGAGTGCTCCGAGAAGATACTGATGCGCCCAAAATCACGGGAGTTCAAGCCGCCTTCATTTGCCAAAGCGCCCACAATGGCACCCGGGCGAACACGTTGGCGATGCCCAACGTTGAGGCGATAAACCGCAAACTCGTTGCCGTGGCGATCACTTACAGTAGGTGGCTTCTTATTAAAGCGCTCCTCAAATGGGCGTGCAGCACCACCGCCGCGCCGACCATCATCACCATAACGATCTTCACGTCGACGCTTGGGACGCTCGGTCTTCGGCGGTTCCTTCATCAGGAATTCCTCGCCTGACTGCATCTGAGCAGCCAACGCAGCAGCAATGTCCTCCATTGGAACATCGTTGTTTTCCGCATAGTTCTTCACTAGTTCACGGAAAACCTGCATCTGCGGGTCACCGAGGGACTCGGTTAATGCGTCATTAAATTTCTCCCGGCGCGCCTCATTAACTTCATCGACGGTAGGCAGCTCGATCTCATTGAGACGGGACTTAGTAGCGCGTTCAATAGCCTTCAGCAGACGCCGTTCGCGTGGGGTAACAAAGAGAATGGCGCGTCCCTTACGCCCCGCACGGCCCGTACGTCCAATGCGGTGGACATAGGACTCAGTATCGTGAGGAATGTCGTAATTAAAGACGTGGGTAATGCGGTCTACGTCAAGACCTCGTGCCGCAACGTCGGTAGCCACAAGGATGTCCAACCTGCCATCCTTGAGTTGATCTACTGTGCGTTCGCGCTGCGCTTGCGCAATATCGCCATTGATAGCTGCGGCATTGAAACCACGGGCGCATAGACGCTCGGCAAGCTCCTCAGTCTCATTCTTAGTGCGCACGAACATGATCATCGCTTCGAACTCGGTGACCTCGAGAATACGGGTCAGCGCGTCCAGCTTGTTGCGGTGGCTGACGAGCAGATAATCCTGCTCAATATTCTCCGACGTGCGTTGGGCAGCTTTCACCGTGATCTCCACTGGAGAGTTCAGGTACTGCTTAGACAGGCGCCGGATCCCATTCGGCATGGTTGCCGAGAACAGAGCAACCTGCTTTTCCTCCGGGGTATCTTCCAGAATGCGTTCAACATCCTCTTGGAAACCCATATTGAGCATCTCATCGGCCTCATCAAGAACCATAAAGCGCAGGTTTGAGATGTCCAGGCTGCCCTTTTCCAGATGATCAATGACGCGGCCGGGAGTGCCCACAATAATTTGAGCTCCACGCCTCAGTCCGGAGAGCTGAACACCATAGGACTGGCCCCCGTAGATGGGCAGGACAGAAATACCACCGAGGTGCTGTGAAAATGACTGGAAAGACTCTGCCACTTGTAGGGCCAACTCGCGAGTCGGTGCCAGCACCAACGCCTGTGGATGGTGCGCCTCTTTCTCAATCCGAGAGAGAATAGGCAGGGCGAAGGCAGCGGTCTTACCGGTACCGGTCTGCGCCAACCCCACCACATCATTGCCGTCCATCAGAACAGGGATGGTTTCGGCCTGTATTGGGGAAGGCTGCTCAAAGCCCACCTGTTTCACGGCGTTCAGGATGTCTTCTGGAAGACCCAGGTCATCGAATTTTGGCCCTTGATCGTCCTCTGCAGGCTCTTCTTCTGCGGCATCCGCGATGTCTTTTACCTTGTTAGCAGTCTCGGTCTTCTCAGATGTCTCTGCGTTCACATGCTCTGTGGCGTTGTCTACTGCGCTAGTGGCAGGGTTCTCGCATGCGTTAGAGGTATCCCCCAACACATCGGCCACACCTAGTGGCCGTTCGCCATTGCTCTCATTGTGCAGATTGTTCTGAGCTACCGATGTCTCGTCTTCCACCGGCTTGTTTACGTCGCCGGCGACGTTTTCAGTATCACTCATTGCTCGATTAGCCTACGCCGCCAGCTGGCTAAAAGCTAACGTCAGCGTGCATCTCGAACTTGAGCACACCCGCGATGCCCCCGAAGGAGTCCCAAGTCACGTTCATGCACAGTAGCGTTCCACCACACACCGTCTACATACGGCATCACCCCCCTGCAGCATAGGCATCTACCGCTTACCGCTGCGGACGGTAGCTATGAGGCACCCAGTAACTCCACTACGCGCTTTGCAGCCCGCTGACCGCTGCGCAGAGCCCCGTCAATCGTTGGATTCGCGTGTTGAATACCCGCCAACGCTATGTGGCTACGGGTGATGACATCTTCATTCGCGGCGCGGGTGGCTCGTCGTGGCGATAAAACAGGGTGAGCATTCGGAATGTGGTGCCTGGTGACGAGTTCCCATGCCGCAGAATCCACACCGAGCAATTGACCCATATAACGCCGCATTGTCTGTTCGTCTGGCACATCGCTTTCTTGTAGTGCTCGCGGGCTACCACCATATGCAACTGTTCCTTGCACCAGATGGCGCTTCGGCGCATAGTCAGGAGCCACTGCAGTCACTTCTGCGATGGATGCGATCGGGGTGTCACCTGTTCCATCAACGGTAATAACTCCGCGCTCGCACACCGGTTCGTCTGAAATAAACCAGAATGTGTCCTGCCCGCGCATCGCCGAGAGGTTGCGCCCCAACAAAGCAGCTTCTTCAGCCTGAGGCACCGCGAGGATCACGTATGAAAAACGCTCTGTACGTCCGTGCTCCCCTAGCTCCACATCGACGTATCCCGTGGCCTGATCGGTCGTCTCCACCACTTTTAAGCGAGTAACGCGCGTGTCGAGTTCCACCGTGACTCCAGAAACCCGGCTCATGAGGCTCGATAAGTCACCCATCCCTTGCGCTGGAATGGTTGCAGATCCTCGCAATAACGTGGCAAATACCCACTTGGCGTAGATTGACGACGTTTCACCATCTGTATCCAACAGGAACGCGCGCATGAGAGGGTCCATGACCGCGCTTCTTATTTGTCGTGTTACCCCAGAGCGATCCAGGCTTTGAGCCATGCTTAGGTCTTTGTTGCGTCGAGAATCGGATATCTTCCGCAATTCCAGCGAGGTTCGATGCGAAAGCTCGGCGCCGAGCCATTTGCGTAGGGCCATGAGGTCCCGAATGCTGATCGCTGAACGCATGCTCGGCTTAAAGATCCCAGCGAAGATGCGGGGGGAACGTATTGGATCTCCCAGGAATGCCGGCCCCTGCTTGGTCATACTTTGGATGCCGGCTTCAAAAGAGCGCATATTGAGCGCCGAGTATTCCCCCGGAGTGAGCAGCTCTTTGAGAGCCGGATACCACGAGTTAAGTAGCTGAAAACCCTTGTCGACGATGATGTCGTCGTAGCGTTCTGATTTGACCCGGCCGCCGAGGGTGCCCGTTGCTTCGAAGAGAGTGCAGCGAATCCCCGCTGTTCGGAGGGTGCGGGCTGCCGCCAGCCCGGCGAGGCCACCGCCTACGATTGCCACATCAGTCATTTGGGTTTCTCCAAAGCGCCACAAGAGGTCTGTTTGTCCGGACAGTTACGTCGCGTTTCATTGTTCGCAGAGCACTGTTCTGCTTCTCTGTGCGCCATGTTAGTTGCCGTGCTCTAGCTTCCCTACAAATGGCTCACGTGTAGAACATATGTTCTATTTATTTCTCAACGCCACCTCTTTATTGTCTCGCTCGTTCCTAACGTTCGACGTAGTGAATTCGAAGAAAAGCGACTTCAGAAAAGCCATTCCCGGGAAAAGCCTCGCGATGAACCCACTGCACATCACTTCTTCGATGTCAGCCCTCGGCTTCATTTCACTTTTCTCCCACACCCTTCCGCAGCATGAAACACAGAAGGAGGTTCCCATGCTGAATATCCGATCAATCACCACGTCCACACCTCACCCGCAAGCTTCTCCCCTCTCTGCTTTAGCTCCCGTTCGTGATAGCAGGCGCAATGCTGAACAGATCAAAGCACTACTGCGTCATCCTCGCAGTCGTATCCGCATTGCTCCCAACTGGAAAGCGCCTCACGTGATCGTGAATATGCGTAGTGCCCAAGCCCGCATACACGCATCGCGTCACAGAGTCTCACCCATCATGTGGGAAAAACTTATTGGTACACCCGCTCCCACTGACGCTCCTTTATTCCTTGTCACTTTGAGCGCGATGGTAGATGAGAAATCTCTGCGCGGCCCCCTGCGTAATGTGACCGTTGATATTCATTCGCTTTTCCGCTCAATTGTCAGAAACGCATGGATCCAGCGCGACAGCGAAGGCGAATCTCTTACGTGGACATGGCACGCGCTATTAACACAGGAACAGCTCGAAGCTGAACCTCTCACTACGCGTCCCCACGCTGCCTGAGGATGAGGTTGCAGAGGAGACGGTTGTTGCACGAAAAGAGGCCTACCTAGCCATCACCTCCGGTGTTGCTACATCTCCCCGTTCTCAATAGACGGACTTGCCCCCTCAGTGAGCAGATTCGCCGTCGTCTACATCCCTGTAGGACTCGCCGTCTTCATCGGTGTCAGCAGTATCCTCTTCGTCGTCATAAACGCCCTCATCATAAACATTGCCGTCATGAGCGCCCTCATCATAGGCGTCGTCAAGAGGAACGAGCATCTCTTCCCAGTCGTATGCCTGCTGGGCAGCAACTGCCAAGGCATCAAACATTAAAGAGAAATCAGTGAAAGTTCCCAGCTCCAAGATCTCGCGGGTGAGGTCGCCAATATCCGCCACCATGTCATCGAATACACCCTGGCGCTCGGCCTCACGTATATCTTCCTCATACTCGAAGAGCTCATCAGTCGCCTGCTCAAGCAATTCTTCAAAATCGTCGCCATAGGTCACAAAGGTCACACGCCCTTCGGGCTGCTCACCATCGGCTTCCAACTCCACAACCAAATGGGACTCCTCGCCTACCTGAGCGTGAACCACCAACGGTTCAGTGGGATCCTGCTCAAAGTCAAGATCTTCAAGCCGATCATCACTCCCCTCGATCAGATCATTCAACACGCTAATTACCTGATCCATGGCGATATGCTTGTTCACTTCAGCGACTGCCGCGTCCACAGAGAACACCACCCCCACCAGCGCTGCCTCAAATTCCTCATCCTCATCGGTGACATCTGCCATCGCCACAAACACATTGGCAGCCTTTATAGCGCTCACAGGTCCCTCACCGACGATCTCAGAAAATTGCACTTCGACCTCCGGAGCAATGGGAACAAACAAAGTGCCGTCCACAATGCGAGACTCAATACCCTCAGCGTCTAGGGCCTCGGCAATGTCTTCGTAGAAACCCATCACAGGTTCCTTTCTCGCAAGGGTTCCACCCCACGCGTGTTGCAAACCACGCCCCGGCGCGGATACGCACAGCCACCGAGACACCTTGAGGATAATGTTAGCCCCGTGCAGCCACTCCTGCTAACGCCACTAGCGTCCCGGACGGGGAAACGGAATTAACTCCGGCTCCCCATTCCAACCACTCATACGAAAGTTCTCCCAAACCTCGCGAAAATCTCTGCGCGGGTCATCGACAGTGTAGGAATCAATTTCGAAAATCTTCGTCGTACGCGCGGGCGCACAATATCTATCCCAGCCAGGCGATCCACCCCAAACAAACTGAGACCATGCCTCTTGCATCTGTTCCGTCACACAATCCATCTCTGACCCCAAGAGAATGCGCGCCCTAGAGGCTTGTGCGTCGCCAAATAACGCAGATAACTCCATCGAATGCATCGCACCGATTCCCAAACGCCGCAACACGGCCGGCGCATAATCAAATCGATACATCCAAACCAGCTCACCCGCCTGTGCATGTAACTCCGCTAAACGCACTGACTGAGCCCAGAAAACCGCATCCGCCAAGAACAAGGCAAAAGCCCCTCGGTTACCCAAATCCCCATAAGCTTTTTCCACATCAGCCGCCAGATCCGGATCATGCGCCAGCAGCATCCTACGCGCCGCCTCAGCACGGCGACTTTTCGAAAAGAACAACACCTGGGCGGCACTGAGCTCATCATTGTTAGTACCAATCAGCAATGGAACTCTCGCTTGCTTCTCCGAACCAAAAATCTGCAGAGGGTGCTCCGGGAGTGCATTACCGTCCACCGTGTTACCAAAACAAGAGTTCAGCTCCCACAAACCCCGCCCCCGCCACAACATTTGCTGCCCGGCGCGCACTAACTCACCGGCCGGCAAATCCTTCAGCTCTCCCATGCTCACAGTCCGGGGAGCAAAGCCCGCATACTGAACAAGTTTCCGCGCCCACACCGTGGACAATCCCCTGGTATGCACGGTCATCACCGGCGCTGACTGCAGAATCACCCGGTGGAAGAGCCCCTCAACAAGAGGGCTAGCCATCAAAGCACTGGCCGCAGAACCGCCGGCAGATTCTCCCATGAGTGTCACACGGCCTGGATCTCCACCAAACTGGGCAATATTTTTCTGTACCCATTTCAAGGCCAACAGTTGATCTTTCAGCGCAGGGTTCGGTTCCAGATCCTCACTACCGCTGATATCCAACGCACTCATATCGAGGTATCCACATACGCCCAAGCGAAAATTTATCGCCACATAGACGCAATTGACCTGCCGAGCAAAACTAAACCCGCGCAGTACGGCAGTGTGGCTCGCCCCGGCAAAGAAACCTCCGCCATGTAAGTAAACAACCACCGGAAGCTGTTCATCACTATCTGGTCGCACGATATCAAGGTTCAAGCAATCCTCATCGCCCACCACAGTATCTTTCCAAGTGTAGGTGGTCTGCGGTGCCACGCTTCCATAGTCATCCGCTGGCCAGACCCCTTGCCATTCCACTGGCCCCGGAGCCTTCCAACGCTCCGCCACCCCGTAGGGAACGCCTCGCCACGTGCGCACACCCTCCATCACCACACCGCGCACCACCCCGCCATCTACGTGCACATCGATAGGGCGGTGCGCAGTAGAATCTCCCACACCAGGTATCCCAGAATTCACACGACCTATTCCAGAAGCTGTCTCGAACGCCTGGTTCTCCCCCTCGTACGAGGTTCGTTTTTCAGCATCCTTCACGCTATCTCATTGTATTCTTCTTCACTGCCGACGCATCTCGAGCTCATCTCGTATCTCCTCCACCATAGCCGCACTACCTCCGGCTCATCCCCAGATCATGACGCACCATGATCTTCCCAATGATCCCTCACAACCTGGAAACATCATCCTCGATGGTCGCTACACCTCGCCCTTATCCATCCACAAATAGATATATCTGAGGAACAAAGACGGCAGGGTTTTCGTTAAGCTGGACGAATCGCCTTATGAAAAGGCCTTCTAAAAAAGGCCTTCTAAAAGACTGACAAAAACCAAGACTCACTCTGAAAGAGGTCTCAACGATGGGCATCTTCGGCTTCATCAAGCGCAAGAAGAACAAGGCACAGAACAACGACGCACCACGCGACTTTTCAGATTTGAAAGACTACCCACAAGGTGCTGTCGCTGGTCGCTTCTTCAGTGCGGTTGATCGCGCTGCGTCCGTACAACAACCTGCCATCCGCAGCTACGTTCAGAAACTAAACGCCAAGCACAGCGGAAAATCTGTGGAAGAACGTCAATCCATTTTGGATAAGCACTTCCATAACCTTGCAGTAGGAACCGGTACAGGTACTGGCGGTTTGGCCGCACTTCCCGGCATCGGAACCCTAGCCTCCATCGGTGGTATCGCCGGAGAATCCGTCATCTTGCTCGAGGCCTGCGGACTGTATGCCTTGGCCTCCGCCGAACTGCACGGAATAGATGTAGGCGACGAACAGCACCGCCGTGCTCTCATTCTGACGACCATCTCAGGAGCATCCTCCAACGAACTTGTGAACGCCCTCACTCAAGACGGGGCGCTGACTTCTGCTAAATCGCTACGTGGACTGCGCAATGCCTCGGGTAAGGAATTGGTCACCATCAATTCCACTCTGGGACGTATTGCGTTCAAACAAATGCGCAAGCGCTTCGGCGGCGCGTTGTTAAAGAAGCTGCTGCCGTTTGGTGTCGGAGCAGTTCTTGGTGCCCGGGCGAATAAGAAAATTGCTGAACACATGACTGAACAGGTCCACCGCGTCATCGCGGAACTCAAGCATCCTACTATGTAGGAATGTCCGCTCCGCTCATCACCGCGCTTCGCAAGCATCCGTGGATGCTTGCGGGTGCGGTGTTTTTCACGCTTGTGCTTCCTGTTGCAGCTGTCCTCATTCCTCTGTGCGCAGGCGCAGCGGTCGACGGCAAGAGCGGTGCCATCGAGGCTCTCATCTTCGCTGCCACCGCGCGTTTCGCGGTTCAGGGCTGCCGGCGTTTCTTTTCCGGTGCTCTTTCTATCCGAGTGCAGCATTCTTTGCGTATGGCGGTGATGCGCCGCCTTCAGTCTATTGATGCTGCGGAAGCTTCCCGGTTGTCAACTGGCCAATTGGTATCTCGCTGCATTTCCGATTTGGGGCAAATCCAGTCCATGGTGGCTCTAATTCCGGTGGTGGCCAGTGGCGTGGTGGAAGTGATCCTCATTTCGGCAATCCTCCTGTGGATATCGCCCGTGATCGCACTCGTGATGCTGGCCCATATCCCGGTGATGTTTTGCGTGGCTTTTCTTTCACGCCGCCGCCTATACCCCGCAACGTGGCTGGTGCAACAACAGCAAGCGACTGTTGCATCGCATATCGAACAGTGCGTCAGCGGGGTGCGGGTGATTAAGAATTTCGCGCAACAGCCGGCGATGATCTCCCGCTTCGATGCTCTGGCACGGGTTCTGTATGGACGCCGCATGCGAGTGGGGCGACTCACGGCTCTTTTCCAGCCTGCGTTGAGTTCCATTCCACAAGTGATGCTCGTCGCCACCGTGGTTGTTGGTGGTTGGCTAGCTCAGCGCGGCGCTCTTTCGCTTGGGGAGTTTCTTGCTGCCGCTACCTATGTCACACTCCTCGCCCGGCTTATCCGAATGACGGCATCCATGATGGTTACGGTGTTTCTCGCACGCGCGGCAGTGCACCGCGTCGAGGAACTCCTAGAACTTCCCTCCCGTCCTCAGCCCGACAGCGCGCACTCGGACTGTACGCCTTTCGGCATACGCGGCGTCATCCCGGGTCGGCCTGGTTGTCCATCTATATCCATCGACATTCCCGCTGGTTATTGGGCAGTGATCACGGGTCCTGCTGCGTCGGGTAAATCTTTCGTGGCCCGTGCTTTGGCCGGAGTGGATTCTTCAGCGTCGTCGGGGCTTTTTGCCACATTCCCCGACGCCACCTCCTGCCCTCTATTAGATCTGCCGGAAGACCAACGCCCGTCATTGTTCTAGATGAGCCTTTTCTCTACTCAGCTAGCATCGGCGAATATCCGTCTCGGTACACACGCCACGGAGAGTGACGTGTGGAGTGCGGCTCGTATCGCGTGTGCGGATGACTTCATCACGGAACTCGGCGGGCTGGACACGATGGTCGGCGAACGTGGACTACGGCTGTCCGGTGGGCAGCGACAGCGTATTGCCCTGGCTCGCGCGGTACTGCGCCACCCGAGTGTTCTCATTTTGGATGACGCCACATCTGCCGTTGATGCCACCACTGAGCGTCAAATACTGCGCAACCTCAGCGATCTTTCGGACGGTATGTCCGTCATCAGCATCAATCACCGTCTGAAAGATGGAAAACGTGGCCTCGGTGTTCCCCCAGATTCCATCCTCATTACGCTTTCGGAACCCCCACACCAAGAACTGTGGCCAGCGGATCCCCCGCCACCCCAAGAGAAACAAGGGGAACCACCGGCTGGCGTCGAAAAACTCGCAGACAGCGACCTAGAACAACCGCTAGTACAGGATTACACTGCACCACTGAGCATCAGAAACCTCAGTAGGTTAGTACCGGGATTGCTCGTAGCCGTGGTTGCTTCCCTATTTGTCACGGTCATCGCAGATGTATCCCTTCCAAGCTTCATCCGCCACGCTCTGGACGCTGGCGTCGCTCAGGAAGATCAGTCCGTGGTCAACCACACCGCTGCCGTAGCGCTCGCCGTGGTTGCGACGAGTTGGATCGCATTATCCATCAACACGGTGCTTACGACGCGGGCTGGAGAACGGATTCTTTATGCCCTTCGGGTACGCAGCTTTCGCCATCTCAATTGCCTGGACATGCGCTGGTACGAGGCTCAATCCTTCGGTCAGATCATGACGCGCTTAACCACGGACATTGATTCTTTATCCAACTTCCTGCAGACGGGTCTATCCCAATTCATCGTGAGCCTCACTATGCTCGTCGGCGTTCTGGGGATGTTGCTCTACACAAATCTCACGCTCACGGGAATCAGCGCCTTGTTCCTACCTGTCATTGCCCTTGCAGCATGGATCTTCAAGCGGACGGCCTCTCGCCTGTACTCCCACGCGAGGACCAAGATCAGCCGCGTGAATTCCACATTTCAGGAATCCGTCGCGGGTCTCATCACTGCGCAGGCCTATGGGTATGCGCCAGCGCTTTACCGCCGCTTAGAACATGAATCTGCGGCGTACTGCCGCACCCGCATCAAGGCTCAAGCGGCCGTCAGCGTTTTCTTCCCCGGCATCAATTGGCTCACGGATCTCGCCCAAGCAGCGATTCTCGCCCTCGGCTCCACGCTGGTTGCTCATGGCCACGCCACTCAAGGAGCTGTCGTAGCGTTTAGCCTTTATCTCACTGTCTTCTTCACCCCTGTACAACAGCTCTCCCAAATCTTCGACTCCTTCCAACAAGCAAAAGTGGGACTCGACCGCCTCCGGGGCTTCCTCAACACACAACCTCGCTTGGTGCATCATTGCCCTTCCCCTGTGATTTCTCCCTTGCTACCGCCACCAGTGTCCCCGGCGATCGTCTTCGACGACGTGGCTTTCAGCTACCAGATGTCTTCTGGGCATCCCTCGTCAAGAGATTCACACCAGTTGTGCTCAGAAACTCCGGATAAGCACTTACACGCCTCCAGACCTGCTGTTGAGCTCTCTCATACCTTCGAAGGCACCACGGCATTGGTAGGTGCAACGGGTGCAGGAAAATCAACCATCGCAAAACTCATCTCCCGCTGGTACGACCCGCAACGTGGAACGATCTCCGCCGGCCTCCAGGCACCCCCTCTCACATGCGGCACGTCCGACCCGGCAAGCGCACACAATCCATTGGTAGACATATCCACCATTGATCTACAGGCGTGGCGTCGAACAGTGGGGACGGTACCTCAAGAACCCCACCTTTTCCCTACTACGGTCGCGCAAAACATCGCTTTCGGGAAACCGGACGCCACCCGCGTCGAGATTGAACGTGCGGTCTCAGCAATCGGTGGTGAAGGCATCATCTCTACAATTCCCGGTGGTTATCTCGCACCGATCGGTGAACACGGCTATGGATTGTCTGCTGCTCAACGACAGATCATTGCTCTAGCTCGCGCAGAACTCATCCAACCTGCAGTAATGGTTCTGGACGAGGCGACAGCCAGTCTGCCTGAGGATGTGGAACGAACCATCGTCAGCGCTATAACTCAAGCTGCCAGTGGGCGCACGGCAATAATCATTGCCCACCGGCTTACCACCGCTGCGCGAGCAGACCGGATTGTGGTGGTGGACCGTGGGCGCATTGTGGAAACGGGAACACACAGCGAACTTGTGCAATCCGGCGGCTACTACGCACGTCTCTGGAACCATCAAGTGTGACCTATTAATTACGGAACAACATAGATTGCTCCTTCTCACACCGCAGGCCCGAAACAGTGGCTTTATCTGCAGATATATACATAAATGACATGCCCCCTAGTCGACAGGCTCGGTGCGACTTTGTAGTAGGGTGGAGCGACGAGACTGAAGTCATGAAGAAAAGAGGCGAGGACCTGCCGTGAGCAGCGCGAATTTCGGTCAGAATACTTGGCTGGTGGATCAGATGTACCAGCAGTACAAGAAGGACCCACAGTCCGTCGATCCAGAATGGCGCGACTTTTTCCAGAAGAACCCTCAAGACAGTGCCGTCACCCCGGCATCTGAGGCATCCAACAAAGGCCGCATGACCTCCAAGAAGGCAGTTGAGCAACAGAACGTTGCCAAGACCGCCATGGAGAAGCAGCCCGCCAATAAGAAAGAGGAGCCGGAATTTAACCGGGCCTCCGTCATTCCCAAGCGCGTAGCACCCCCAGCTCCCAAGGCTCCCGTCGAGGCTCCAGAACCAGGAGAAAAGGTCATCAAGGGCGCCTCGAAGGCCGTCGTCAAAAACATGGACATCTCGCTGGAAATTCCAACGGCCACGTCCGTACGCGACATGCCCGCCAAACTCATGTTTGAAAACCGTGCCATGGTGAATGACACCCTCAAGGCACGTGGTGGTGGAAAGATCAGCTTCACCCACATCATCGGTTACGCACTAATCCGTGCAGTGATGGCTCACCCGGACATGAACAACTCCTACGAGTTGAAAGACGGCAAGCCGACTCTCGTCGTCCCTGAGCACATCAACTTGGGTCTAGCCATTGACATGACCGCGAAGAACGGCACCCGTTCCCTGGTCGTTGCGGCCATCAAAGAAGCAGAAACCCTGTCTTTCTCTGATTTCGTCGCGAAGTACGAAGACATTGTGAAACGTGCCCGCCAGGGAAAGCTGACCATGGAAGACTTCTCCGGCGTCACTATTTCCCTGACGAACCCCGGTGGTATCGGAACCCGCCACTCCGTTCCGCGACTCACCAAGGGACAGGGCGCCATCATTGGTGTGGGCTCCATGGATTACCCGGCCGAATTTGCAGGTGCCTCCGAAGATCGTCTCGGCGAGATGGGCATCGGCAAGCTGGTGACTATCACCTCCACCTATGACCACCGCATCATCCAGGGTGCTGAATCCGGTGAGTTCCTGCGTACAATGAGCCGTCTGCTCATTGACGATAACTTCTGGGACGACATTTTCCAGTCGATGAAGGTGCCTTATGCTCCAGTGCGTTGGTCGCAAGACCTACCAAACATCGGTGTGGATAAGTCCACCCGCGTGATGAAACTGATCGAGGCATACCGCTCCCGCGGTCACCTCATCGCCGACATTGATCCCCTGCACTGGACGCAGCCGGGTCTTCCCGTACCGGATCACTCCGATCTCAACATCGAAACTCACGGCCTGACGTTGTGGGACTTCGACCGCACATTCCACGTCGGCGGCTTCCTCGGCCGGGAGACGATGACACTACGTGAAGTGTTGGCCGCGCTGCGCAAGGCTTACACCCTCAAAGTGGGCTACGAGTACACCCATATACTGGACAAGGAAGAGCGTGGGTGGCTACGTGAACGCATCGAAGCGGGGCAGCCACGCTACTCCCAGGCTGAACAAAAGTACATCCTGCAGAAGCTCAACTCTGCTGAAGCTTTCGAGAACTTCCTGCAGACCAAGTACGTGGGCCAGAAGCGCTTCTCCTTGGAAGGCGCAGAAACCCTCATTCCAATGATGGACGCCGCTATCGACCGTGCTGCCGGCGCAGACCTCGAAGAGGTCGTCATTGGCATGCCACACCGCGGTCGCTTGAACGTGCTGGCCAACATCGTGGGTAAGCCATATGCCAAGATCTTCACCGAGTTCGAAGGCAATATCGACCCAGCATCTGCAGGCGGATCAGGCGATGTCAAGTACCACTTGGGTTCCAAGGGGCACTACACCCAAATGTTCGGTGATGGCGAAATTGATGTCTACCTCGCCGCCAACCCTTCACACCTGGAGGCTGTCGACCCAGTACTCGAGGGCATCGCTCGCGCCAAACGCGATCAGTTGGAGACGGACCACTCCGGTGCTGTCCTGCCACTGATGCTGCACGGTGATGCTTCCTTCGCAGGTCTGGGCATTGTTCAGGAGACCATCAACCTCGCCAAGTTGAAGGCATACGAAGTTGGCGGAACAGTACACATCATCGTGAATAACCAGATCGGTTTCACCACTACTCCAGATTCCGGCCGTTCCACCTTCTACGCCACCGACCTTGCAAAAGGCTTCGACTCTCCTGTCTTCCACGTCAACGGTGACGACGCCGAAGCTGTCGTGTGGGTCGCCCAACTTGCTGTGGACTACCGCAACAAGTTTGGCAAGGACGTCTTTATTGACCTGGTTACCTACCGCCGCCGTGGTCACAATGAAGCCGACGATCCTTCGATGACGCAGCCACTGATGTACAAGATCATCGGTGAACTACCCACGTCTCGCGCGCAATATACCGAGACCCTCATTGGCCGCGGGGATCTGTCTGAGGAAGACGCAGAAAAGGTACAGCGGGACTTCCACGAGCAGCTGGAAACTGTATTCAACCAAGTTCGCGAGGCAGAAAAGGGAGCGAGCCCAAAGGCTCAGACAGGCATCACTGGTTCCCAGGATCTCCCACGCGGTTTGGACACCTCCGTGTCTCGTGAGCTCATCGAGAAGATTGGCGAAAAGTTCATCAACACCCCTGAGGGGCTTAAAGTTCATCCTCGTGTGAAGCCTGTCATCAAGCGGCGCGCGGAGATGTCCAAGAACGGCAACATTGACTGGGGGTTCGGTGAGCTACTCGCTTTCGGTTCCCTGGTAGAGGGGGGCAAGCTAGTCCGCCTGGTTGGTGAGGATTCTCTACGTGGTACCTTCACCCAGCGTCATTCCGTGATCTTCGATTCCGAAGATAATGACCGCTATAACCCACTGCAGGAACTCGCGGAAGAAGCCGGCAATGGTGGCTCCTTCCATACGTATAACTCCGCGTTGACTGAGTACGCTGCCATGGGCTTCGAGTATGGCTACTCCGTGGGCAACACGGATGCTCTCGTCGCGTGGGAAGCACAGTTCGGCGACTTCGCCAATGGTGCTCAAACCATCATCGATGAGTACGTTTCTTCCGGTGAGGCCAAGTGGGGCCAGCTATCTAGCCTGGTTCTTCTACTTCCACACGGTTACGAAGGCCAAGGCCCTGACCACTCTTCTGCCCGCATTGAGCGTTTCTTGCAAATGTCCGCTGAGGGTTCATGGACTGTGGCTCAGCCTTCTACCCCGGCTAACTACTTCCACCTACTGCGTCGCCATGCTTTGGGTAGTCTTAAGCGCCCATTGGTTGTCTTCACCCCGAAGTCTATGCTGCGCAACAAGGCTGCGGTGTCCTCCATCGAGGACTTCACTGAGGTTAAGAAGTTCCATTCTGTCATCGACGACCCTCACCACGATGGCGTGGCCAAGGATGTAAAGACTGTCCTCATGTGCTCGGGCAAGATCTACTACGACCTGGAAAAGAAGCGCGCCGCTGACAAGCGTGATGATGTTGCCATTATCCGCGTAGAGATGCTGCACCCTGTGCCGTACAACCGCATCCGTGATGCGCTGGGCAATTACCCCAATGCCACGGAGATCCGTTGGGTTCAGGACGAGCCAGCCAACCAGGGTCCTTGGCCTTTCCTCGCCCTACAGCTTCCGGAGTACCTACCGGGTATTCAACTCAAGCGGGTATCACGCCGTGCTCAGTCTTCCACTGCAACTGGTGTGTCCAAGGTGCACCAGATGGAGCAAAAAGCACTGTTGGATGAGGCTTTCGCTGAGTAATCCCACTGCTTAACTCCACTAGCTGAGGCTAGACGCAGCACACGCCTCCCGGATCCCCTGCAGGGGATCCGGGAGGCGTGTTCGTCGCTACACTTTCGATTACTCCACTCGCTGATCCCCTATCACCCCGGTACGCGTTTCCCGGCTAGCCCTTTGAGTACTCCCCTAACTCTCCCCACATCTTTCCTAGCCCAGTTTTTCCTTTTCTCGATAATCCAAACTCACACTATCTGGATCCTCTGCGCCGCGCCTCAACTCGTCCAGAGTCTTCCCGTTAATTCCCTGGCTGAATGTCACCTTGTCCTCCCGATCCATGAGCCTGTCATTCACTAAGCCCACAATGTTTTGCGGCAGGTCATTTTTACCTTTCTTTTTACACGCCACAGCACTACCGAAGTCCGTTATGGTCACGCCGTTGGGAAGCACCGATAGCAGGGTTCCATGGGTCATGTGCTGCTGAGTAGTGAGATCGACCGGTGCTTGCTTCGCGATAGTGCGGCGCAATTGTTCGCCTTGCAAAGGAGCAACCATATCTAACATCTCACCGAGGCAACCGAAGGTAAACTGAATGTCTCCTGTACGTACTTTGTCTAGCCGGTCTTTTAGAGAAATGTGCTGGGTGATAATCGTACGGTCTGTCCGGTCGAGCATATCTGCGTAGTACAGCTGTAGCCCTTTGACTACTTCGCCGTCCACCCACGGTTGTTGCGGATCCGTATCCGGCACGCCGATTACCACGTCCCGGGGGGTTTCGGGGAGTCCCTTATTGTCGAAACCAGTGATACCACATGCGCTCGTTGCGAGGAGAGAGCTTAAAACCATGAGGGATGCGCCCGTCCGACGCGTAAGGAGTCGCTTCCCGTTCATGTCTTTATTCTTCCTCTCTTGCGGGATCTGGGGGATTTTTGCTTTCCTTAGACTCTCACTATGTGCGATAAGTGGGTAGGTTGTGGACCTGCGTACGCACCGGAATAGCTCTCTGCCCATAGTCAGGGGCCAGGCGGATCTCGGGGAGTTATCGAGTGAGCGTTTCTAAAACCACGCGTAAAAATATAATGCCACTGCCGTGACGAAAGGCACCAGGATCCAAATGCCGGCACGCTCTCCCCGGTGACGGCAGCGGGATGCGAAAGCCACGGAGACGCACGCGATCCCTGCTCCAATAATGTGGGCGACCCATGCGCTGTGTCCCAAGAATGTGAGGACGACGGCAAAGCCCACAAGGCCACCGGTAATCGTTCGGCTCAACACATGCACAGTGAGGATTCTCCTTAACAAGACTCAGACACACCAACATTACCTGCATGCAGTAATCTTGGGCGTTATGAGTTCAATGCGTGTGTTTGCCGGCCGCTTGGCTGGCATGGTGGTTCTTGGTCCCGATGGAGACTCCGTAGGTCGCGTTCGCGACGTGGTCATCTCGATCTACGACGAACGCGCGACCGCCCTCGGAATCGTTTTGGAACTCGCGTCGAAACGCAAGATTTTCCTGCCTATGCTGCGCATTGCGGCGTTGACGTCGAGTGAACTCACTACGGTGAGCTCCAATGTGAACATGCGCCCTTTTAAAGCTCGCTCCGGTGAGCTTTCCCTGATGGATGATCTAGTCGGCGCTAAGGTGCACACGGATGACCCTGAACACCCTGAACTCCACGGGAAAGTAGTGGAGATTGTAGACGTGGAGATGGAGCGTAGCCGCACCCGTGACTGGCGTATCCGACGCGTAGCTGTCGCTCAGCGTTCTCGTCTGGGTCGGCTCAGCAAAATCACCATCATCCACCTCAACCACATTCAAGGACTCCACGCATCGGGTACAGGCCAAGTTAATCCAGATGCGGAGCTCTTAGCGTCGTTTAAGGAAATGCGTAACGCAGACGTGGCTAACGCGTTGAGCGATCTTTCCGAAGATCGACGTAACAAAATCGCGGCTGAGATGGACGATGAACTTCTAGCTAATGTCTTGGCAGAAATGCCCGAAGATGACCAGGCCAAGATCCTCAGCCATCTGAATATTGAGCGCGCCGCCGACGTGCTTGAAGAAATGGATCCGGACGACGCAGCAGACGTTCTGGCCGAGCTGCCAGGTGATAAATCTGACGTGCTCTTGGAGCTCATGGACCCTGAAGAGTCCGAGCCAGTTCGCCGCTTGATGGAGTTTTCCCCTTCCTCCGTGGGTGCATTGATGACTCCGGAACCAATCATCCTTCCTCCGCAAGCAACGGTGGCTGAAGCCTTGGCTCACGCCCGCAATCCCGAGCTGCCGAGCTCCCTTGCGTCGATAATCTTCGTTGCCCGCCCACCGCAGGCCACACCGACCGGAAAATACCTCGGATGTGTCCATCTTCAAAAACTTCTTCGGGAACCACCTTCTGTTCAAATCGGCGGGATTCTCGATTTGGAATTACCGGCGTTATACGCAGAGGATTCGCAAGAAACCGCAGCACGTTACTTCGCTACCTACAACCTCGTGTGTGGACCAGTCCTCGATGCTGACAATCACCTGCTCGGGGCAGTTGCGGTGGATGACCTCCTCGACCATCTGCTGCCTGAAGATTGGCGTGAGCAAGATTGGCGTGTTGGTGAGATCCCCACTACGGCCTCGTTCCAACCTCACCCCGCGCATCAGAGCAACTAACAACACGGAAAGGAGGGCTTAAGCGCCTATGGCAACCAACTACAAGAAGACCGACCTGGATACTCCCAACGCAAAGGTGAAGCGCAAGCGCATCAACCTAGACGGCGACACCGTCGGTAGGGGGGCGGAGAGCATTGCCCGCTTCCTGGGCACGGGTAAGTACCTCGCCTACCAGACCATCTTCGTGGCAGGCTGGGTGATTGCGAACATTTTGATGACCGTCAAGGCATGGGATCCCTACCCCTTCATCCTTTTGAATCTAGCGTTTTCCACCCAGGCGGCCTACGCTGCCCCTCTGATTCTTCTGGCTCAGAACCGGCAGGATGACCGCGACAAGATCGCCCTCAATGAGGATCGACGCCGCGCCGCCCAGACAAAGGCAGATACTGAATTCCTCGCCCGTGAACTGGCTGGCGTGCGTGTTGCCGTGGGTGAATCCGTCACTCGTGACTATCTGCGCCGAGAACTCGACGAGATCACCGACCTCCTCCATCGCATCGAAGACAAATTGGAGGATCGCAGCCACGACGATAATACCCTCACAGATGACGTCAATAGCACGACGGGCGTTTCGCACCCAAAGATCTAGGTTTCATACCATCGATGATGGCTTTCACATCACCGGAGAAGATCACACCTTCGATGAGATATAGTCCACACAATGTGCTCTACTTTTCTTGCCCATCAACAGCGCTGCGTTAGACTAGAGCAATCATGTCGACTGTCACAGAATCCGCTGTCCGCAGCGCGCTTTCCCGCGTAGAGGATCCCGAACTCAACCACCCCATCACCGAGCTGGGCATGGTGAAATCAATTGACATCAACGGCTCTGACGTGGCTGTTGAAATCTACCTCACCATCGCTGGATGCCCGATGAAAAACCATCTCGTCGAGGCAACTCGCAAAGCTACCGAGTCCGTCGAAGGAGTCGGTAATGTCACGGTTACGACCGATGTCATGAGTGATGAGCAGCGTCGCGAGGTACGTATGAAGGTGCGCGGTAACACCGCGGACCCGGTAATCCCATTCGCACAACCAGATTCCACCACCCGCGTGTATGCCATCGCTTCCGGAAAAGGCGGCGTAGGTAAGTCCTCCGTCACCGTCAATCTGGCTGTCGCCCTAGCACAGCGCGGACTGAAGGTGGGCGTGATCGATGCCGATATTTATGGTCACTCCATCCCTCATCTCATGGGTTCTACCGACAAACCGCACCAAGTTGATGAGATGATCATGCCTCTACAGGCTCACGGAGTGAAACTGATTTCCATCGGCCACTTTGTCGGGGACAATTCTCCCGTGGTCTGGCGTGGGCCCATGCTGCACCGTGCGATACAGCAGTTCCTGGGTGACGTGTTCTGGGGGGATCTTGATATTCTTCTACTTGACCTTCCGCCCGGAACGGGCGACGTCGCTATCTCCGTCGCTCAGTTGGTGCCGAATGCTGAATTGCTCATCGTCACCACGCCGCAAGCAGCTGCAGCAGAGGTCGCTGAACGAGCGGGCTCTATCTCTCAGCAAACCCGCCAGCGCATCGGCGGTGTCATCGAGAATATGAGCTGGATGGTGCTGCCTGACGGCTCACGCATGGAGCCATTCGGTTCGGGTGGTGGCCAGTTCGTGGCGGATCGCCTCACTCAGATTTCCGGGGCAAAGGTTCCTCTCCTAGGCCAGATTCCTTTGGATCCCAACCTGCGCATCGGCGGCGATGTAGGCAACCCCATCGTCAAGGCAGAACCTCACTCTGCTGCCACCCAGGCCTTCGGTGCCATAGCGGACCACTTGTCCCTACGCCGTTCCTCCTTGGCCGGGAAATCCCTGAACTTAGGTGTCACCAGGAAATAGATCAAATACGTCGAACTCCGGTGCCAGCCGGGGGAAGAAAACATTAGCTGAGCACGCTAGCGGTCTACTGGACGGCGCGTGTTAGAGCACGTCGTCCCATAAGTTATTGATGGCAGGCTGTGGCTGAGACTGGGACTGCGCGTCTCCCGAGGGCTGAGGCTGCGAGTGAGGCTGCTTATGTGCTTCTGACGCTTCTGACGAGGCGACCATGTTCTCAGCGGCGCGTTTCACCGCGGAGCCTTGTTCACGAGATTCTCCCACCGCACTTTGCTGAGTCACCGGAACTCCCCCGCTTTCAGAACCTGATGCCGCCGCTTGCGGGCTGTGGGGAGCGGTTTGGCCCCTACCGCGCAGCGCCTCTCGCAGATCGGGCTTTCGAACAGAATCGACGGTGTCTTTGACCTGCTGGGTTGTGGAGCCCATGGACTCCAAGAAGCTATCGTCGCCGTCAAGCAGAGTCTTAGTGAGAAAACCCTTCGCACCCATTTGACGCACCGAGTTCAGCTCGGCCAAGGGCTTCGAGAACTGCTTCATCTCCTCGCCAAACTCGCCGTCGAGCTGTGCGCGTGCTTCGGAGACAGCATTGCGGAATGCCAAAAGGACAGCTCGTACTTCTTTAATGAGACCCGGAAGACGCTCAGGGCCGATAACGAGCAACCCCACAACGAGGAGAACGAGAACCTCTCCCCAACCAACGCTTGAAAACACTCGTTTACCTTATCCCACTTGAGATCGAACCGCCGAAGTATCAGCTGGACTTCGACTTTCTTTGTATTCGACGAAAGAACAGATCCACACCGTCAATAAGAGTTTCGGGCCGGCGGCGACCATCCACGCCAAATCCACGATCGCGGCTATATTCTTCGCAGCATTCGGGTATTCTGGTCAGCCGCTCAATGAGACTTCCAGAAGCGTGCACTCCGCAATCATCACGCAGCCGTTCGGCCGCCCGACGTTGCTCGCGGACTTCATCCCGGCAGCGTTGACAGTGAACCAAGTGAACTTTTGCCCGGTGTTCAGCGCGCGGCGATAGTTCGCCATCAACCAAGGCAGCCATGGCTTCTGGCGAGAGGTGCTCTACAGACAGAGCGTGGTCTGGTTTATACGCATGCACCATCTGACGTTCTCACACCTCCTTGGTCGTTAATCACTGCCGAATGTACCTGTGCACCGAGAAATTGTCAGCCGCAGCTCCACGAGCCTTCAGCCGGCTGGACATCCTCGATCAACTTCTGACGCTAACCGACATAACTCAGCGAGCCTTCCCCTTGATCCCGCTCAAGCATCGCACGTAGCTGCGCACGCGCACGGTGGATACGGGAACGCACAGTTCCCATCTTCACGCCAAGAGTTTGGGCAATCTCGTCATAGGACATTCCTAAACCATCACACAGGACTACTGCGACACGGAAGTCTGGACTGAGCTGATCAAGAGCCTTTTCTAGCGCTGGATCCAGATTGTTAAGTTCGAAGGCGTTTTCAGGGTCTGGTTGGTTACCGGCAATCCGGTCATAGTCATCTGGTAGTGCCTCCATGCGGATAGTGGAGCGGTGACGCACCATATCCAGGAAAAGGTTGGTGGTGATGCGATGTAACCAGCCTTCGAACGTGCCCGGGCGATACGTCTTCAAACTCCGGAAAACACGCATGAATGTGTCCTGGGTGAGGTCTTCAGCATCATGCTGGTTACCGGTAAGTCGGTACGCCAAGCGGTAGACGCTATCCGCATGCTGTTCAACGAGTTCCGCCCATGTCGGCATATCTCCCTGACCGGCATCAAAGTCGGCCGTACTGCGGGGAGCTGAGGAAGGACGTGTGGAACTCATGATCTCTATATTGAAGCATGTTTGTGGTGTCCAGGTCATCTTCAGCTGGCAGATTCCTGTGAACATCGGGGAACTCCCCATGTCACACACCGTGAAATCTCCAATGAGCACCTTCACACAGAGGATTCTGGTCACTGTTGTCACAGTTGTTCACTCTTTTTTCTTTTTTCGACGCCACCCATGACACTCCGCGCTTTAAGCCACCTTTCCAGCGGTTTCTCCCATAAGGTGACTTGCGTGAATGCTGCGAATAACTCCCCCGCCGACGCGATCCGTGATTACGTAGAGCGCACCACGGATCCGGACGAAGTATTAAGCGCTGCGAACGAAGCTGCAGATGAATTCGGGCTGCTCACTCCGGATGCCATCACCGGCGAGTTACTGACGTTCCTTGCTGCCCGCGCTGCCGGAAGCAGCGCATTGGATGGACACACGCCCACCGGCATCATCATGTCCCCGGCGTGTGGCGTCATCGGTTTGCACATTTTCGCTGGTATCGGTTCTGGCCATCTCACCTGCATCGAACCTGAGGTGCAGCACCAACAGCTCGCCCGAGCGGCTTTTCAGGCAGCTGGGGTACGTAACAACATGTATCGCTTCCTCCCCTCGGCTCCTCTGGATGTTGTGGGCCGCTTGGCTCAAGAGTCCTACGACCTTGCTGTCGTGGATGCCGCAGAGGAAGATCTTCTCCAAACCGTCCAGGCCACGTTGCCCGCTTTGCGCCCGGGTGGCCTGCTCATTCTGCTCGATTCCTTATTGGATGGTTTGGTGGGTGACTCCTCCCGCACTGACCGCCAAACCATCGCTGCTCGCGAAGCCGACTCGGCTCTCCGAGAGATGGTGGGAATTACCGTCGCACGCCTCCCCCTCGGCGCTGGTGCCACCCTCATCACCAAGAACGCCTAAGACCTCAGACGCCTACGCCCCCAGCATTCACCTTTGCAGCGGCTACCGAGAATTGACAAGGCTGCGCATGCTGAGACTCGCATGCGCAGCCTTCACTCTCACTGCTACATCCTGGACCCTCACACTGTTTCGTTCTTACCGACGCAAACCACCCCACCCTTGGAGACGCTGAACCTCTCCTCGTCAAGAGCACGATCCACACCGATAATCTGACCTTCAGTGATCTGAGCATTCTTATCCACAATGGCGTGACGCACCACAGCGCCCTTACCTACACGCACGCCCGGCATCAGTACGCACCCTTCAACGGTTGCGCCTTCTTCGACAATGACATTCTCACTGAGAACTGAATTCCGTACCGTTCCGGCTGACACGATGCAACCGGCGGACACCATGGAGGACTGAGCAATGCCACCCTTGACGAACTTTGCCGGAGGAAGGTTTCCGGTCTCAGCAGTGTGAATAGGCCACTTCTGGTTATACAGGTTGAATACAGGATGGACGGAAATGAGATCCATGTGTGCCTCGTAGAAGGCATCGACGGTACCCACGTCACGCCAGTAGCCCTTATCGCGTGACGTCTCACCCGGCACAAAATTCGAGGAGAAGTCGTACACATAGGCTTCATTCCGGTTCACGAACATTGGAATGATGTCACCGCCCATATCATGGTTGGAGTTCTCGTTTTCAGAATCCTCCTTCAGCGCATCGATCAGCGCCTGGGCGGTGAATACGTAGTTACCCATCGAGGCGAAGGAAACCTCCGGATCATCTGGCACACTTGGAGGCTCTGCTGGCTTTTCCAAAAATTGTTCGATCTTGTTATCCTCGCCAGCTTGGATCACACCGAAAGCCGTGGCTTCCTCACGCGGTACGCGCAATCCCGCGACGGTCACAGAGGCTCCCGAAGCGATGTGTGCTTCCACCATCTGCTCCGGATCCATACGGTAAACGTGATCAGCACCGAAGACGATGATGTAATCGGGGTTCTCGTCATATACCAAATTAAGAGACTGCAAAATTGCATCCGCAGAGCCCGTAAACCAACGCTTACCCAGACGCTGCTGAGCAGGAACCGGAGTGATGTACTGACCTGCGAGTCCGGATAGCTGCCACGATTGAGAGATGTGACGGTCCAAAGAGTGGCTCTTGTACTGGGTGAGTACACAGATCTTGTAGTATCCGGCATTCACCAGGTTAGACAGCACGAAATCGATGAGACGGTAGTTACCGCCGAACGGTACAGCTGGCTTGGCGCGGTCTGCCGTAAACGGGTACAGACGCTTTCCTTCGCCGCCAGCGAGAACAATGGACAGGACGTTAGGAGTGGTCTTCACACCTACTACGGTAGTTAGGTTTCAAAAATTTCGCCGGGCAAGTTTCGATTCCTACCCCGAAAATCCCCACTTAATACCGAAAAGTGTTCATGACTTTCGCCACAATTAGATCGATTTTTCACGACCAATTGGGTCGGTTATATCCCCCGATGGCAGCCAACCCCACCATTGGTCAGGATCTACCGACTATTCGCACAGACAGCATTCCCCCGAGCGAACTACAGTTGAATGTATGCGTATCGCGATGCTGACAAAAGAGTACCCACCTGAAATCTACGGCGGCGCGGGAGTACACGTCACCGAACTCACCCGTTATATGCGTGAGCTGGAACATGTCGACGTTCACTGCATGGGAGCCCCCCGTGAGGAAGCCGATGTCTACGTCCACGGCGTGGATCCCGAGTTAGCGCAGGCCAATGCCTCCGTTCAGACGTTGTCTACCGGGTTGCGCATGGCACATGCTTTAGGAGACGTAGATGTTGTGCACTCCCATACGTGGTACACGGGGCTCGGTGGACATGTCGGCGCCCTACTTCGTGGCATACCCCACGTCGCAACAGCTCATTCTCTCGAGCCACATCGTCCATGGAAGCGGGAGCAATTAGGTGGCGGTTACGAAGTTTCTTCGTGGTCTGAAAAGAACACCATGGAATATGCCGATGCCGTCATCGCCGTATCTGCCAAGATGAAAGAAGCGATTCTCGATGCCTATCCGAGGATCGAACCTGATCGTATTCACGTGGTTCTCAACGGCATCGACTCGCACCTATGGCAGCCACGTCCTGTCTTTGCTGAAGCCAAGGAAGTCACCGGACGTTCTGTACTCGAAGAACTCGGTGTTGATAATTCCCGGCCGATTATCAGCTTCGTGGGCCGTATTACCCGCCAGAAGGGCGTGCCTCACCTGCTGAAAGCTATCAAGCACATGAACCCAGACATCCAGGTTATCCTATGCGCTGGCGCCCCAGACACGCCGGAAATCGATGCTGAAGTGACTGGCCTAGTTCACGAGCTCCAGGAAGAACGCGACGGCGTGTATTGGGTGAAGGAAATGCTGGACAAGAAGTATCTCCAGGAGATCCTCACTGCCTCTGATGCGTTTGTCTGTCCATCTATCTATGAACCTCTGGGCATTGTGAACTTGGAAGCTATGGCGTGCAGCACTGCTGTGATCGCCTCCGATGTGGGCGGCATCCCCGAGGTAGTTGTCGACGGCGCCACAGGCACCCTTGTTCACTACGATGAAAAAGATCCCGAGAGCTTCGAAAGACACCTCGCTGCAGCCACGAATGACCTCCTCAGCGACCCAGCACGGGTGAAGGCCTTCGGCGAGGCCGGACGCGAACGAGCCGTCACAACATTCTCTTGGGCCACCATCGCTCGACAAACCATCGATGTCTACCGCTCCCTAATGTAAATTTCGCTGGTACAAAAGAAGGCATGCCAACTTCCTTCAATTCTGAAAACCAGGCACAACCGCACAAGCAGCGCCCGGAACTTCACGTCACTGCCGAACTCGGTGTACTCGAAGCTCCTGCGGGCGCTGTTGTTGTCGACGGGAACCTTCACGTATTCCATCAATTCCGTCCGCGCGCTCATGAAGGCTCCCGATGGGCTCACCAAGTTGCCTCCGAGGTTCCTTATGATTGGGATGTTTGCGACGATGTGCTCACCCCTACCGACGATGAGCTGGACGTGCTGGCGGGTTCCGCTGTTGCTCTGTCTGATGATCCGAATTGCCCAGAGGAATCTCGTAACTCCGTCGAGTTGTTCTTCGTGACGTCGGCAGCCAAAAATAGTGAAGATAAGAATAGCCGCGCCTTGCTCGGCAACCGCATCCCCCACGGAGAGCGTGGTGCACGGAGTTTCACCGTCCAACGCGCGCTGATTCCTGATCTCAGTGAATTAGAGGACGTATCAGACGATCCTTCGCAGGCAGACCATCGCGTGGAGCGTCTCGGCCCCATTTCCATCGACGACAGCGCCTATCCTGTCAGTGATCTTGTGACCCCTTCCGTTGTATGGCACCGCGACAGCTGGCTGATGATCGCGTTATCTCTCGAGGGAGACACCGAGGCGCAGATCGTCAAACTTCGCTCGCAGGATCGGCAGAATTGGACTGTAAAGGGGGCACTGAAGATTTCCGATCACTCAGGCATGCCCAGTGGCCGCCCATTTGCCCCGCGCTTGATCTCCCTCAACGATGCTTCAACCGGGGAGCCACGCGACGTCCTTTTCATCACCTATCCAGGAGAAGATGGGGAATCTCACGAAGTTGTTGGTTATCTCGTGGGTCACTTACAAGACGATCACTTCGAAGTCACCACTCCATTTACAGTCTTTGATTACGGCCACGATTACACGCGGCCACGCCTCGCTCAAGCCTCGGAGCCGCTCATTTTCGGATTAGTGGGCGCGCACCCGGATTATGAGGGACAATGGGCCAATTGTTTGTCCTCACCGCGTTTTTTAAGCCTGGTTGATGGTCATCTTTATCAAGACATCGTGGGCACCCCCCGAGCGGTCAAGGGATATTCCGACCGCGCGTTAATTTGGACCGGGCAGCTAGACACCACCTCCGGCAAGGTCTGTGTGGATGCCCTAGACAGTGATGGACATCGGCTGGTTCGCGTAAGCCACGACGCCACCTCTGTCACCCTCACCCGTGACGACAATGACACTGTCACAGCGAAACTGAAAGAATCTGATTCCTCCACTCTCACCGTTTTCGTAGACGGCCCCGTCTGCGAAGTGTTTGCCGATGGTGGCGCTACTTCCCTCACGAGTGCCATTCCTGCCAGGGTCCCCGTGGCCGATGTCGATGTCACCGTCACCGGTGGGGCGAAGATTATTAACTCGATGGTTACGGTTGGCCAGGAGTTATTGCGCAGCCGCGCCGGCTTGGATTCCCCTGAGGAACAGGAGCGTTTCATGGCGGAGGCGCTAGTTGCGGATCGCGAAGTGGCCGAAGGGCTCATTGACGAGGAATAGCCATCCCTCTCGGAGTTCCCGTAGTCCGTGTGGCGGATGCACCGCGCGGCACGGTGGATGCGCTTCACAAGCTAAGCCACGCGTTTAGCTAATGCGCTTGAGACGGGTGATTGCAGCTCGCGCGGTCACCTGCATGGTGTGTGGTAGATCCGCAATGCGTTCTTGCAATACGTCCGGATGGATGTGTCGTGCAGAGGGACTCATCCCAATCTGGGCAGCGATGGATGCCTGATCGAGACTCATTGTGAACTCTACGATCTCCGAATCTCCAACTGGTTCAAGGTGACCAGATGCTTGTGCAATCATGCGATCCACCTTGCCCTTCTCCACGTCGATAATCCCCAAGGGCTCGCGCAGCTCGGAAAGGTGGCCAGCGTCCGCAGTGAGGACTACCACTTCTCCTTCAGGCTTGAGAATGCGAGCGAATTCGGCAGCGTTACGGGGTGCGAAGACAACCATGATGGTGTCCACGCTGGCGTCGCGTAAAGGAAGACGGGACCATGCATCAGCAACGACAGCTCCCACCCGAGGGTGAGCATTCGCCAGCCGTTTCGCTGCGGCGGTAGATACGTCAAGCCCGACGCCTCGGGAATTGTGAATGGTATCTAAAGCATGGGAGAGGTAGTACCCCGTACCAGCGCCTACCTCAACGATGCCAGGGTGAGCCTCATCTGCCACGCCAGCATCATCCAGCACTGCCTCTACGTGGGAGGTTACGGCCTCGACGAAAGGCGCGAAATGGCCACCGGACAGAAAAGTCTCGCGAGCCTCGATCATGGAAGCATCATCACCGGAATAGCGCAGACCAGTGCCTCCGGCAAGAGTCACATAGCCCTGGCGGGCTACGTCGTAGCTGTGGCCAGAGGCAGAGACCAGCGTACGCCACTGCTCATCGCCAGCGGAGAGGTCAGTCCCATCCACAGGATCTGCGAGCAGATCAATCACGTCAGAAAGCAACGTACACGCTCCTTAAGCGAGATATTGTCAAGACAAGAAACCAGTGTATGCGAATAACCGCGTCGCTACGGAATTAGCTCACGGATTTAGCTGCCACATAGGAAGCAAAGAAGCACAGCGCTCCTAACCACAAGCCCGCCACACAAGGTACTTATTCACAGTTGGCGCTAATTGGAGAGCCACTGCACCAGAGTGCGCGCCCCAAAACCGGTGCCCACTGGTGTGACCTCGTCATACGTCGATTCGGCGCGTCCCGGACCGGCAATGTCCAAGTGGATAAACGGGGTGTTGCGTGTGAAACGGCGCAAGAACATCGCCGCGGTGGTGGCTCCCGGCCCCTTCGGGGCTTGGCGAACATCAGCGACCTTAGAGTCAACCTCGTCCTCCAAATACTCAGGCATGGGCATTGGCCACCATCGTTCTCCAACAGCGGCTCCCCGGCGACTCACTTTAACCGCCCGCGACCATGTTGGAGCAAACACAGCTCCGGTCCGCAGGCCGAGAGCCACCTTCGCCGCGCCCGTGAGGGTGGCAATACTGACCACGGTCGAGGGCTTGAACTTCTTGCAACCATAGCTGATGGCATCTGCCAGCAACATACGTCCTTCTGCATCCGTATTAGACACCTCAGTAGTGATCCCGCCGTAGTGTTCAACCACATCTCCCGGCCGGTATGAGTTACCGTCCACCATGTTCTCGGCAGTCGGTATCAGCGCCACGATTTTCCTGTGTACCTGCTTCTGAGCAAGCAATCGGAAAGCTGCGATCACCGAAGCTCCGCCAGTCATGTCGGTTCGCATAGTGTCCATTCCAGCGGCTGGTTTGATACTCACGCCGCCCGTATCAAATGTCACGCCTTTCCCTACAAGCAACACGGTGCTACGTCGGCGCCTTTGACCGACACTTTCCGGATCCCACACCATATGAATCAACGCTGGCGGATGGGCAGAGCCTTGTCCAACAGCGAGAATCCCACCGAAGCCCTTGTCCTCTAGCCATGCAGTATCGCGGATTTTCACCTTCACACCCGCAATATCCTTGGCGACAGCCTTTGCCTGTTCAGCCAACCATTCCGGGGTCTTTACGTTGGAAGGCATATTGGCTAAATCACGACTCAGGCACGTGGCGGCCCCTAGAGCACTCCCTTCCTTAACCGCGGCAGCCATGATTTTCCTGTTCAATTCACTGGCCGCCACAATGTGTACATTGCGCACCCTTGCCGGACGTTTCTTATTGGTGGTTACAAAACTATGACCGCCCACAGTCAGCCCGATAGCCAAATCTCGCAAATTCCGGGCAGTTGTGGTCATAGGTAGAGCTATCTGAACGAGATGCCGCTTCGCCTTCACCGGATGTCCCGCTATGACAGTATTCAGACGACGGATCAACGCCGCCCCAGCTTCTCTCCAGCCCCCATCCTGGAAGTCCTCGCTGTCGTTGAGATCAATAAGCTGCCGTGGCGTATCCAAGACACCGAGCTCCCACACACCGTCGGAATTCAATTCGACGCCTGTAGCTCCCGGCACGATGGTGACGTCGATCACCTCGTTTCCTTCGACGCGAGAGGAAGTATCTCCATATGTCACTTCAACGACGGGCTGGGGAATACTTGGGGTTGGTGTCACTGTCGGTCTCCTCGTGCTTCGTTACGGGATTGTTCACTACGGGGCACTATGGGGCGGGTTACTGCCCCAACAGTTTTCGCCGGGCGTGCTCCTTGCTCTACCAGCTTCTGCTCATAGTCTTCCAGTTTGGCAGCAATTCGGCTGATATATTGGTCAACCTCATGTTGGTTATAGCCGCGAAGAGACTGAGTAAACCTCACGTTTTCCACTGAACCAGAGGAAATCTCGCCATCTTCCAACTGTGCGCGATGCTGTTCGGCGTAGGGATCAGTGCGGATCGAAGGTAGATCTTCACCTCTGCCAAAGACCTTGGCAAGCAAGTATGTCAGCAACGCTCCTACAAGAAGCGCCCCAACAAGAGACATGATCCAATACATACTGCTCTAATCTACTCGCATTCCATCCGCCCAATTTCTTCATCCAATTTCTCTGCCTCTGCCCATAGTTCGTCACGGCGTTGACGTAAATGATCAATCCGATGCTTGTGAGCATGCACGCAAATATCCACAACTTCCTGTGGATCATCGGTCACGAAGAAAAGTTCTGGATCTTCAGGGCTGATCATGCCTTCGTCTACCAGGCGGGTGCGAATCCAGTCCACCAGCCCACCCCAAAATTCCGAACCCACGAGGATAATCGGGAATTTCTGGATCTTCTCAGTCTGCACCATCACCAACGCCTCAAATAATTCGTCCAAAGTGCCGAAGCCACCGGGCAGGCACACAAAAGCTTGGGAGTACTTGAGGAACATGGTTTTTCTAACAAAGAAGTAACGGAAATTCAGCCCCACATCGACCCAGTGATTGAGGCATTGTTCCCTTGGTAACTCGATCCCCAGCCCAATAGACATCCCACCGGCCTCATGAGTTCCCCTGTTCGGCGCTTCCATAAGACCTGGACCACCACCTGTGATAGTGGCGTACCCTGCCTCAGAGATAAGACGACCCAGTTTGCGTCCCAGTTCATAATAAGGATGATCTTCTTTGACTCTGGCTGACCCAAAGACAGTAATAGCCTTTGGTATCTTCGCTAAGGCACTAAAACCATCCACGAATTCGGACTGAATGCGCATGACGCGCCAAGGATCTGTGTGAAGCCAATCAGTATTGGACTGCTCACCGAGCAGTCGCTGATCCGTAGTGGACTTCTGTTTATCCTTCAGTTGCTTTCCACGCAACATGACAGGGCCACGCAGGCTGAAGTCACGGTGCCGCTCATTCATTTCAGACATGTCGGTATGTGCCCTTTCTGTCTTTTTCATGCCACATAGACGCCCCTTATAGGAGTACTCCCACTGTGGTTCTTACTCTGTGGTTCTGATTACGGGCGCGCCGGTTCTCATTAACTCACCGTGCAGTGGTCACCTTTGTCGCTGCGATTCCGATTCGCACAACGTTACTCATTATGGCCCAAACCTTCTTCAGGAACCACAGCAGTGAATAAACGTTGAACCATTCGTAGTGAGTAAAAATTGAGAGGGCGGGAGGACTGACGGGGACTAGTGAGTCAGGTAATCCAATAATTGTTCGGACACAGTCTTGATCTGATCGATCGGACAGCGCTCATTCTTAGTGTGAGCCAATCCGGGATCACCAGATCCAAAATTCACCGCAGGAATGTTCAATTGGCTAAAGCAAGCAACATCCGTCCATCCAAACTTTGGCCCCACATTTCCACCAGTGGCCTTAACGAGCGCAGCCGCCGCAGGGCGGTCGAGACCAGGTAAAGCACCAGCGGCGGTGTCGTCGATCTCCAACGTGAAACCCTCCGCAGGATTGTCTGGAGTGCCGACACCCAACACTTGGAAGGTGTGATCGAGAGCCGCCTCCACGCTACGGTTTGGTGCGAAGCGGAAGTTTACAAAAGCCCAGGCCTCATCGGGGATAGTGTTTGTCGCCACACCGGATTCAGCGACAACAAAATTCAGCCCTTCCCGGTACACCAAACCGTCAATGTTTACGCAACGCGGTTCGTAGTCCGCCACCCGAACCATCACACGCGAGAGCTTATGAAGGGCATTGTCTCCTAACCAAGCACGCGCAGAGTGAGCTCTCTGCCCATGGGCGATGACTTTGATTCGCAATGTACCCTGGCAACCTGCCTCAATTTGTGCATTGGAAGGCTCCCCTAGTAAGGCCAAAGATCCCTCCAGAAGGTCCGGGTCGGACTTCACCAATTTATGCAGACCGTTGTAGCGCGTAGCAATCTCCTCACATTCGTAGAGAACCAGGGTGAGGTCTCGGGTTAATGCGTCGGAATTTGCCAACGTTGCAAACGCATGGATATAGCACGCAGCCCCAGACTTCATGTCCACGCTTCCTAGGCCAAAGAGAGTTTCCTCCCCTGTCCGCTCATCCACGCCGATGCGGGACGGGAGATTCTCAGCAGGAGGAACCGTATCGATGTGGCCACAGAGAATCACGCGATCGCCCAATCCTCGGTTGGTACGTGCAACGAGGGTATTGCCCCGTCGGGTCACCTCCACACCCTCTAGCTCTCGCAGTGCAGGCTCCAGGGCATCGGCAATGACTTTCTCTTGCTGAGACTCGGAGTAAATGTCCACCAAAGATGCAGTCAAAGCGACTGGGTCAGAAGTTAGATCTAGCCGAGTAGATCCGGTGAAGTGGCCGTAAGACTCAATATTTGGGTTGTTGACAGGAGTTTCTTGGTACTGGTTCACAGCGTTATCAGTCATCTCGGTTCCACTACTCAGGGCGGGGGTGCGCCCACGTACAAATTAGGGTGTGCGATCGGTTCCATCAAGGAAAGTACTTGTGCGACAATTCATATCATGACAACACCAACCGCCGAGACAGACGCGCAGCTTGGGCACGGTCTGAAAACTCGACACCTCACAATGATGGGCCTGGGCTCCGCTATTGGCGCCGGACTCTTCCTTGGCACGGGCGTAGGCATCCAAGCAGCCGGCCCTGCAGTTCTCCTCTCTTATATCGTCGCCGGAATCCTCGTCATCTTCGTCATGCGCATGCTCGGTGAAATGGCGGCGGCGCGTCCGGCTTCCGGAACTTTCGCCACCTATGGTCGCCAAGCCTTCGGTGACTGGGCAGGCTTCTCTCTTGGCTGGCTCTATTGGTTCATGCTCATCATGGTGATGGGCGCAGAAATCACTGGTGCTGGCGCGATTATGGGCTCATGGTTCGGCGTGGATGGTTGGATTCCTGGCCTCGTGGCCGTGGTGATCTTCACCATCGTCAATCTCTCTGCTGTCCGCGGATTCGGTGAGTTCGAATACTGGTTCGCTTTTATCAAGGTCGCCGTCATCATCATTTTCTTGTTAATTGGTTTCGGTCTACTTTTCGGGATTTTCCCCAACTATGACTCCCCAGGTCTGTCTCACTTCTCAAATTTCATGCCCAATGGCATTTCGGGTCTTGCAGTAGGGCTGCTGGCAGTCGCCTTCGCATTCGGCGGTATCGAAATTGTCACCATTGCCGCTGCAGAATCCGAGAAGCCTTCGGAATCCATCGCATCCGCTGTCAAGGCGGTTATTTGGCGTATTTCCCTGTTCTACTTGGGGTCTGTGTTCTTAATCTCCGCACTATTGCCTTATGAATCCTTGGGTGATGCCGAATCCGCTGCAGAATCTCCATTCACCCGCGTTCTCGCTCTCGCGAACATTCCTGGCGTGGTGACTTTCATGGAAGTCATCATCGTCATTGCTTTACTATCGGCTTTCAATGCACAAATCTACGCCACGTCCCGCCTCGTGTTCTCCTTCTCCAAACAGGGTTACGCACCCAAATTCTTCACGACGCTGAATTCTCACAAGGTGCCGATCCTTGCGGTGATTTCCTCTCTTCTCTTCGCGTTCATATCTGTTGCTCTGCAGATCTGGGGACCGCCAAATCTCATCAACATCTTGTTCAATGCGGTGGGCGGTTCGCTGCTGGTGATTTGGGCGATGATCACCCTGTCCTCGATCCGGCTACGTCCTCTCTACGAGCGCGAAGGTGTTCTGAAAATTCGCATGTGGGGGTACCCTGCCCTACCGTGGTTCACCTTCGTCATGGTCTGTGCGCTGGGCGTGCTGATGCTTTTCGACGAAGGCGCTCGAATGCAGGTCATCACCGTTGCTATTGTCTTCGCTGCCCTGTCTGTACTTGGCTTTGCCGTCGGTAAGGGGCGTAAGGAGCCTGTTTACGACGACACTTTGCACCGTTAAACCTATACAGACCGCTACGTTCCCCATCGCCGCCTGCGCTGCACGCTAGCTGAGTGATGTTTTCTCCGAGAGGTGGACTTTCTCCCCCCCTCGGAGATTTTTTGTGCTGGTCTTTCGGTAGAATCGCCGACTATGACTGCTGCTATTGGTAATGGATTTGCAACGTTAACCGCGGACGGAACCGTCCTCGACGTCTGGTTCAATGACTTCAACCTCGTAGATTCCGCTCCTTCCGAAACCGGCACCATGACTGTGGATGCCGCTGACTTGGGGCAAGAAGCTATTGACATCGTTGGCGAAGACGATGTCCGTGGTGTTACCCGGGTAGCGGTCCGCACCGTGATTTCTTCCTTAGACGATGCACCAGCCGACGCCTACGACGCCTACCTACGCCTACACCTCATCTCAGGCCGCAAGCTCCAGCCACACGGCTGTAATCTCGACGGCGTATTCGGCATCCTCACCAACGTTGTGTGGACCAACCACGGCCCTTGCCAGGTTGAAGGGTTCGAAAATACCCGCGCTCGCCTTCAAGCCCAGCGCGGCCCAGTGACTGTGTACTCCATCGATAAGTTCCCGCGCATGGTGGACTACGTTATTCCTACCGGGGTGCGTATTGGCGATGCCGACCGTGTCCGTCTCGGCGCGCATCTAGCCGAAGGAACGACGGTCATGCACGAGGGCTTCGTCAACTTCAACGCCGGCACCTTGGGCTCCTCGATGGTAGAGGGGCGAATTTCAGGTGGCGTGGTCGTGGGAGATGGCTCTGACGTCGGTGGTGGAGCATCGATCATGGGCACCCTCTCCGGAGGCGGCAAGCAGGTTATTTCCATCGGAGAAAAGTGCTTGTTGGGCGCTAATTCCGGCGTGGGAATTTCTCTCGGTGACAACGTGACCGTTGAAGCTGGTCTCTACATCACTTTTGGTACGAAGGTCACTGTCAAGGGCGCTGTTGCCGATGCCCTCGGTCAGGAAGATGGAGCCGTTGTCAAGGCAGCGGAGCTGTCCGGGGCCTCCAACATTCTGTTCCGTCGTCACTCAATCTCCGGCTCCGTCGAAGCAGTTCCTGCCAGCGGTGAGGGCGTAGAGCTCAACGAGGCGCTACACAAGAATTAAACGAGCGGAGGGGACAGCGAGCGAAGACGGGGCTCAATTTCGAACAGCTGACCCCCGCCCCGTGTCATCCCCTAGGCTCTGTCATCCCCCTAGGCACCAGTTTCCCATTGCGCAAGGCGCTTGGCCGCTGCCTCAATAGCTTCATCAGTGGCGGTCAGTCCGATACGGACGAAGTTCTTGCCTCGTGGGCCGTAGAAATCCCCTGGGGCGCAGAGAATTCCACGCTCAGCGAGGCGCTCTACTGTCTCACGGCCATCGCGCCCCTCAGTAGCCCAGAGGTACAGCCCCGCCTCTGAGTGTTCAATAGTGAATCCGGCCTGCTCCAATGCAGAGCGAAGTACCTCACGCCGTCTGCGGTAGAGCTCTTTCTGCAGCCGTTCATGGCCATCTTCTTCCAGGGCAGCAACCATTGCCGACTGAATCGGCCCCGGGTTCATCAGCCCGGCATGGCGTCGAATTTCTAGCAATTCCTGAATAAGAGCACCGTCTCCTGCTAGCCAACCAGCGCGGTATGAAGCCATGTTTGATGTCTTAGACAGTGAATGCACAGCGATGATATTGGTGAAATCACCATCACACACCTCCGGATCGAGAATGGAAACCGGAGGCTGTCCTTCCCAACCGAGCCCAAGGTAGCATTCATCAGAAATGATGATCACACCGCGTTCGCGCGCAAGCTGCACATACTTCTTCAAATGCTCCACCCCCAAAACCTGTCCGTGAGGGTTGGCCGGGGAGTTGAGGTAGATCAAAGCGGGGGTGTCCGGGCCGAGTTTCAGAATCGAGTCGCTGCGCACCACAGCCGCCCCCGCCAACTTGGCAGACACCTCGTATGTGGGGTACGCCAACTCTGGAATAACCACCGTGTGGTTCTCCCCCAGACCCAGCAAGGTCGGAAGCCACGCGATCGCTTCCTTCGTACCAATTACCGGCAGGACATCACGCTCAGCATTCACCCCCGTGACACCGAACCGGCGTTCCATCGCACCAACAATGGCGTCACGCAACCGCGGCGTACCTTTCGTCTGCGGATAACCTGGCGCGGCGGCGGATTCAGCCAAGGCGAGCTGAATCGTCGGTGCTACTGGGTCAATTGGTGTACCAACGGACAAGTCCACCATGCCGTCAGGGTAGGACTTAGCTTTCTTCGTGGCCTCGGCTAGGGAATCCCATGGAAAATCCGGGAGTCGATTGCCTACAGGTATGCGCTGCGCGGTCATAAAGTGTTGTTCTCTCGCCTGGGTGGTCTCAACCTTGGAGGTATGAAGAATGGCTATCTACGCCTGCGGTGGCAGATTCGCAATCAGTTCTGCGTCAAAGTCCTGCGGCCCCATCTTGGCTGCGCCACCTGGTGAACCGAGGTCATCGAAGAAGGCAGCATTGGCGTCATTGTATTCTTCCCATTCTTCCGGCACGTCATCTTCGTAGAAGATCGCCTCGACTGGGCACACCGGTTCGCAGGCGCCGCAGTCTACGCACTCATCTGGGTGAATATAAAGAGAGCGCTTACCCTCGTAGATGCAATCTACTGGGCATTCTTCCACGCATGCGCGGTCCATCACGTCAACACATGGCTGGGCAATGGTATAGGTCATTGTCGTCTACCGACCCTTCCCAAGTTGAAAATATATGAACAGATCTGTCTAGATTAAGAATATATCTGATCTTAGGCGAAAAGCCCTACTGTTTTAAGCTCACGCCCTATTGTTTCACCGCAGGGGCGTCAAAAGAAAACTGAGGTAATAGAGGCCACATTCCTCCGATAGCACCCGCGATCATCAGAGCGAGCGCCCAAATATTTCCCGCCACCAGCGTATCGCCTCCAAAAGGCAGCGTCGGCCACGCCGCAAGAACCACGAACCCAAAAATCCATACCCACACCGGGATACCCGCGACCATGCGGTTATTGGTCCATAGCAATGCGGTCTTGGTGATCGCCCGGTTCATAAAAAATGCGAATATCACGGTCCACGGCACAGGAATGCTGGCCTGCCCCAACGAGAGACGAGTTCCAATGTATAAAACGCTGATGAAAAGGCAGAACAACCCACCAATTGTTAACCAGGCGATGCCGGAAATACGTTCGGCGCGGGTGGTATCCCTGCGCACCTGCGATTTATTGGGATTACCCCAATCAGGCTCATCCGCCAACGAGTTGGCGTGCTCTCCTCCAGCATTAGAGTTCGATGCAGACGTACTCATAGTCTTTTAGTTCTCGCTCTCAATGGTCTCAGGGACGGGGGGGAACGTCACCGTGAAGCAACTCTTCAGCGAATCTCTGCGACACGCCTTCAGCAGTGTATCCAACCTCGTAACTCTCTGTGCTGATGATCGGCTGAGCGATGAGATTAGACAAGCACCACAACACTGGAGTTCCCGCGGGCACAGTACGCGCATGAGGGTTCACATCAGTCACCGTGCCATCGGCCACCCACACCTGTGTTGCATGAGCGGCCATAGCGCGTTGCTTCGCAGCAACATCCTCTCTACTACCGTGGAGGACGAAATCCACCTGCTCTGAATCCACCATGGCCACATCCCCTTCTCGCGGATAAGACCAGCCATCCGGAACAACTGCACCGTCCAAACCTGCGTACACTTTGGAGCGCTCAGTGACGGCCCATAAAATTTGTTTCACGCTGGGTAGCTGACCGCTGTTGACAGCAGCATGGGTGATGCGGTGTGCCCGAACATGATCGGGGTGCCCATACCCCCCGTCTGAACCGTAAGTAACCAGGATATCCGGCGTCAGCTCTTGTAACGTTGCCACGAGCTGTGCCGTTTGCACTGTCTTATTGTGTTCGTCATTTTCATTGGCAAATGCGTCAGGGCGCTGAATGGATGGAGTCCCAACCATCCCGGAATCGCGCCACGTTCCCACTCCTCCTAAGAGGTGCGGATCCTGTTCCAGCCCCAATGCGTCCAAGGCGCGCTGCAGCTCAGCGATGCGGTATCCACCGAGCATGCCATTGCCATCGGCTTGCAGGCTTTGATATTTTTCACCGATGACCTCACCTTCTTCGCCGAGCGTGCATGTCACCACGTGAACGCGCGCTCCTCGTCGGCGGGCATTGGCCAGCAACAGCCCCGTCCATATGGATTCATCATCCGGATGAGCGTGAATGGCCACTATGGTAATGCCGCCCAAATCAGCGCTGCTGCATAAATCCTGGCCTGTCAATGGCTCTCCTCCATTGGCTCGGCTGATAAGCTTTCTTTCTTTTTCCACCGTGGCGCCGTCGCCATGATTCCGCTCACGGGGTCTGTCTTCCATTGTCCCAGTGGCCCGCTTGGCCCTTCGAGCGATGGGCCCACCGCCACAATTTGGCGGTCTCTCACCAGTGGCACCAGTACGTTGGCTTGAGCAACTAGTGCGTTAATCTCTTCTCGCGCCTGCTGGAAGGACTCTGTGCCGCTTGCCATCCGGGCCATGAGTGCGCTGAGTTGCGTATCGCACAATCCAGTGATGTTTCCACTACTGTTTGGCCTCTGCGTCGATTGATCGGAGCTCTTATTGTCTCCCGTTCCACGACTAGTTGTCGAGGACTCAGGTGCTTCGTCGCTATCTTGCTGCGTCACAGGGGTTGTCGTAGATGTGGATGCGGTCGTAGACGCAGCCGCCGTATCGGTTGTGAGGCCGCTGGGTTGTTGAGATTCTTCCCGCATTGATTCTTTATTAGCGACGCAGTGAAATTGATTGAGATAATCCCCGATACTCCGGGGTGTCTTATACCAAGACACCACCGCATCTACGTCACCCGATGGAATATCCACGGAAAACAGCTCGGTGGGGTCTTTGACAACTGTCTTGGCAGCAATTCCCGCCTCATTTAATTGATCCACGATCATGCGCGCAGCAGAAAGAGATGGTGTGTCATCCGTTGGCACTGCCACGATGAGTGGAGCTTTAAGGTCAACATCGCCCAAGAAACGAGAAGCCCCGCCCTCATCACCAGTTTTTTTGCCAGACCGAGGAGTATTCCTCTGGGACCCTTTCTGAGAATCCTTTGCCTCCCCATCTTGAGCTGCTGTCATGCTTGTGCTCTCTGCGGTATTTTCCGCACTCTTGCCGTCCTGTGCACCGTTGACGTTGGTGTCGCCCGGACTGACGGTATCGGCACTGGCAGCGTCGCTGCTGGCAGTATCAGCACCGGCGTTATTTGCGGGATCCACATTCCGAGCAGCAGCCGGCTTGTTCTCGTCCTGTTGGTTGCTCGATACCCCTACGCCGTCTGTAGTGGCGTCAGCAACCAGCGATGGTTCGGTTGGTGCAACAGCGTCCGGTAAACCGGTAACAACCTTGGCAATCGCTCGGGTGTTGAGAGCTTCCACCACTCGTTGACGCTGCTTGAGGCTAGACATAGCCTTGCTTCTGGTGTTCAGCGCCAGACCGAGGTCTACTTGCCTCTCGACGGTACGATGGCTGACCTCTGGCAATTGACCCAAAGCCGTATCTGAGATAGCGGTAGGCCGGGACATCATCATTTGCAGCTGCCCAGTACGCATCATCTGTGTCGACGCAACAAGATCCGGCACAACTTCGAAAATGAGTTTATCTGTTGCGGCTGGAGTCTCGCCCCAGTAGCGATCATTGCGTCGAAGCTCCACACGTCCACGGTCTGCATCAACGGAGGTGACATTGAAAACCCCACCAGACGCGGCCAAGGAACCGTCCATCATCGTCGCAAACGGCCGAGCTTCGGAACGGTAAATGTGACTCGGAAGCAAGTGCCGGAAAAGTTCTTTCCATCCGGCGAATGGTTTACGGAACGTCACTTTAATAGCTCCGCCCCGCTCTGTGGTTATCGATTTAATCTGCCCATATGAAGCTACTTCCCGGGCTCCTGGCTCGTGAACAATGCGCTCCGCCAAATATTGAAAATCGGAGATGGACAACGGTGTACCATCCGACCACTGGGCGGCAGGGTTCAGCCTATATACAACTGTATTGGGGCTTTCCGGATTATCGGGGATGACCTCCGACAATAACTGAGAGTTCATCGTCCAGTCATCGCCAGAAGGCACAAAGGCACTCGGCAATGTGAGATCCGCAATAGCGGAAATCACCGGATTCATATTGCCCACAAGGTGCGGGTTAAGGTTGCCGCTAAAGGAATCCACACTGACGTTGACACGCAACTGATCGGCAGTAGGAGGGGCGGTCGGGAGTGTTGTCCCCGTTGTTTCGGCGGTGTCTTCCTCAACCGTTGGCGCATCACCCGGATTTGCCTGACACGCCACAAGCGCGGCAGCAATCACCGATGCCGACACCCCAGCACCCAGACGGCGTGTCATTGATGCCCTCAACGAATCGAAACGACGAACCACAGTAGAAGGACCTCCGGTGATAATTGCGGTTCACCCGAGCCCCACTCACAGAGTCAGGAGCCCCTCACCTGGTGCACACAAGGGGGGTGAACAGATCTGATGCTAGTACCAGCATCGGCGCCGCCACTAGCTAGGTTCCAGCTTATGACTTGCTAGCTTGATTGCGCTGTTTCTCGCGGGAACGTGCACGAGCACGTTCGGTGGCGTTCAGGATCACCTTGCGTACCCGAACCACATCCGGAGTAACCTCCACGCACTCATCGCTGCCACAGAACTCCATCGCCTCATCCAGAGAAAGCACATGTGCCTTGGAAAGTGTCACCGTGGCATCCGCGGTAGCAGAGCGCATGTTGGTAAGTTTCTTCTCCTTAGTAATGTTGATGTCCATGTCTTCATCACGGTTATTGGCGCCGACGACCATACCTTCATAGGCTTCCATGCCCGGTTCGACGAAGAAACTTCCACGATCCGCCAACTGAATCAAAGCATAAGCTGTAATCTGACCCGAGCGATCCGCAACCAACGACCCCGTGGCTCGATCCTTGATCTCACCAGCCCACGGTTGATACCCCGCGGAATAACTGTTGGCGATTCCCGTGCCGCGGGTTTCAGTCATAAAGACGGTTCGGAAACCAATGAGGCCTCGAGCTGGCACAGTAAAGTTCATACGGATCCAGCCAGAGCCCGTGTTATCCATCCCCTCCATGCGACCCTTGCGTGCCGCCATTAGCTGAGTAATAGCGCCGAGATGCTCTTCCGGCGCATCGATCACGAGGTGTTCGAATGGCTCATGGAGCGTACCGTCGATCGTGCGAGTAACCACTTGCGGCTTGCCGACAGTCAGCTCGAAACCTTCGCGACGCATAGTCTCCACCAACACGGACAATGCCATTTCGCCACGGCCTTGCACCTCCCAAGCGTCTGGGCGTTCAGTGGGCAATACTCGCAGAGATACGTTACCTATGAGCTCCTGATCCAAGCGAGCCTTCACCATGCGCGCGGTGAGCTTATCCCCGCCGCCTTTACCAGCCATGGGGGAAGTATTCACACCAATGGTCATCGAGATCGCTGGCTCATCGACAGTGATCCTCGGCAATGCCACCGGGTGTTCTGGATCAGCGAGTGTATCACCGATCATCACGTTGTCGATGCCTGAGATTGCCGCGATGTCACCTGCGATGACCTCATCTGCAGGAACTCGAGTCACTCCCACCGTGCGCAACAGCTCGGCAATCTTAGCCGTCTTGACGTGCTGATTGCCTTCATCGTCGTAGTGAATCCACGCCACCTGCTGGCCTTTACGCAGTTTGCCCGCGTGCACACGCACTAAACCGATGCGACCTAGGAAGGAGGATGAATCGAGGTTAGTGACGTGAGCTTGCAGAGGAGCATCCAACTCCGCGGAGGGCTCTGGCAGGGTATCATACAGAACGTCGAATAAAGGCTGCAGGTCCTCTGAGTCGGGCACGTTGCCGTTGCCTGGATTCTCTGTGGAGGCCTTCCCCTCACGACCAGAGGAATACAGCACTGGGAGATCTAGAAGTTTCTCGGCCGCCAGCGCAGCCTCGTCATCTTCAAGAGTGGAAGCCAATTCGAGCAGAAGGTCTTGGGCTTCTTCTACAACCTCGTCGATGCGGGCATCCGGGCGGTCGGTCTTGTTCACGCAAATAATCACGGGAAGCTTAGCCGCCAGGGCCTTACCCAAGACGAAGCGAGTCTGTGGAAGGGGTCCTTCAGAAGCATCGATCAGGAGAACGACTCCGTCCACCATGGACAAAGCGCGCTCTACTTCCCCGCCAAAGTCGGCGTGCCCGGGGGTGTCAATCACATTGATGATGAGATCCTGGCCGTCCTTGCCAGCGCCCTTGCGGCGAATCGCGGTGTTCTTGGCCAAGATGGTGATGCCCTTTTCCTTTTCCAGATCACCAGAATCCATGACGCGCTCTTGCACCTCACCATGTGAGTCAAAGGCGCCGGACTGCAGCAACATGGCATCCACCAGGGTGGTCTTTCCGTGGTCAACGTGAGCGACGATCGCTACGTTGCGAAATTCAGTCAAGGACACAGATCAAGTACTTCCTATAGAGAACTAGGGGCGAACGTTTCAAGACTACTCTCTCAGGCCGCAAATATCGCATTCAACAAGTAGCGACATCTACACCACCGAACCGGGGTCATCCTCGGGTTCTATCCCGAAAAGCAGGGACGAGCAGACTACGTGCACCGATCACCATGGAATGAAAAAAATTCAATCTTTTCTTTATTTTTTCTACAAGTTGTTTTAGTAGTGATAACGTATAGTCACGCCGACAAAATCTTCGTTGACAGAGTGACATCCGTGACGGATGTGACTATTGTTACAAACAATGAGTAGTCCTGCACTGCACAATGCTCGATCCTTAACGCCGAGCAGGGCTCACCCCAATGATTAATCAAGAGGAAATGAAAGGTTGACCGTGGCTATTTCCCGTCGTGCCTCTCGAGCCATCGCAGCGCTCACTACCACTCTCGCACTGTCTGTTCCAGCAACTCTGGCACCAGCATCCGCCAACCCACTAGTTGACAACCTGGGTCGCCCATCACCTGAGGTTCTTGCCCAGCTGGAGAAGATCTCCCCACAGCTGCCTGGTGAACTCGGTAGCGCCCTGGACAAGGTGATCGGTTTCATTCGCGGCGACGGCGAGCCTGGCGTCGATATTCCACAGAACGGCCCAGCGTTTACCCAGTTCGGATGGCCAACCATCGCCGGTAAGTGCATCGGCGGCAAGTCGAACGCGGTGGGCCTCGCTTCCGCCGTTCCTGGCCCAGCTCCGTTGCCATTGCCAGGCGTAAAGCCTGGACAAGTGAACTTCGTTTTCACCGCACTGGGTACCGGTACTGTTGCCAAGCAGCAGAACACCTCCATGAACGTCCACTGGGTCAATATCAACAACGCCAAGTATGGCTCCACCAAGCTGGGATACAACGGCATCAACCCTGAAGGCCCAGCGACTATCAACGGCGCTGCCGATACCGGCAATGGCACCGTTCTCGCCGTTCTCGAAGGCGGCGTGACGACGAACAACGAAAACGCAGCCCCATCTGACTGCAATTTCATCCCAACCGCTGCGATTATCAAGGTTGGGTAAAGGCGGCCAGCGCCTTCATGGCGTAGCCAATCCCCACACGTCAGACATAGAGGTCAGCTCTGGGTAGAGCGCGGGTTACTTTCGCCCGCGCTTTTTCCATGCCTCTGTAATGTCATCTTCTTCCCTCCCTCCGCACAGGCCTCAAATTTCCCTGTCGGCATCCTCGTTTCCACGCCTCTGCGCTTCGCCCCCACTAGCCGGAAAGTTCATTCCTCCTCCCTCCTTATCTTTTTGTTATGGTCGATCTTCACCCCATCAAGCAAGAAACTTTCGACATTCAAGCAAAAACAAATACCGACCCCAAAGGCATCATCCGTCCTGTTGATCATTACAACATCATGCAGGGGGCGCTTTATATGGCTCGGTCCGCGGATCACCCTCGCTTTCACTACTTGGAGTCGTGGCTCATCCCACCACTGGACATGCGTATAACCTGGTTTCATTTTCGCGACAACATAGCGCCTACCCAGGAGCTATATGTTGATGTTGCGCACATCGATAGCTCGGATCAACAGGTCTGGACAACGCGTGATCTCTACGTTGATGTCGTCACTCACCGAGGCGGAAGAATCCAGGTACTCGATCTCGACGAACTCGGAGCTGCCCTAGCAGAGGGATATATAGGCGTCGACGATGCAAACAGAGCGCTGAGAGCCAGCCAGAGAATCCTTGACGGTATCAACCTACATGGCAGCCTCCAGGGCTGGCTCGCACAAGAAGGCTATCAACTCGCCTGGCAATCCCCCATGTCAACGGCGAAAGAAACGTAAAACACAGCGGATCCTCAGCAACCCAAAGCCGCTGTGTGAGCCGAGTGAGGTCCAGCATATGCGCCGCCGGGACTCGAACCCGGACAATCCAACGAAATACTTGGCGGCACGTTAAACAGAAAACAGCCACTCCGCAACTGCCTTCTTCTTCACGCGGAAAGGCTTGCCAATTACATCCAACGCCTCCAACAAAATAGGCAGACAATTCGGCGGCCCCTGTCTGTCCATTGAAGTTAGCTCATCAGAGAACCTATCCAGACTGGACGGCTTTCTCACTAACATCGCTGACCTCTACATCCACGATCGGTAACCCAGCACGCTGAACACAAGTCTCTTCCCTCCAGACCCGGTGGAATGAAAAACTCCTGCTGATTCAGCTAGACGGCCCCTATCCTTTCGATGATCTAAGTCACCTCAACTATCCAGTATCTCAAAAGGATCGCTTAATTGAGCCCGCCACACTAAAACACTAGCGGTCACGCCCTCGTACCAGTGTCTGTTATCTGCAACACAGACTCTGGGCTCCGAAACCATCCAGGCCAAACGTGCGTCGGGGCGCAACGATACTTTTCAACCTAGACCAATTCCCGCCATCCGAATGCACGGATGGCGGGTTTTCATTGAATCTCTGTGGATTCGGATTCTGCTCTGCGGACTCTCTACGGACTTTCTGCGGGCTTTTGTCGACAATGCCCCCGCGCTGGGTGTAGTGGAGTGACCCGGCGCGGGGGCAAAAGGCCCACTGACCTGCTATGCGAGGATTTGTCGTCCCATGACCATACGACAGATTTGGTTCGTGCCCTCGTAGATTTGGGTGATCTTAGCGTCACGCATCATGCGCTCTAGAGGGAAGTCACGAGTGAAGCCATATCCACCCAAGAGCTGTACAGCATCCACAGTGACCTGCATGGCCACATCGGAAGCGAATGCCTTGGAACCCGCGGCAAGCAAACCGAGCTTCTCACCGTTTTCAGCCACTCCACGCTCAGCATTGGATGCTGCGGTGTAGATCATCAGACGAGCCGCATCGATCTTCATCTTCATGTCCGCGAGCATGAATTGCGTGTTCTGGAAGTCCGCAATGGCCTTGCCGAACTGCTTGCGCTCCTTGACGTATTCCACGGCGGCGTCAAATGCGCCCTGGGCAATACCCAACGCCTGAGCGCCAATGGTCGGACGGGTGTGGTCAAGAGTTTGCAGCGCCGTCTTGAAACCGGTGCCCTCTTCCCCGATCATGCGGGAGGCTGGCACACGGCAGTCTTCGAAGTACAGCTCAGCGGTGGGGGATCCCTTAATGCCCAACTTGTGCTCCAGGCCTCCTACACGGAACCCTGGGTCATCCTTGTGGACCATAAAGGCGGAGATTCCGCGAGCACCGGCCTCTGGGTCCGTGACCGCCATGACGGTGTACCACGTGGACTTGCCACCATTGGTGATGAAGCACTTGGAGCCGTTAATGACCCACTCATCGCCATCCTTGACAGCACGAGTTTTCATCGCCGCCGCATCGGAGCCTGCCTCGCGCTCGGTCAAGGCGTAGGACGCCATAGCGCCGTTGGCGATGTCCCCCAGAACTTCCTTCTTCAACTCGTCAGAGCCGTTAAGTATCAAGCCCATGGTTCCCAGCTTGTTCACCGCGGGGATAAGCGAGGAGGAACCACACACGCGGGCTACTTCCTCAATAACAATGACGGCAGCGAGAGAATCGCCACCTTGGCCACCGTATTCCTCTGGGATGTGGATCGCGTTAAATCCGGCCGCATTAAGTGCTTCTAGTGCTTCCTCAGGGAAACGCTCATTTTCGTCAACGTCTGATGCGTGAGGAGCAATTTCCTGTTCTGCCAGGCCCCGGATTGCCTCGCGCAGTTCAATGTACTCCTCCGGAAGGCGGAAGGGCTCAAAGTCTGGGTTGAATCCCATGATGATGAACAACCTTTCGTAGATATGTCGTGTCCCTGCGCAGCGCCCATGAAAACGCCCACACGGGTTAGGTATGAAATGTGAACTGTCCCTCAGTGTAGTCGGTTTGCGTCATAAGTCACCCTTCAACCGCGGACCAGGTGAGGCATTTCCGACGCCACCACTCCGACTACCGTGCGTATGCAGGAAGAAACCAGCACATCCGGTGGCACAAAATGTCACCAAAGGATCACAAATGGGAAGCGGTTCCCCATCAATTCACCATAGATCCCTCCGAGAACTTCTATGTACGCCGTGTGTGACGCTAACTTAGGGAACATGGTTACTAACAATAGTTCTCATCATGCCGCCGATAACCAGGTCTGGTCGGCCTCTGGAACTCGCCGGTTTTTAGCTGGTGCCACCGGCGTGATGCTGACAGGTCTTCTATTAGCGTCGTGCTCAACCACGACTGAAGAACCAGCAGAGGACTCTTCGGCTGCCGTGGCATCGGCGGATAACGCTGAGGAAGGAACCGGGGGCTCTCCGCAACCAACCACCGGTGGGCACAACAACTCACCAAATAAGCTCGTGGGTAACGGACGCCACTCCGAAGACGCTTCCGATGGGGGTGCTTGCCGCACACGCCAATTGAAGATCGACACCGCCGGCATGCAAGGCAGCGCGGGAAGCAAACTATTCAACATTGTGTTCACGAACACCAGCCACAATCCTTGTTCCCTCAACGGCTTTCCCGGTGTCTCTTTAGTAACCGATAACAATGGCACCCAACTGGGCAAGTCCGCGGTTCGGGAAGACGTATCCTTCGAACCCGTGATGCTCGATCCAGGTGGTGCAGCCATTGCTCCGGTGAAGTTGACTTCTACCGGCCCCTTAGATCCAAACGAATGCGAACCAACCCGCGCCGATGGACTACGAGTCTATCCACCGGGAGAAACCAAAGCGGCGTTCATCCCCATGTCCAATGTTCAGGGGTGCAGGGGGGATGTGAACGTTCTCTCGGTTCAACCCGTCACCCTCGCTCCTCACGAATAACCGGGGATCACCGGCCTGCGGGCGAACAGCTCGCAAACAACCAGCCTAGGAGCGAACAGCACACGAGTAGATGCCTCGTATCACCCCCAGTTTCCCCACACATCGTTCCCGTTGTTCCACCTCACGGTGAAATACACACAAAATCCGCACAACTTGCACGGTTTTCTACGCCTTTCGTCGCCCGCACGCCTATCGTGTTCATGTGAGTAATTCCCCATCCGTTTCGATAACAAAGCGCGGTACCGGTGCCCAACAGTCATCATTGCTGTGGATAGGCCTTTTAGGACTTCTCGCCTTGGTAGTGCGTGCCGTTCAGCTCTCTCAACGCACGTTCTATTGGGATGACTTGGTCATCCCGGCGCGTTTCCGTCACGAGAGTGTCGTGGGCTACTTCAGCGCGTACGACGGCCACGTCATGCCATTATCCATTGCCGTTCAGGTACTAGCTGACAAGATTGCTCCCCTACAGTTTTGGCTACCCATTACAATTATTGTGCTCTTGTCAGCCGTGGCATTTGCTCTCTATGCGGTGGCTCTCCAACGGTTGGTCACTCGCCCGTGGGTGCGGGTGCTCACTTTCACTGCAATAGCCTTTTCCCCTTTTCTGATGGTGGCCTCCGGCTGGTGGTCTGCTTCACTCAACGCTTTAGGCTGGCAGTTGGGGTTTGCCGCGGTGTTGCTGTGTATTTCTTATGTACCGGTATCGGCTCCACAGGAGACGTTGCCCACAGAAAAAGAGGGACACGGCCCTAAACTTTCTCGAACCACTTTGTCAGCGGCATCTGGAGACTCCCTCCAACCTTTTCTTCTCGGTGTTTTCGCAAGCGTAGCCGTCTGTGTAGCTTTCCTTTTCACGGAGAAGTCACTGTCTATCGTTCCTGCAGCCTTTGTTGTTGCGTGGTTTCTGCGTCGAACCAATATTCAATTTTGGACCCTGCCGTGGGTTGTTACCGCGGTGTGGGGTTTTGTGATGTCACGCATCACAGATTTGACTAGTACCGACAGCACGTCCACTATTTTCGATTCCATACCCACCACCTTGTCTCAGGCGATTGTGCCGGCCATAGTGGGCGGCCCGTGGCAATGGGGGCGTTGGGCTCCGTCCCAGGCGTTCACCGCACCTGCTGACTGGCTACAAGTTATTGCGTGTATTGGTGTAGTCGCCGCCCTGGTCTGGTACCTATGGCGCGGCCTCAAGCGAGCGTTGGTGTTTATTCCCATCGTCGTCTTTTTCGTCGCCATTATTTGGGTCTTGGTTGACACCCGCACGGGTCAGGGAACGACGGATCTCCTCACTCGCAACCTGCATTACTACGCGGATTGGTGGGCTTTCACTGCCGTTGCTCTGGCTGCAGCATCCCTGCGTTTTCCTTCTTCCCGACGCCACTTCCCCCAACTCCTCACAATCAGCTCCCTTGTGCTAGTCATTTCTTCCATCATCAGCACAGTAACTTGGGTTGGCGCCTGGAAGGACGATACAACCGCCGAGTATTTGGCTAACCTCCGGGAGTCCATGACGGCCACCAACGGACAGCTGTTGGATCAGCCAATGCCGATCGAAATTCTGAGCCCACTAGTGAATCCGTACAACACGGTTTCCGCAGTTACGGGGAAAAGCGCCGCTCACTGGATTACTGAGCCTCGCGTCTTGAATCCCAGCGGCAAAGTTGTCCCTGCCGACGTATGGGAGCATGGCACCACCAGTGGCGGCAATGTGAAAGATTGCGGTAACCGCCTCTACGCGGGAAGCCAAACCATCCTGAAAATCAGCAACCCTCTGCCATTTGGTGAGTGGACCTGGAAGATGAACGCAGTGGCGTCGGCTCCCAATATGACGGTAACCCTCACCACCCCGAATGGTCTGGAGACAGAGCAGCAGAGCCGCGAACGCGCCGTAACGGTACCAGTGCCAACTGAACTGGGGACTCAGTATGTTCGTGTCAACGGCGGTGGCGGTTTCCTGCAAGTAGAGGTTCAAGGCAATGGCGTCAATGATCACGTCTGCATTGCAGCCGGAGCTATTGGTCCACTGCTGCCGGTGCCGGATCAGGCGCAGCACTAACCACCTCCTGTGAGCAGCCACGCCTTGTCGGTTTTCTGTCTAGAATTTCTTTTTAACCCACCAATCTAGAACAGGACATTGAGCACCATGGCAATTGGCCTCGCTGCACTCCTTGACGACGTTTCCATGATTGCGCGCACCGCAGCGGCAAGCGTGGATGATATCGGTGCTGCCGTCGGCAAAACGTCTGCGAAAGCCGCAGGGGTGGTTGTGGATGATGCCGCAGTCACCCCTAAGTTCGTCGACGGAGTTACACCTTCCCGAGAGTTGCCGATCATCTGGAAAATTACCAAAGGCAGTCTGCGCAACAAGCTCGTCATCATTCTGCCCATCGCGTTGTTGCTCTCCGCCGTCGCACCATGGATGCTCACCCCACTATTGATGTGCGGCGGTACCTATTTATGCTTCGAGGGTGCAGAAAAGGTCATTGGTTCCTTTACAGGTCATAGCGACCATACTGAGCCTGCCGGTGACTCAGCCGCCCACGGTGACACTGGTAGTGATCTCGCAGACCTCGATAAAGCTTCCAATGGCTCAGCTAGCCACAGTGACACTGGCACTAACTCGGCCAAAGACGAAGACACTTTAGTCAAGGGGGCTATTACCACAGACTTCATCCTCTCTGCCGAGATTATGGTGATTTCCCTCAACGAGGTGGCGGATCTGGGGTTTTGGATGCGCGCCCTTGTCTTGGCCATCGTCGGTACGTTAGTGACCGTCCTGGTCTACGGCGTCGTCGGTCTATTGGTGAAGATGGATGATGCCGGCTTGGCACTGAGCACAAAGAACTCCTCCGGCCTGCAAAAAATTGGAACCTCCCTAGTCAAGGCCATGCCCATTGTTCTTTCAGTTATCTCCGTCATTGGTACTGCCGCCATGCTGTGGGTGGGCGGCCACATCCTGCTGGTCGGCTTCGAGGAGCTATTCTGGCCGTGGCCGTACGAAACAGTCCATCACATCGCCGAAGCGGCCGGTAGCAACGGCGCAGTCCAGTGGATAATCACCACATTCTTTTCCATGGTCTTTGGTCTCCTCATTGGCTCAATAGTGGTAGGCCTGACCCACCTCATCCCGTCCAGAAAAAAGCCTCACTAAGCTAGTCACAAGGTGGCCACGACCACCATGCAACTGGAACGCACTATTGTTTTGCAGAGGCAGGCTCCCACCATGGTTCATGCTGAGAAAGTAGCACTCATCTACGAAGGCGGCGGAATGCGTAACGCCTACACCGCAGCGGTGGTAGATCGGCTCATCTACAATTCTGTGACCTTTGGTTGGGTTGGCGGGATCAGCGCGGGGGCTACGCACACAGCCAATTACTTGTCCGGAGACCGCGTCCGTGCCCGCAAGTGCTTCGTAGAATTCGGCGCTGACCCCCGTACCGGCGGTGTACGCAGTTTTCTTCGCGGAACCGGTTACTTCAACGCTGAGTACATATACGAGGCCGTGGGATTACCCGATGCTGACCTCCCCTTCGACTGGGAAGCTTTTCATGCCAATCCCACCCCATTTCGCATAGGAGCTACCCGCGCAGATACCGGAGAAACCGTTTACTTCGGCCGCGAAGACGCGCCCACTGTACAGGACCTCATGCGCCGTGTCCGTTGCAGTTCCACACTCCCTGGGCTTATGCCAGTACCTGAAGTTGGCGGTGTGGAATATGTCGACGGAGCGTTAGGAAAATCCGGTGGGCTTCCGGTCGATGCTGCGATCGACGATGGGTTCGAGAAGTTCCTCATCATCCGGACTCGCCCTCGTGGGTTCCGACGCACCCCGCCCCGTTCTCCACAACTCATCCGGCGCATGCTCCGCAAGCGCCCGGTTGTGGCTGACCTCATGCTGACCCGACATGAACGCTATAACAAAGCCTGTGAACTCATTGAAGATCTAGAACAGTCAGGTCAAGCCAAAGTCTTCTACCCAGAAAATATGAAGATCGCCAACATTGAGCGCAATTTCCCCAAGTTACAGCAGGCCTTCAATTACGGCCTCGAACAAACCCAACGCGAATGGGACGAGTGGATACAGTTTCTAGGAAACTAGAAGATTTCCAACCCCCCTGGTCTCAACCAAACGCTCACTCACAACGCCGACAACCGTTACCCCGACGCAACCAGACACTCGCCCATAACGCCGACAACCATTACCCCGACCCCAACCAAACGTGCCGATAGGACACTAACCCATCGTGTCGATGAGTTTAAGCACACCAATAAAGACCAACACTGCTGCCACGATATAACCGGATCCTGCCGTCAATCGTTCTTTGTGGCGCCCCATTTTTTCTATTAAGAGGGCTACGGGCGACTCGGGGTGGCGCTGGATAAAACCAATCAGCATGGCAAAGACAAACGGCAAGCTTAGTGCCAAGCTGGCGTACAACACCACACCAAGGTACTTTGCACCCATAGGTATATCGGTCACCGACAAATAACCCAAACCCGCAAAAAAGGGAAAAGAGGTCGCCGATTGAATAATGCCCAACACCATGCCAGCAGTGAAAGTCGTGGCATTGGGGGCCTTCAGTGGCGCAACAAGCGTATTAATCAGAGGAGCCGGATCACCTCCGCGAAATGATAAAACGGCACTGAGCAGGCCAACCGCAACCAGCGTATAGCCCATAATCGGCGATTCTAAGAAATGCCGAACCGGTTCCCCAATCCAATCAAAAAACAGCAGCGTGGCCAGGCTCAACAGAAATACGCCGAACCAGTCACCGAATACCAGCAAGCTGGCCACCCGGGCATACTTCCCCGTACGCGCATGAATCACCGCAACCGCAAACAGAACCCCAACGAGAAGGACATTCAGTGAGTCCAACAATGCATAACTCACGGCATGCAACACTGCAATGGCCTCCAGGAGGTTAACAACAAACGCATAAGGATTGAATTTCAAGCCCCGCGACAACCGAGGAATAATGTAACCATCAGACTACATTGTCAACATTGCCACAAAGCCACTCCGCAAGAACAACGGCATGGTTGACTTCACGATCATTCGCCGCAAAAACAAGAACTAGCGGTCGATCTTCTGTGGCACGACGAGCACGTTCACACAGATCGGCAAGGTCTTGCCCTGCAGGTTTGGCACTTTCTGTCTCCTGCCCACCTGTATGTTCATCGATTTCATCAGCATGCTCGTCAAGCTCTGCGATATAAAACTTACGGAACTGTTCAAACTTAGACTGCTCATGGTTAAACCATTGACGGAGTTCCGGTGACAGGGCTACCTCCTTTAACCAAGCATGCAGCTTGACACTATTCTTTTTCACTCCGCGAGGCCACAAACGGTCAACCAGAACCTCCGTACCTACAAGATCCACGTTCCCGTTCAGTAAGTCATGAATCTTCACGGTCTGAATATAAGCCATGTGCCCAACAATAGATAGTCTCTGAAAAGTTACAAGCCTCAACAGTTGAGCACTCTCCTGTGTCTAAGCGTCACCGCAGCTGCTAACATCATTGCCGTGGTGAATGCGACATGAATCAACTCAAGGCCATGTTCGAGCTAAATCCCTCGAACCGCGACCATATTCCTGCCTTTCGCATTGCTTTTGGAATCGCCGTACCGCTCCTCCTATTGCTCGCCATTAACCGCTTAGATCTAGCGATTTACGCGACCTTTGGTGCTTTTACAGGATTATTCGCACGTCACGAATCACGTCGCTCCCGGTTCCTCCGCCAATCACTCGCCGGCACCATTCTCACCCTCTGTGCTCTCACAGGAGCCATTATGTCATGGTACATGGTGGGTTTTTGGGTGATAGTAGTGGTGACATCGTTTATCTCAAGTGGCGCAGCTATGCTGGCCGCACAATACAATCTCCGACCCGCCGGCTCCATCTTCTTCGTTTTCGCTGTATCAGCAATCGCTTCCATACACGGAGGCCAGGAAGGCGTACATCCCCTCCTAGCTACAGTCGTCGCTGCAGTCACGGCTGGGTTCTGCGTAGTTCTTGGAGCTTTCGCGCACCTCATTGGGGAAGGCCCACAACCCGGTTCTGAAACACTTCCCGACCAAACGTACACACACCGTGAGCTCCGCGGGCATGGCTTACGTTTTTTCATCGCGCCTCTTGTTGCTGGGTTCCTTGGTGTACTCTCTGTGACCACAATCCCTGAGCTCTCACACCCTTATTGGGCAATGGTAGCTGGAGTCGCTCCCCTCACCCCACCACATCATGCTGGGCGTATCCAGCGTGCTCTACAAAGAATCCTCGGCACACTCGCAGGCGTGGTAACTGCAGCCTTCCTCCTATCATTCCCCACGCTACCCTGGCAAGTAGTGGTGTGGATTATCATTTTGCAATTCCTTGGAGAGATTTATATCGGCCGTAACTACGCGCTTGCCTTAACGTTCATCACCCCAGTCGCCCTCATGATGACCCAAATGGCTCACCCCATTCCTGTCGATGCCCTTCTCCTGGCTCGTACAATCGAAACAGTTATCGGCGCCTTCGTTGCAATGGGAATCGTCGCTCTCGGCTACTCCATAGATAACCCGCATATTGTCATAAAGTTTGGACAAACGATGAAAAATGAGAGTCGTTAGAGCTTCCTCTAGGCAATCATCACGCCCCGTCTCTCACTCTTCGATAGACTGAAGTCATGCCTCTCATTCGACTAATTTTGAATATCATCTGGCTCCTCACTGCCGGGATCTGGCTCTGGTTGAGTTATATCCTCGCGGGTCTCATTGCATGCATCTTTGTCGTGACAATTCCGTTTGGTTTGGCCTCATTCCGCATCGCGAATTTTGTACTCTGGCCTTTTGGTCGAGAAGTTGCTGAGACCAAGCGAGTCGGGGGTATATCCACCGTCGCTAACATCATCTGGTTTATCATCGCGGGTCTGTGGTTAGCCATCGGACACATCGCCACTGCAGCGGCGCAAGCTGTCACTATCATCGGAATCCCCCTGGCATGGGCAAATCTTAAGCTCATCCCTGTGACTTGCTTCCCATTCGGCAAGAAGATTGTCAACTCGTCTGCCGAACGTTCCCGCCTGCTCCCCACCGCACGTTAAAGGTTTGTGTGTGCATTCTTCTGAAGCAGCGTTCACACTTTTCGACGCCAGCCCTCCCCTCGACTGCGAAAGCATGTTCGGCACCTGGAGAGGACGTAGCTTCCCAACAGGCCATATTATTGACGGCGTGTTAGAAGCAACGGGGTGGTACGGAAAACGCTTCGAAGGCATTAATGATGTCCACCCTCTTGTCTTTGGCAGCGCTGGACAGCTCTACAACGTGAACCCAAGACTCTTGCCGATGAACCAGGCGGAGCGCCTTAGTACGGTTATCAAGAAGCCAATGGTTGCAACGATCAGCAAACTGCTCCTTCATTGTGTGACAACGTCGAAGCCAAAAGCTCGTCTCCGTATGGTTGACTACCGTGGTAAATGTACGGCGACTATGCTGTACGACGATCTTCCTATTGTGGATCATTTCCGTCAGCTTGACGAAAATACTGTCCTGGGTGTTATGGATCTTCGCGGTAGCGCTCCGTTCTTCTTCACCTTAGAGCGCACTGTGTTATAAACGGTCTGTTCTATTCTTCAGCCGTCTAAGTTGTCCTCACTCCTCACGTTTCGCTTACCCGCTTTGACCAACAATACCGTCTGCAAGAATGCGCATTTCCCTTGTACTCGGTTTCCAATACACCGCACGTTGAGCAGTAAGCACTGTGAAATGGGGCGATGCGATCTCGTCAAGAGCTCGAATGTACTCTGGAACAAGCTCTCTCGGTAGTCGCAGCCCCATCGTTAAATGCGGAGTCCAGCGAGGTCCCCGGCCTTGCGGATTCAATGCACAGAGTTCTCTTGCTGCTATCTCCAATTCATCACTGGTTTCCAGTAACCAGCAGACAGTTTGCTTGCGTTTCGTACCGAAGATCACAGTACCCACACGGCGAAACTGTGCAGGAATGACAGATGGCAGAATCTCTGCAGCGCGTTTGACAACCGACTGATCCATCTCGGGTGAAAAAGTGATCGTAATGTGTGGCGTCTGGTGCTGTTTAGGAAAACCTCTCACCTCAAGCTCAGCGAATAAATTTCTGACCTGCCGCTCCTGCTCAGAAGACAGATGAATAAGGATGTTCTCTGGTGAAGTCATCGGATCCTACCACTCGTCAAGAAACACAGCATCCACATAGAACCAGCACCCGGCGCGTCTTTCAAAAACGAGGACACTCGGATAAGCCAACGTTCACACAAGCCACCGCACTTAACGCAGGACGAGGCAGTCCACTCCCATCAGTATCATCTCAGTTGCTCACAGCAAGGCGGAGGCGCCGAAAAGAGCCACAGAATTCCGCTAATTATAGGACGTTCCCGCATGAGCACATACGCTCCCCTTAGCACACCCAATCATAAATCCGAGCCATCTTAAGAACGCAATCTTACGTTGCTCAGACCTGTTCCTCACAGAACCAGAGAAAACCAAGATCATCATCAAAGCGTAAAGCAACGACAAGCAACTCTAATTATTATCCTACGCCAATGTTCTAGACGTTGAACTTAAACTCGACCACATCTCCATCGCGCATCACATAGTCCTTGCCCTCTTGGCGAACTTTTCCGTGTGCACGTGCCTCAGCCATAGAACCGAGGTCATCAAGATCATCGAATGCGACGATCTCAGCCTTAATGAATCCGCGTTCAAAATCGGTGTGGATCACGCCCGCGGCCTGCGGGGCGGTCGATCCCTTGCGGATAGTCCAAGCGCGAGATTCCTTCGGTCCAGCCGTGAGGTAGGTCTGAAGTCCCAAGGTATCAAACCCTGCTTTAGCGAGAGTCTGTAGCCCGGGTTCCTCCTGACCCACCGACGCCAGCAGCTCAGCAGCCTCATCGTCATCGAGCTCTAAGAGCTCAGCCTCAGTGGCTGCATCGAGGAAGACGCACTCGGCGGGAGCAACAAGCTCCCGCAGTTCTTGCTTCTTTGCATCGTCGGTCAGCACTGCTTCGTCGGAGTTGAAGACATAAAGGAATGGTTTTGCGGTCATCAGGTGAAGATCACGCACGGAAGCCAGGTCAATCTCCCCGTGTGCAGCTGCTGAAGATAATGTTCGCCCATCTTCTAGAATCTCTTGAGCCTTCTTCGCTCCCTCAACCTGCTCGACCAGATCCTTATTTTTCTTTGCTTCCTTCGTCAAACGCGGCAGTGCCTTCTCGATGGTTTGCAGATCCGCAAGGATCAATTCTGTCTCGATCACAGAAATGTCTGCAGCGGGATCCACACGTCCGTCGACGTGGATCACGTTATCGTCCGAGAACGCCCGCACAACTTGGCAGATGGCGTCGGCCTCCCGAATATTGGAGAGGAAGGCATTACCCATGCCCTCTCCATCCGATGCTCCCTTGACGATGCCGGCGATATCCACAAAAGACACGGTGGCCGGAAGAATGCGCTCAGAGCCGAAGATCTCAGCCAAACGGTTCAGGCGGGGGTCTGGCAGCTCAACTAAGCCAACGTTTGGTTCGATGGTTGCAAATGGATAATTGGCGGCCAGCACGTCATTACGGGTCAGGGCATTAAACAAGGTGGACTTGCCAACATTCGGCAGACCAACGATTCCGAGAGTAAGAGTCACGTCCGTAATCCTAACGTGTCGCTTTAGTTACCCAAACCCACACCACCACCCGTTCACGGCAAGCGCATCACCCGCTCACAGCAGTGACCCCACCACTGCTCAAAACAACCAGGCCGCGCCCCAAAACCGCCCCACCACTTCTCAAGACACAACCAGGCCGCACCCCGGACCGTCACCCCACGGTTCCCTCACAACACGCATTCCACACGTCGCACCCCCACAACTCGCACTCCGCACAGTGGAGACACCCCTTCCCCCACCCGTTGCCCTGTTTTCCACACAAAATCCCAGATTCGACTATGTAAAATGGGTCTCGTCTGCCTATATTCATCACACATTGTTTTTGTGATCCCAATTAAAGTCGGTATGCCCAAGCGACGTAACAGACACGTCACTGACAGCGCTTATCCCCACAGTCGGTGACGGTTCGCCAGCAGAGACCCCAGTTGGCCGGACTGTACCTGAAAAATCGCGGACGTTGTTCGACTTCTAAGAAGGATCTGGCAGGAAGAGAAATGAGTATGGCCAACACCACTCAGAAGTCCCCCGCCAAGCGGGAGACATTTAATAGCCGCCTGATGTTTATGATGGCTGCCATCGGCTCGGCCGTGGGCCTTGGTAACATCTGGCGTTTCCCTTATGTCACCTATGACAACGGTGGCGGCGCGTTCCTGATTCCTTATCTGGTTGCTCTTCTGACCGCAGGTATCCCCATCCTGTGGTTCGACTTCGCTATCGGCCACCGCTACCGCGCCTCTGCGCCTTTGGCTTTCCGCCGGATGGCTCGCTGGGCTGAACCGATCGGTTGGTTCAAAGCTGGTGTGGCTTTCTTCATCGCGATCTACTACGCGGCTATTCTGGCTTGGGCAGGCCTCTACACCGTCAAGTCTTTCAATCAGGCGTGGGGCGATGATCCAGAGTCCTACCTGATGAATGACTTTCTCAAGATGGATTCCTCATCCACTTTCTCCGGCGATTTCGTCCTCCCTATTTTGGTCACACTCATCGCTGTGTGGATCTTTGCCATTGCTGTTCTCGCCATGAATGTGAATAAGGGCATTGGTTCACTGACCCTGGTCTTCGTGCCGGTACTGATTATTCTGTTCGTCATCATGGTTGTCCGCGCTTTGTTCTTGGACGGAGCTTTGGAGGGGCTGAATGCTTTCTTCACCCCTGACTGGTCTGCGCTTTCTAATACGTCTGTGTGGATCGCGGCGTATGGTCAGATCTTCTTCTCTCTGTCTGTGGGCTTCGGTATCATGATCACTTACGCTTCCTACCTCAAGCCACGCAGCAACCTCACCGGCACCGGCATGACTACCGCATTCGCTAATTCGTCCTTCGAGGTTCTCGCAGGCATCGGTGTGTTCGCCACCTTGGGGTTCATGTCTGTCACGAGCCACGTTGCTGTTGGTGATGTTGCAAGCGGTGGTATCGGATTAGCGTTTATCGCCTTCCCGACCATCATTAACCAGATGCCAATGGGCGCACTGTTCGGTGTGATGTTCTTCGGTTCCTTGTTCTTGGCTGGCATCACTTCATTGATCTCCATCATGGAGGTCGTTTTCGCAGCGCTGAGCGAGAAGCTCGGATGGAACCGTGCAACGACCGCGATTGTTTTCGGTACCATCATGGCGGTGCTGTCCACTGTGATGTTCGCCTCCACGTCCAGCTTGGTCATTTTGGACATCATGGATAAGTGGACCAACAATCTGGGCATTGTGTTCTGTGCAGCGATGGCTTTGCTCATCGTCGCCTGGGTCACTGGTCGTCGCAATGAGATTGCCCAACACCTCAACGCAGTTTCCTCTATCCGTGTTGGCCGTATTTGGGAATTCTGTGCCTTTATCCTCACGCCGGTTGCGCTCATCATCATGATGTTTAATGAGATCAAGAGCATGCTTGCCGAGCCTTATGGTGGCTACAGCTCGGCTCAGTTGAATTTGTTCGGCTGGGGCACGTTGGCTGTGATTGTGATTGCCGGCATTGTGTTGTCTGCTCTGCCGTATAGTAAGAAGACCATCACTGATCGCATTCCTGGTTCTGACTTCGGCGTTCCTGCGAAAGGACGTAGGAAGGGTGAGCCTAATCCTTTGGTTGTAGGGGCCGTTTCCTCTTCGACCGACGCCACTTCCACCACGTCCACCACCCCAAGGAGCTAAGAGTCATGTCTGCAACCGCAATTGTTATGATGGTCCTGTTTGTGTTGGTGATCTGGGGTGGCTTGGTCGCTTCTATCACGATGCTGAGGGACACTGACGATGACACCACCGGTGAACTGGGCAACGCACCCGGTACTGACGATGCGTCGCTTCTCGCTGCTCAGCACTAAAGAGCACTCCCGAAAGTACTCTCTTCTGCGACAAGGATGTCAGCAGTGACAACAACGCCCTGCCCGGGGCCGCGTAACATGAACGCGGTGTTCAGGCAGGGCATTATTCGTGGGCCGCAAAAGCTGTCATGTGAACGCTCGTCTGTGCCATGTCAGCGTTCATCTGTGCACCAATAAGGGAATCCAAACGTACATCGATATGCACATTCGTCTGGGAAACAATATGGATGATATTGTGTGCCGCCTCTCATCAATGCAAAAAATCGCACCTTTAGTGCACAATAGAGAGAATGAACTCTAGCACTAACGGTCGCGCCTCTCGCGACAATAACGAAGGCCGAGATTTCGCTGATTTCTTGGCGGGGTCGAGGCGCATGGATCCTAAGAACATGTTACCTCTGCCTGACTCCGCAGATAGCGACCGCACCGCTCCTGTTATCCCTGAAGGAATCACAGAGGATCCGGAAACGAAGGTGGTGAGCCAAGAGCCAACCGATACGTCGACTCAGGACATCACCGACGAAGCACTCCAACAGCAGGAAATTGAAGGGTCTGACTTATCTCTTTCCAAAGTCACCCCCGCCCAAAAGCGGCTCATAGAGAAAAAGGCTAAGAAAGCGAAAAAATCAGGGGATTCTGTCGCTGATGCTTATTCAGAGCAGACTCTCAACCCTGAGCAGCGCGACCGGGCGGAAGTCATCGGCAGCTCTGTCCGATGGTTCGCCGGTTGGTGCTTACGCTTTTTAATTATGGCTCTAGCGGCATACGTTCTGTTTAACGTCATTGGAAAACTGTGGGCAGGTATTCTTCCGGTTCTGCTATCACTAATTGTCTGCAGCGTGCTGTGGCCAGTGGTGCGTTTCCTCCGCAAGATGAAGATTCCCAATGGCGTCGCCGTTTTGCTCACGATCTTGGGCTTCTTCGCCGTCATCGGCGGGATCTTTGCACTCATTGCACCACCAGCGGTGGATCAGTCACGCGAGCTGGTGAACCAGGCGAACGATGGTATCCGCACTATTCAGGACTGGCTGGCGGGACCTCCTCTGAATTTGGAGGAGACTCAGCTCAACGATGCATTGTCGCAGGCCACCTCATGGCTACAGAAGCAGTCCGGAAATATTGCCTCTGAAGTTGCCGCCGGCGCATCTGCTACCCTCTCTGCACTGGTCACTTTGCTGATCATGCTGGTTTTGACCTTCTTCTTCCTGAAGGACGGGGAGAATTTCCTCCCGTTGATCCGCCGCATCACTGGCCGTCGCGTCGGTTGGCACCTCACCGAGGTTCTCACCCGCATGTGGAACACCCTGGGTGGTTTCGTTCGTACTCAGGCCATCGTCTCCTTCATCGACGCTTTCTTCATCGGCATTGGCTTGATAATCCTCAATGTTCCACTGGCTGGGGCTTTGGCGGTACTAACGTTCTTCGCTGGATTTATCCCAATGATCGGCGCTATTACCGCAGGCACCCTGTCCGTTCTCATCGCCTTGGTTGCAGTGGATTTCCAGACTGCCGTTATTGTGTTGATCTTGATCATCGCGGTGCAACAGATCGAGGGCAATATCTTGCAGCCTGTCCTGCAGTCGCGCGCGATGGATGTTCACCCAGTGATCATTTTGCTGGCGGTCACTTTGGGCGGCACTCTCTTCGGCATTATCGGCGCATTCCTGGCTGTCCCCGTTGCGGCAATGATCGCGGTGGCGCTGCGCTATATGGGGGATTTAACGGATCTTTCAACCGGTGAGAAAACAACCACCGACATTAATTTCGCAACCAAGGCCGGAACACTCACAGGCGCTCAAAATGAACAAGCCGCTAAGCGCTGGCAGGAGCTGCGTCAACAGATGAAGCAGGATGCCGAAAAATTAAACTTTTCCAACCTGCTTAATCCACTACGTGGCAATGACAAAAGTTCAGGCTCACATAAGTAGTATCTATTCCCGTGAACGATAAGCCCCGCTCCCGCTCGCATGCGAAATCGCGCCACTCTGCGCCGCCATCGAACCGGCCGATGTTCCCTGTCTGGGCACCTCTGCTGGTGATGGTTGCCGTGGTGATCACGGGATTGATTTTGACAGCTGAGGGCGGCTCCGTCCCAAAGTCTTATTTCATCCTCTTCGCCATCGCCTGCGTGATCTGCACGCTTTTGGTGGAGGCTCGTGGTCTCTTTCTGACCGTGGTGGCCCAGCCGCTGTATTTCCTTATCGGTGCGCTTGCCATCGGATGGATATCCGCAAAAGACTCCACCGGTAGTGGTTTTAAAACTAAAATTCTCACGTCGGTTTATCCGACCATCGAGAATTTCCTTTGGCTGCTCATCCCTTTCCTCATATCAGTGGTGTTAGCTCTCCTGCGCTGGCAAAAAGCGAAGAATTCTTTTTCGCGACACCAAGAGTCGGAGACGAAGCAGCGTGAGCGGCGCCGAAAGTCCGATGATTCTAACCGCGCATCGTACGCCCGTTCTCGTCATCGTGATGAGGAAGCTAAGCGCCATGCAGAGCGGGAGGCCGCAGCCAAGGAGCGCGAGGACAATAGGCGCCGTTCTGTTGAAGAGCTCATGGCTCGCAGTGAGGCGCGTAGGGCTGCTCGCGAAGAGAGGGAGCGCTTAGCCCGCGAACGTGCGTCGAGCAGAAGGGTGGCGTCGCCGCTGCCTCCACGCCGCCCCGACAACGAGGAACAAGGGCACAGTCACGCCGTGCGCCATGAACGATCACCTCTGCCGGCTGCTCGTCATGCATTACCGCATGACGAACCGGAACGCCTCCCCCGACACTATCGTGATGATCACGAGGATGATTATTTCACTGAAACGCGGCGTCCCCGTCACTACCGCGATGACGACGATTTCCCCTTCGAGGGGCGGTAGTACCAGCCCCACCGAGGGTTTAGTCTAGGCCTGCTGGGTCTGGGTACGCGCTGGACGCAATTCACGCGGCAGGGAGAAAATAAGATCCTCCGTTGCCGTCGTCACTTCTTCCACATCGTCATATCCTTGCTCCGCGAGGAGCTCCAGCACACCTCGCACCAACAACTCTGGTACTGACGCTCCGGAGGTGACTCCCACCGAAGTCACTCCCTCAAGCCACGCCAAATCCACCTGGTTGGCATAATCCACCAAATAGGCGTTCTTGGTGCCATGTTGCAGAGCAACTTCTACCAGGCGCTTGGAATTGGAAGAATTCTGTGATCCCACCACGATCATCAATTCAACCTGTGGCGCAATAGCCTTCACTGCCACCTGACGGTTCTGAGTGGCATAGCAAATATCGTCGGATGGGGGATCCTGGATGTGCGGGTACTTCTCGCGCAATAGCTTGACCGTATGCATGGTCTCGTCCACACTCAGAGTGGTCTGAGATAGCCAAATCAACTTGGTGTTTTCCGGAAAATCCAGTGCGTCTACATCTTCCTTACCATCCACGAGGTGGACAACATCCGGCGCTTCACCGGCCGTTCCCTCTACCTCTTCATGGCCATGGTGACCGATAAGGATGATCTGATAGCCCTGCCGCGCGAAACGCTTCACCTCTTGGTGGACTTTGGTGACAAGCGGACAGGTGGCGTCGAAAGTTTTCAACTCCAACTGGCGAGCTTCCTGATGCACCAAAGGGGACACACCGTGGGCAGAGAAGACAACGTTGGAACCCTTCGGTACCTCAGTGGTCTCATCGACAAAGATCACACCTTGATCTTCGAAGGTTTTCACCACATGCTTGTTATGCACGATCTCTTTGCGCACATAAAGCGGGGCACCGAACTTCTCTAGCGCTTTTTCTACGGTCTCTACAGCCCGATCGACACCGGCGCAGTAGCCGCGAGGAGCTGCAAGCAAGACACGCTTGGCGGATTGCTCCGAAGAGGGTTCCTGACTTGCGGTTTTAATGTTCTCAGCAGAGTGTGTTGAGGTCATGAATGCCATGGTAGTACACACCGTGAGCTCCAAGCAGCCACCCTTTGTCTCGTGGCTTAATACAATGAACAACCGTGACAAATAATCAGCACACGAATGCTACATCTGATGGCGCACAAACCACTGATGGTGCACACGCCACTGCGGCACCTCGCGCAGCAGAGCCCAGCCCCGATGCACCATGGCCGGTCTCTCAGCTCAATGCGAAGGTGAAGCAATGGATCGAGCGCCTCGGCCATATCTGGGTTGAGGGACAGGTCACTCAGGTCAATATGAAGCCCAGTTGGAAGCTGTCCTATGTAACCCTGCGTGATGTAGAGCAAGAAGCCTCCGTTCAGGTCACCCTCAGCACCTCCACTCTGCGTAGTCTCACTACTCCCCTCAACAATGGGGATCGGGTGGTGATGTATGGAAAGCCTGCCTTCTATGCAGGTCGTGGGTCCTTTTCTTTGTGGGTAACAAGAGTTCGGCATGTGGGGATCGGCGAACTTCTTGCCCGTATTGAAGAGCTCAAGCGCGCCCTTGCTGCGGAGGGCTTATTTGATCCCCGTCTGAAACGCCCACTCCCCTTTCTTCCTCGACGCGTCGGCCTCATCACTGGACGCGGATCCGCCGCAGAACGCGACGTTCTTTCCGTAGCACAAGATCGGTGGCCTGCCGTCCAATTTGAGGTCATCAACACGGCGGTTCAAGGTCCAAATACGGTACCTGAAATACTAGCCGCGCTGGAAAAGCTCGAGTCCAACCCCGACGTCGATGTCGTCATTGTGGCACGCGGCGGCGGGTCTGTAGAAGACCTCCTGCCTTTCAGCGAAGAGGCGCTATCACGTGCTGTGTCGCGTATGACCACCCCGGTGGTTTCTGCGATTGGACACGAGCCAGACAATCCCGTCTTAGACCACGTGGCCGACGTACGCGCTGCCACTCCTACCGACGCCGCGAAACGGGTCGTTCCAGATGTCCTCGCGGAAAAACAGTACGTCATGGAATTGCGGCAACGCGCAGCAGGTGCACTGCGTAGCTGGGTTGCGGGAGAAAAACGTTCCCTCAGTGATCTTCGTTCCCGGCCGGTACTGGCCGACCCTCTCTTGCCAGTCACCCGCCAGCGAGAAATCATCGAAGAAGCGCTCCAACGAAAGGATCGCGCCTTAGGCATGACAGTACGTGAGAAGCGCAACCAAATCACGTCTCTGAAAGCACAAGTCAATGCACTGGGACCCTCGCAGACACTGGCACGCGGTTATTCAATTGTTCAAGTTGTACCCCGTGATGGCTCTGGTCCTGCGGTAGTCACGACGGTCAACGATGTTCAGCCTGGTTCACAACTGCGCATTCGCGTCGCCGATGGAGCCATTACGGCAGCTGCCATGGCGGTGCAAGCGGCACCTGGTGGCACGGAACAAGACACTACAAAAACAGAATGAAAGGCAAGAGATCAGCTATGACGGAACAACAACAACAACAATTCCGACCTGTCGAAGAACTGAATTACGAGCAAGCTCGTGATGAGTTGGTGGAGATTGTAAAAATCCTGGAGTTAGGGCAGATGAGCCTTGACGAATCGCTCAATTATTGGGAACGCGGCGAAGAGCTCGCCGCATATTGTGAAAAATACCTCGATGGCGCTTCTACTCGTATCGAAAAAGCTCTCGAACACCGAAAAGACGCGGAGGATGATACCGCCTAAACACCCATGGCAGATCTCACGGGCGCTTCATTCTAGGAATGAGCCTTTTCAACGGGCTGTGCCTCCACCGTGTGTTCGGCAGCGGTTCGCATCAGATCGTCCGTAGCCATGCCCTTGAGGATGAAGCGAACGTCACCATTATCAGCAACCCAGAGAGGTCGTACGTCGTCCCCCTCGAGAACGTGCCACTGCTTACCCCCAATGTTTTCGATGCGCACTTCGTCGCGATAGTCATCATCCGGATGCATTGCATCCTTGAGATCAGCAGGGGTTTGTGTCAAGGAGATGTATTTATCTCCATCAATAACCCAGCCCGTAAGCACCGAGGTTTGCTTAGCTACTTGGGTGCGTCGCTGCGAATTCGGAACCCACCCATCGGGCATCGTAACGATGCGAATTGGAAAATTTAAAGCCTGCGCATCCATGTGCAAAATGTTGTCCACATCAACCTCATGAACCGGTCCGGATTGATCCGGCCCGCCGGGTTTCACCGAGCATAAGCCGGTAAAACCGACGACGAGGAACATCGCCAGAAGCAAAACGCCCAACGACAGCACCATGTCCTTTGCGGACTGAAACACGCGAGGTTTTTCGATACGCACGCCCGCCATTATTCCATTAAGCACCCCCAACCCCCTAATAGGTGAATCGAAAACTGCCCGAAAGAGTTCTGGGGTGACACAATGGAGGGGAACGCCAAAAGTTTTTAAGAAAACACGAAAAGGTTGGTGCGCATGTCCGCCGAAGCAAACATCAACAGCTCTGTGTCCTCCTCTCCCGAGGCTCCAGACCGTAACCTCGCAATGGAGCTCGTTCGCGTTACGGAAGCCGCAGCGCTGGCCTCCGGTAAATGGGTTGGCCGTGGCCAGAAAGAGTCTGGTGATGGCGCCGCCGTGGATGCAATGCGGCAGCTGATCAACTCCGTCAACATGAACGGCGTCGTCGTCATTGGAGAAGGTGAAAAGGATGAAGCCCCGATGCTGTTCAACGGTGAACAAGTCGGCACGGGACATGGCCCCGCCGTGGACATCGCCGTCGATCCGGTAGATGGAACCACCCTCATGGCCGAAGGACGCCCTAACGCTATTTCCGTGATCGCCGCGGCAGAACGTGGCTCCATGTACGACCCATCTGCAGTGTTCTACATGGAGAAGCTCGCTGTTGGTCCCGACGCCGTTGGTGTCGTCGACATCGAAGCTCCTGTCGCCCACAACATCAAAGCCGTGGCTAAGGCTAAAGGGACGGTTCCTGGCGATATCACTGTCGTCGTTTTGGATCGGCCACGCCACCTTGATCTCATCAAGGACATCCGTGAGGCCGGAGCAAAGGTTCGCCTGATTGGTGACGGCGATGTCGCAGGCGCTGTGGCTGCAGCTCAGGATTACCGAACCAACTCCGTAGACATCATGATGGGCATCGGCGGTACCCCTGAAGGCATTATCACCGCTTGTGCAATGAAGTGCATGGGTGGGGAGATACAGGGCAAACTGTGGCCAAAAGACGAAGCCGAACGCCAAAAGGCTCTGGACGCCGGCCATGACCTCGACCAGGTGCTCACCACCAATGACTTAGTTAGTTCCGACCACTGCTACTTCGTAGCAACTGGTGTGACAAACGGTGATATGGTGCGTGGCGTTTCCTACCGCAAGAATTCCGCCGTTACCCGCACCCTGGCTATGCGTTCCAAGTCCGGGACAGTCCGTTACATCGAGTCCGTACACCAGCTACAGAAGCTGCAGGAGTATTCCGTCTTGGATTACACCCGGCGGTAAACATCCGGTGCGATAATCCCTGTCACCCTAGGCAGCTACCCCGCATAGAGGAAAGAACCGCGGTTCTCCCTTAAAGTTTTTCGGGAGAGGAAACTAATCCCCCCATTTGGCCCGTCATGGCAGGTTCACCCTCGCAGGTGAACCTCCATGGCGGGTATTCTCTATTAAGAGAATTCATCTACCAGTGAAGGTGGCTTTATACATGAGCGATCAAGAGTTCCGCATCGAACACGACACGATGGGCGAAGTTAAGGTTCCAGCTAAAGCGCTATGGCGTGCACAAACCCAGCGTGCAGTGGAGAACTTCCCAATTTCTGACCGTCCACTGGAGTCGGCTCAGATCCGCGCGATGGGCATGCTGAAGGCAGCGTGTGCTCAGGTGAATAAGGATCGTGGTCTGCTGACCAACGAGCAGGCGGATGCCATCATCTCCGCTGCAAAGGAAATCGCTGAGGGTAAGCACGACGCAGAATTCCCCATCGACGTATTCCAGACTGGTTCTGGTACCTCTTCCAACATGAACACCAACGAGGTCATCGCTTCCATCGCGAAGGCCAACGGTGTGGAAGTACACCCGAACGACCACGTCAATATGGGTCAGTCCTCGAACGACACCTTCCCAACCGCCACTCACGTTGCCGCCACGGTTGCTGCAGTCGATGATTTGATTCCTGGCCTGAAGGTTCTGCAGGAGTCCCTCGCTAAGAAGGCTTCCGAGTGGGAACACGTGGTGAAGTCCGGCCGTACCCACCTGATGGATGCTGTCCCCGTAACCCTGGGACAGGAATTCGGCGGCTACGCGCGCCAGATTGAAGCCGGTATTGAACGTATCGAAGCAACGCTACCTCGCCTAGGCGAACTGCCTATCGGTGGTACTGCGGTAGGCACCGGCTTGAATACACCTGCTGACTTCGGCGCCAATGTTACGGCAGAGCTGATTAAACTCACCGGCGTTGACGCCCTTAAGGAGGCAAAGAACCACTTTGAAGCTCAAGCAAACCGTGACGGCCTTGTAGAGTTCTCCGCAGCGATGCGCGGTGTAGCTATTTCCTTGAACAAGATTGCCAATGACATTCGCTGGATGGGTTCCGGCCCACTGACCGGTCTGGGTGAGATCCATCTCCCAGATCTACAACCAGGTTCATCCATCATGCCGGGTAAGGTCAACCCTGTTCTCTGTGAGACCGCTACGCAGGTAGCAGCTCAGGTGATCGGTAATGATGCTGCCGTCGCCTTCGGTGGCGCTAACGGACACTTTGAGCTGAACGTGTTTATTCCTGTTATGGCTCGTAACGTTCTTGAATCCGCCAAGTTGCTCGCCAACACCGCTCGCCAGTTCGCGACCCGTTTGGTTGATGGCATCGAGCCGAATGAAGAGCGTATGCGCACTCTGGCAGAGTCTTCTCCGTCCATTGTGACTCCTCTGAACTCAGCCATCGGCTATGAAAACGCAGCGAAGGTCGCCAAGACTGCTCTGAAGGAAGGCAAGACTATTCGCCAAACTGTCATCGACATGGGCTTCGTCGACGGCGAGAAGCTCACAGAAGAAGAGCTGGACAAGCGCCTCGACGTTTTGGCTATGGCAAACACCGACCGCGACTAGTCCTTCGCTGGATGTCCGGCTGAGTCTTGGCTGACTCCCACTCCAGTTCCTCCCCTCTGCCAGGCACTCCTGGCGGAGGGGAGTTTCCGTTAGAAATACAGTGTGTGCAATATTTCACACGGTTTTAGTATGCGCCGCGGACAGGCGTAAAATCCCTCACGTGAACGATCGTCCAACTCTCTCACACTATCCGGTAGAAGGTGCAGCGAAGCCTGACCTGGAAAAGATGGGGCTACGCGAGCGCAAGCGACGTGAAACGTACCTTCGGATTGAGGATGAAGCCACGCGTTTGTTTCTCGAGAAGAGTTATGACGAAGTCACACTAGAGGAGATCTGCGAAGCCGCAGTCGTTTCCCGTCGCACGTTCTTCAATTACTTCCAGTCCAAAGATCATGTTGCTGTAGGCACTGTGCCTCCCTCTCTGACGGACGAGGACTATGAGAAGATTGCGACTTTCACTGTTCCCGAAGGCATGTCCATGACCGGTGCCATCTTGAGCATCATGGCTCAGCGGCATATCGATCATGCTGAGGCCATGGGAATACAGTCAATAAACCCGGAACTTTCTGCGCTCATCTCGCAGCGTCGTATTGAAATTCTGCGTCGAAACCCAACGTTGGGTCTTTCTAAATTAAATAGCTTCGAAAAGATTCGTGCGAGGTTGGCTGATGCCCTTTTGCGCAATTTCGAAGCTCACCCAGAACATCGCTCTTTGCCAGATTCTCCTCCCCAAGAGGAGGCTCGTATTTCCGTCGTCGCCATCATCGTGAGCCTGTGGACTTCTTCCACGCTCGTCCCAGAGCGACCGGAAGCACACCTGACAAGAGATACGGTGCAATCTACGGTGGACAAACTTTACACAATTTATTCGTCGATGACCGACGACAAGCTTTTTCCTGCCGCCCCCACGGACCACTAAGAGCCAACCCTGCGTTGGCTTCGTCCCGGAGGACGACACCTTCACACCATTCGCTACAGAAAGGTTGCTAGTTGTCAGATTCCACTAGTGCTCAGGTGCCTACTACCGGCACCACTCCGGTATCTCATCCTGAGAAACCAAAAAACAACGTTCCTGTCGTTGTCACATGTCTCATGCTGGGCATGCTTCTTTCATCCTTAGGGCAGATGATTTTCTCTACCGCATTGCCGACAGTGGTCGGTGAATTGGGCGGTGCCTCCCATATGTCCTGGGTGATTACCGCGTTCATGCTGACGATGACCATTGGCATGCCGGTGTATGGGAAACTCGGAGATCAGGTTGGTCGCAAGCCGCTGTATCTCGGGGCAATTGTTCTGTTTTTGATCGGCTCCGTTGTGGGTGCCCTGTCTCAAAATATGGCGACGATGATCGCCGCACGCGCTATCCAAGGATTGGGTGGCGGTGGCCTGATGGTGTTATCCCAGGCCATCATGGCTGATGTGGTGACCGCTCGTGACCGCGGTAAGTACATGGGATTGATGGGCGGTATCTTCGGCTTATCATCCATCCTTGGCCCGTTACTGGGCGGATTCTTTACCGACGGCCCAGGTTGGCGCTGGGCTTTATGGTTTAACATCCCGCTCGGTTTGATTACTTTGGCTATCGCTACCTTCGCTCTTAAACTCCCTCGCCGCCATGGTCAGGCAACTTTGGATTTGTGGGGAACGGTGACGATGGCTATCGCCACCACCTGCTTGATACTTACCGTCACGTGGGGTGGCCGCGATTATGCTTGGGATAGCACAGTGATCCTCAGCTTGATCGCTACGACAATTGTTACAGGCGCAGTATTCGTCTTCATCGAGCTGCGTCACGCCAATCCTCTGATTCCGATGACATTGTTCACCAGACGGAACTTCTCCCTCACCACGGTTTCAGGCATCATCATGGGCGTGGCTATGTTCGGCACGCTGAGCTACCTGCCCACTTACATCCAGATGGTTCACAACTTGTCCCCTACTGAGGCGGGACTGATGATGATCCCAATGATGGTAGGAATGATTTTCACTTCCACTGTGGTGGGACAGGCCGTGAGCCGTTCAGGCAAGTACAAATGGTATCCGGTGATCGGGATGGTGATCATGAGCGTTGGCTTGTTCTTCATTGGCCAGCTACATGCACACGATACGCTGGTTCATCTTGGCGTGGTGGAGTTCGTGATTGGTATCGGGCTGGGTATGACCGCTCAGACCCTCGTGTTGATCGTTCAAAATACCTTCCCTCTGCGGATGGTCGGTACGGCAACAGCCTCCAACAATTTCTTCCGCCAGATCGGCGGTGCTCTTGGTGCCGCTATAGTCGGCTCCTTGTTCATGCACCGTGTCACGGATGAACTCCAGCAGAATTTGCCGGGTGCTATTAAGCAACTGGGTCCGGAAGGCGCGAAGTATGCGGAGATGTTCTCTCACGGAGGTACAGGCTCGTTGACCCCTGCCCTTGTTCAGCAGATTCCCGACGCCCTGCGTGAGGTCATCATCAATGGCTATAACGACGCGCTGGTTCCTATCCTCGGCTCTATCGCCCCGCTGGCAATCATCGCAGCGATTGTGCTCGCTTTTGTTCGGCACGAGCGTCTCAAGACCACCCTGGAACGGGATTAAAAACATGGTGACGGGGCGGATATGGTTGCCTGCTGCCCCATTGTTTTTCTCTTCACCGTTGCATGCCCATCACCGGTGAAGCTCGCGCCAACCTTCGCGTCGCGCCGACCTTCGCGTTCCCCATTAACGGTAATTTTCTTAACGGTGGCTTTCCACCGTCATCCACTTACCGCCTGCTTTGATGGGCTTTCTTGCTATTTAACGACGCCGCCCCTGACCCCTCGGATTTCTCCGAGTAAGGTCAGGGGCTGTTGCTATTGAAGCGAACGCGTACCATGAAGAGTCATCGCTAATTGCGCGTACGGCTTGATGCTTCCTCATTGACGCACACGCCCGGTGGTCTAGTCACAATTACACGGTTGGGTTCGATCTTCTTCTTCACGGTTCTGGTAGGCCTCCCACGCGGGACCACCTTCCAGGATGATTTCCATGAGCATATTATCGCGCCACGTACCTGCTTTAGGTCCGTATTCCATCATGGACATGCTGTGCAATACACCGACTGGCGTAAAACCGCGCGACTCGTGGAGTTTCATGGATCCTACATTGTCCGGGAAGATGTGTGAGTGCATCGCCCAGTAGCCCTGCTCTGCAGCTGATTTAAGAAGGTGATCCAGCAGGCGACCTGCCACACCTTTGCCGGTAGCATTTTCGGAGACATAGATGGAGTCCTCAATCACGCCTTTGAATACCTCACGGTGACTGATCGGTGAGGCGGTTACCCATCCAAGAATCTCTGGCTCATGTTCGGTATCGGATTCTTCGGCCACGTATGCAAGATTCATCAAACGGTTACTCGTAAAAGCTTCCCATTCAGGAGCTTTACGCTCATACGTGGCCTCGCCAGTGTCCATGCCTGCTTGCAGGATGGCTTGTACTTGTGGGTAATCAGCTTCTGTCATCGGACGAATGCTGATGACTGCTTTTTCCGCGGAAGTCATAAGAGAATTGTGCATCACGTGTGCCTGGATGTGCCATTAATTCGGCAATGTCTATGCTTTTATTCCCATTGTTGGGGGTCACCTGTCTAGTGCATTCAACTCCGGCACGGTATTTCCACACCCTGACGAGTGGTACTAACCTGCCCGACCCCTTACTCCCCCTGACGAGTGGTTCTAAAGTTCGCCTCATCCTCACGCCTTGACGAGTACTTCTAGGATTCCGATCTCATCTCCTCTGACCTCCCCTAGTGGCAAACTCGCACATATCCCTGTTCAATTTCCCCTGGATTTCTCCGCGAGGTACACACTCTTATGGTGAAGAAAATCCACGCGTAAACCCCACCTCACGCGTAAACCCCACCTCACGCGTAAACCCCACTTCACGCGCGAACCCCCACTAATGCCGTGTCGCACCCGCGAATCACGTCGCGGCACGCACTCGAACCACTCCCACTGCGCCGCATGAAAACGTATGTGGAAATGATGAGCGCACCGGCGATATAGGACCGACGATACGTGGATGGGTAGCAGAAGAGGGGGTTTTATACAGCCGGACCACGTGACTAGTAGCTCATAAGTCTCCGCACTAGCCGCGATTGCGCCATGCCATAGGAATCACATGTGTTACTTCATGTCAATGGTGTCGGTGTATTCACCGTTTTCACCACGAGCCCACTTGATAGTTCCGTGTTCGAAGGTCTGAGTCCAGCCCTGAGCAGTGTCGCCCTGCTCTGGAGCAGTTGGAAGACCAACCTTGTTATCCAGGCCACCACCATTGACCCAGGTCTCACCGATCTTACCGATGAGCTTCACTGCGCCATGCTCCTTAGAGTTAGCAACCCAACCCTTGTCGAATGTTGCCAGTGTGCCCTTGTCGTTATTTTCAACGTTCTTCAAGGCACCCAGTGCACCGGTCTCTCCGCCTTCGTTATCCCACAAGGTCTGGATCTCAGCTGGCAGCTTGTCCTTGCCCTCGGAACCTTCAGCTTCGTTGGAGGAGGTAGCCTCGCTAGCGGCAGAGTTAGCAGCCGAAGAGGCCTCGTTGGCAGCGGAACCAGCGGCCGAGGTTGCCTCGTTAGCTGCAGAACCGGCGGCGGAGGTAGCGTCGTTTGCGGCTTCCTTGGCGTCAGAGCAAGCGGCAGCACCCAGCAGCAAGGCAGCGCCGGAAGCAAGAGCCAATGCAGCGCGACGAGTATTAGAGACGTTAATAGCCATAGTCAGTAAATCTCCTTCTTGTGGAACAGTTGTCGGATAAACGTCACAGGTCCGAACCACCTCCATGCACCGTCAGTGCGCATCCCCGGTGACGACGCCAGCCGAGTGGAAACGCTCACGCGTGACTTCACCGTGACCAGAGACGACTACTAACACGGAGAGCACCGGCACTTTCGCTACGAAAAACCGGCAAGGACAGTGATCCGTTAAACGTTTTTCCGCTTAACTCCACCCATTCCTACAGATTTTTCACTCGGGTAGTCACACTCTGAACCCAAAAGAAGCTCAATTGATGCGGAACCGTAACCAAATGTAGCCATTATGTGATCTGCTACTTTTGTTGTCTTTTACCGTTCGAACTGGTGTTTTGTTGCCTGGAGCTACGAGCTTTGCGCCCACGGCAAATTCCTACAAAATCTTGAACGAAATCGTCGTCTCGGTCGATTTTCCACACTGCCGCGACTCGCGTACGGCCGACAGACGTGGCGTCGAGAAGATCACGGTGCACCACGCCAGGCTGATTAATAGCTCGGAGAAGAGGCCGGGGAGCAATAGCCACACCCACATTGGCCTCTACCACCTGAAGCGCTTCGCGAACCTGTGTGGAATCGACCTCACCGCTTAACGGGGTCGTATATATTTCCATCTCCCCTTCCAATTCCGCGTGACGTACGCGATCCATCACCTTAATTGGGTGATCTTTTGGAGCAGCGACGCCTACCTGTTCCTCATAGAGCACTACCTGGTGGAACACGTACTTATCGACATCGGCCGCACCCAAGCGCACTAATGCGAGATCGGCCACTCCCCTGTCTACATATTTCAATGGGTCATCCGCCGCTGCTCCAGCCACACGCCACCCTGGTACACGCTCATCAAAGCGAGCAAACCACTTATCCGGCTGCACACCGGGACTAAAAACCACGCGCAAGAATTGGGGAGACATGTGGTTCATTGTAAGGGGGCGTTAGGATGGCCGTTGTGAGCTCTAATAACCAGAATTCCGGTCCTCTTATGAAGCCCCTCACCGCAGCGAAGAAATTGGGGATCCATCTGCCTGCAACCCCGCAGGAGTTTCAGGACACTGCACTGACCCATGATGCCTTTGTCGAACTGCAGAATAACCCGCCTGAATGGTTGCAAAAGCTGCGACGCGAAGGACCACATCCTCGTCCAGAGGTCGCCCGCAAATTAGGTATCACCATCAGTGCCCTCAAGAAGCACGACATGGATAAAGCTCTGACCACGGCAGAGATTAAAGAACTTTTAGAGAATCAACCCGCTTGGCTCAGCACCTCGCGTCGACAGCACGCTGAAGAACGCGAGCGCCAGCTGAAGACAAAAGACAACGGGGAAAGCGCTAGCTGAACACACCACAACAAGGAAACGAAAACAAAGAACACGAGGAGACCCAAGCCCCTTAGAGATTTTCTCGAGTTCTCCGCAAAAGCACATTCCGCTCGCCATGTACTCACCAGGACGGAGTAGGAAAAAGCAAGAGGCTCGCCTCCCCCTAGGACGGAAACCGAGGGAGGCGAGCCTCTTTGTGCCTAGTTTCTGGTGACGAGCCTGAAACTGTGCCTATTCAAAAGGTTGGTATCGCAGAGCCTTCATTGCGCGAGTGACGAGTTCGCGCCGGCTGCACAACGGATACCTCACGCCGCGTCGGTTTGAAATCTGCACATGCGCCTACTGGAGCATAAGGCATGTGCGGTGTGATCTCTCACCACGCCACCCAGCGAGAAGAGAACCGGATGGCTCAGCGGCTGATCCACAACTGCAGTGCATCCCAGGTGACTAGCCTGTGACACATTGATCAGGTTAGCCAGGCCTCACTTATTCTGTCAACCTTTTCGCAACATATTTGTTTCATAAATCGCTTTATCGCAGGTAAACGATACAAAATTGATGGAAATATTCTCTCGTTCACCCCCGATCGATTGACATCAACCCTCCCCCAGCACACCTTCGCTAGAAGATCACACACCCATCGAACCACTCACGCGACCACAATATGTGGATCTATTAGCACTAACAGCACTAAACCACTATGGTTATAAGTATTGAGAGGTGTAGGTCACATTGACCTTCGACTATCTCCTAAACCATACTTTTGGATTCTGCAACCACCAGAGAGGGTGCTATGAAGAACTACCTGCCACGCGATATTTTCGAAGAAGAACACAACATGTTCCGCGAGGCCGTTCGCGACTTCGTCGAGGCTGAAATCCGCCCAAATGTTGAGCGCTGGCATGACCAAGGTTACTGCGACCGCGAACTTTTTCAGAAGGCCGGCGCCCAGGGCCTGCTGGGCATGATGGCACCTGAAGAATACGGCGGCGGCGGTATGACCAACGACTACCGCTTCAATGCAGTCTTGTCCGAGGAATTGGCCAAGGCTGACTCCGGTTCCGTCATCGTGGGTATCCAGACCATTAACGACCTGGTCATCCCTTACCTGGATCGCTTCGGCAACGATGAGCAGAAGAAACGTTTCCTCGCACCTCTGTGCGCCGGTGAAAAAATCGCCGCTCTTGCGATGACCGAGCCTGGTGCAGGCGCCGACCTCGCTGGCATCCGTTCCTTCGCCCGCAAGGACGACAACGGCGACTACATCCTGAACGGTGCTAAAACTTTCATCTCTAACGGTATCCAGGCCGACTTCACCCTCGTCGTTGCGGTCACCAACCCAGAGGCTGGTCGCGCCGGCGTCTCAATGCTGATCGTCGAAGACGGCATGGACGGATACACCAAGACCGGTCCGCTGAAGAAGGTAGGTCTGAAGTCTCAAGACACCGCAGAGCTGTCTTTCGAGGACGTCCGCGTTCCAAAGGAAAACCTGCTGGGTGAAGAAGGCGCCGCATTCGGCTACCTGCGCACCAACCTGGCTCAGGAGCGTCTGTCCATCGCAGTTGGTTCCATCGCCACCTCCCGCCGCGCTCTGGATCTGGTAATTAAGCACTCTGAGGATCGTAAGACTTTCGGTCACCGCTTGATTGATCACCAGGCATACCGTTGGGAGCTCGCCAAGATGGCGACCGAAATCCAGGCAGCGCAGTCCTTCGTCGACGCCGCCATCATGGAGAAGGTTCGTGGCACCCTGGACGAAGTCACCGGTGCAATGACCAAGTACCACACCACCGAACTGCAGATTAAGGTCGTTAACCAGGCTCTGCAGCTGCATGGTGGCTACGGGTTCATGATGGAATACCCAATCGCTACCCACTACTTGGATTCTCGCGTCCAGCCAATCTACGGCGGTCCAAATGAGATCATGATTGAAATCATCTCCCGCAAGCTGGCAAAGGGCGACAAGTAACTCCCGAGCTCGCATTATCAAAAGGGCGATAAGTGAATAGCGATAAGTAAACACAAGCCCTAGGTTTCTGTCGGTCTCGCCTACAGAAACCAAAAGAAAACCCACCCATCCTGCACTGCCAGGACGGGTGGGTTTTCAGTATCTCGGTGCGTCAGCGCAGATCTAGCACATAAAAGAAACTCTCTGCGCATCAACACAGCTCTCGAGGTCCACACCGATTCGACAATTATGCTCCTGCGCACGCCACAGACCCACTGGGCAACGCCAAAGGAGCCAGCACAACGCCTACCTTTAGCTAATAAGCACTCCAGCAGCGCGAAGTTCCTCGCATGCTTCAGAAGCACCTTCTTCAGAAACCGGTGCACACAATTTCTCAATTACGGTGGTGTGAAAGCCAGCCCTCTGAGCATCTAAAGCGGTAGCTTTCACGCAAAAGTCAGTGGCAATGCCCACAACATCCACATGAGTAATCTCACGATCCTTCAGCCATTCCTCTAAGCTCTGAGTTCTTTTACGCAACGTCAAGCCACGTCCTTGGCCAGAATCGGCAAGAGCTTCACCAGGAACGCCACCCATCAGCGCTCCTAGAGCACTCGCAGCAGGAACCAGGTACCCCTCAAAACCCGAATAGGCCGCCGAGTATTCGCCCTTACGGAACCACGCCTCAATTGGCTCAGTATGCAAAGCCTTGAAGGGCTTGGCGCCATCTGATCCCGCCACGCAGTGAACCGGCCACGTCTCTGAATAATCTGGCTCCTCACCTTCCGCAACAAAATGGCCGGAGGGATCAATATGCCAATCCAGGGTTCCCACGATGTGATCGTACTTGGTGGCGTCGGTATCAAAATAAGAGGAGATAGCGGCGGCAACTTCGGCACCGCGTGCCGTTCCCAAAGAGCCGTCCACGAAATCATTCTGGACATCAACAACAATCAACGCGCGGCGAGACATCAGCTACACCAACTTCCAATCCTCAAGGCCCTCATACAGCGGGAAGTCCGCGGCGACCTTCTCCACGCGAGCGCGCAGATCAGCAACATCAGCCTTACCGGTAAGAGCGGTAGCAATAACATCAGCTACCTCGGTAAAAGCCGCAGTGTCCAGGCCGCGAGAAGCCAATGCTGGAGTACCGATACGCAAACCAGAAGTGACCATTGGTGGACGAGGGTCAAACGGCACAGCGTTACGGTTGACCGTTATTCCCACCTCATGCAGAAGATCCTCGGCCTGCTGGCCATCAAGCTGGGAATTACGTAGATCCACCAACACCAGGTGAACGTCGGTACCGCCAGTAAGAACCTGAACACCGGCAGCCTTGGTGTCCTCAGCAGAAAGCCGCTCAGCCAGAATCTGTGCCCCATCTAACGTCAGCTGCTGGCGAGCCTTGAACTCATCAGAGGCGGCGACCTTCATGGCAACAGCCTTCGCAGCCACAGCATGCATCAGCGGACCGCCCTGCTGCCCCGGGAAGACAGCAGAATTCAGCTTCTTAGCCCACTCCTGCTTTGCCAAAATCATTCCAGAGCGCGGACCGCCCAACGTCTTATGCACCGTGGTAGAGACCACATCGGCATGCGGTACCGGAGAGGGATGCACACCAGCGGCAACCAAACCAGCGAAATGTGCCATGTCCACCCAGAGCTTGGCGCCTACCTCATCCGCGATGGAACGGAACGCCTCAAAATCCTGGTGACGAGGATACGCAGACCACCCAGCGATCAAAACCTGTGGTTTTTCTGCTAGAGCCTGCTCACGGATCTTGTCCATATCCAGACGCATCGTATCTGGATCAACCTCGTACGCAACAACCTCGTAGAGCTTTCCCGAAAAATTCAGGTGCATGCCGTGCGTAAGGTGCCCGCCGTGAGCTAGAGACAGACCCATAATCTTGTCACCTGGATTGGCCAAGGCCATCAGCACCGCGGCATTGGCTTGTGCCCCTGCGTGGGGCTGCACGTTTACAAATTCCGCGCCAAACACCTGCTTCGCGCGGTTGCGCGCCAAATCCTCAACAACATCGACAAACTCGCAACCGCCATAGTAACGACGGCCTGGATAACCCTCAGCGTATTTATTGGTGAGAACAGAGCCCTGTGCCTGCAGTACTGCGCGGGGCACAAAGTTCTCAGAAGCAATCATCTCCAAGGTGTTGCGCTGGCGACCCAGCTCACCCGCGATGGCCTCTGCCACCTCCGGATCGAGCTCTGCAAGAGGCAGATTATGCTGGCGCGGTTCGGACATAAAATCTGGACCTTTCTAGGCAAGTTTCATCATCAGTTATTCACTGCTACCGCCATGATAACGTTCCACCGGCGTGCCGTTAAGCGTTGGGATGATTTCCCCTACCACTTAAGGAGGGTGCACAATAGGGTGCATGACTCAGCCCTCTCAGCAGCCCTTCGAGGTTTTCGGCGACGACCCGCGGGGATTCGGCGACTCCCACTTCGAAGCAGACTTCGCTGCCGACTTTGGATCAGAGGGCCAAGCGCCCGTCACAGATGAGAGCTTTGAAGCGGAATTTCCTGAGGGATACCGCAAACAATCAACCCCGGATAACAGCCCATACATCGAGATGCGGCGCGACCAGTGGTTAAAATTGCGCAAGTCAATGCCCCAGGTTCTCACCGAAGATGAGCTGGAACAGCTACGCGGCATCGGTGATGAGATTGACCTCGAGGAAGTCTCGGAGATTTATTTGCCCTTGAGCCGTCTCATCAACCTCCGTGTAGAAGCTCACCGCAAACTCAACGAGGTGTCTTCAACCTTTCTTGGGGAGTCTTATACCAAGGTTCCCTACATCATCGGTGTCTGTGGATCCGTAGCCGTCGGGAAGTCCACCACAGCCCGCGTGCTCCAGGTGCTATTGCAGCGCTGGGAGTCCAGTCCTCGAGTGGATCTCATCACCACCGATGGCTTCTTGCTTCCAACTAAAGAACTCGAAGAAAAGCGGTTAATGCACCGCAAAGGTTTCCCCGAGTCCTACGACCAAGCTGAACTGTTGCGCTTCGTCACGAAGGTAAAATCGGGGGCTCGCAACGTGACGGCTCCCGTCTATTCACACGAGGCATACGATCGCGTCCCGGACAAAGTCATCACCGTGGATCAGCCCGATATCCTCATCGTCGAAGGGCTCAACGTGCTGCAAACTGGCCCAACACTCATGGTCAGCGATTTATTCGATTTCTCCGTCTATGTCGACGCACGGCGCGAAGATATCGAGGATTGGTACATCGACCGCTTCCTGCGGCTAAAGAACACCGCCTTTCAAAAGCCCGACGCGCACTTCCACCACTTCGCCGATCTCTCCGACATGGAAGCCACTTTTGTCGCGCGCGAGATTTGGCAAACAGTCAATCTGCCGAATTTGATGGAGAATATATTGCCGACCCGCGTACGTGCATCATTAGTCTTGCGCAAAGGACCAGATCACCTCGTTCAAAAAGTGCGCATGCGCAAGATTTAATCCCAGAGGCGAAGTCCGTAATCCCAGAGGCGCAGAAGTTTTAGCCCAGCGGCGAAACGGCATTCCGACAAACCAGCAGAAAAACCGCACATTTCAGTGCCACTGCCGGCAGCCCTCTAGAACTATTAGTGCCGCTCCTGGTGCTACTAAAGACCAAAGCGACGATGACGAGCCGAATACGATCGCAACGCCCGTAGAAAATCGACGCGCCGGAACGCGGGCCAGTAGGTGTCTGTGAACCAGATTTCAGAATATGCGGATTGCCAGAGTAGAAAGCCACTAAGTCGCTGCTCTCCGCTTGTGCGAATCACCAAATCAGGGTCAGCCTGCCCCGAAGTGTACATGTGATTGCCCAGAGCCTCGGCAGTAATGCGTTCTGACATATCCTGCGCATTAACGCCCTGTTCAGCAAGCTCTTCAACGAGATCCTTCACGGCGTCGACAATTTCCTGACGGCCACCATATCCCACAGCGACGTTGACACGAACGCCGTGATGGTCTGCGGTGCGTTCCTCGTTCACCCGCAGGCGCTCCCGCAAATCCTGCGGTAGAAGGTCGAGATGCCCTACCGTACGCAAACGAAAATCAGCAGAATCCTTCGCTATCTCTTCAGCGACGTCTCCAATGATGCTGCACAGCAACTCTAGTTCCTCAGCGGAACGCTTCAGATTCTCCGTGCTCAACAGATAGATCGTGACTGTCTCAATACCGAGTTCATCGCACCACCGGCATAGCTCTGCGATCTTGGTAGCCCCAACTCGGTGACCATGGGACACATCTGTGAAACCGTTTTCACGCGCCCATCGCCTGTTGCCGTCAGCCATAATCGCGATGTGCTTTGGACTCGGCTTACCGCGTAACGAGCGTGCGAGTTGCGCCTCATAAGCGGGGTACAGGATATGCGGTATGCGAGCGTTCACGGCTTCAAATTCTACTGTCTCTACTGATCGTTCAACTTATCCTGTTGAGTTTCCGTTTGGGCGCGACGTTCAGCGTCAATAGCCTCTGCTCCCGTTTGAATACCCGACGCAGGTTCAAAACGAGCATCCGTCTGTGGAACCTCAGTACGTGCATACATGATGCCGCCCTTGGTGGTCTCTTCATAACCGGCTTCCTTCATAGCCTGTTCCAGACGCTCAGTATCGAACAAATCAATGCCATGTTTATCGGCAAAAGCCCGCCGACGTTCCAAGCGGCGGATGCGCTTATTCATGAGAAAGCCCAAAGCCAAAACGACCACCAGCAGAGCCAGGATCACGAACAGGCCGACAGGTGCGGCCTTGCCGAACTCTGGACCCATTGGGCCTTCATTGATCTGCTCCTGCGCAATGATCAGCGAAACGGTATTCATCGGATAGTCAGTGTCCTGTCTGAGGGTCAGTGATAGATCGTTCGATCCATGATGTACACAGTCCAGTGTGGTCTGTCTAGAGGCCAGCGAACAAGTCGGTTTCTGGAATGTGTGTTTCTACTCTACTTTTCGCTAACTCGAATTCCTCGGTAGGCCACACGCGACGTTGAATATCAAGATCCGCAACGAAAAACGGGCCGTCGGGATCAACCTGTGTGGCGTGGGCCCGTAATGCATCATCGCGCCGTTCAAACCACTCGCCAACCTCCACTCGCGTGGTCACGCGCGGATAAATGTCCGGCATGGCTTTCCACATACTGAGGCGGTCAAGAGCTGCCCGGGGAACATCCGAGCATTCGGAATGTTCTAACGCCGCCGTGAGCTCTCTTTCGATGAGTTCGAAACGTCGACTGACGAAACCGTGAGTGTAGTAAAGTTTCTTCACCTCCCACGGCTCCCCAAGTTCCGGGTGGTAGCTCGGGTCAGCAGCCGCATCCCATGCACGCATCGAGACGGCATGGACTTTGATGTGATCCGGATGGGGATAGCCACCATTTTCGTCGTAGGTGATGATCACGTGAGGACGGAAACTGCGCAGGTGCTCAACCACATCACGTACGACAGTTTCGGTGTCCTGCAAGGCAAAGCAGCCCTCCGGTAATGGGGGCAGTGGATCCCCTTCTGGCAGACCTGAATCTACATAGCCCAACCAAGAATGCTCCACGCCGAGAATACGAGCGGCCTTCGCCATCTCTTCTTGCCGAGTGCGAGACATATCGTCCACGTGCTCTATCTGCGGATTAAGGATGTCACCGCGTTCTCCACCAGTACAGGTCAACACACGTACTCGATGCCCTTCATCGGAGTAACGTGCCATAGTTGCTGCGCCTTTACTAGATTCATCGTCTGGGTGCGCATGAATGGCGAGCAGTCGGTAGCGCTGATCAGTGACACTCACAGCGTGCTCACTCCTTTTCGCCAGGTGTAACTGCCTGGCCTCGCGCCGGGCATAGTTTCCAATCCTCTTGCCCGGATTATGTACTGACAGAAGCTAGAAATAGGTGTCGTCTCCACTAACTTACTCTCCCCCGCTTACTTGCTTGCATTCCGGTCGCACCGTGTGGGTGTTATACGATGGAGCCATCATGAAAACGGTAGATACCCCTGTACTCAAGGAACGTTACGGCAACAGCCGCGACAACAACTTCGCCGGTAAGATCCTGGTCATCATCTTTGCTGCCATGATCATCGCCGCGGGTATCTACATCGTCTCTATGATGACGCGCATGAACGAAGCAAAGGTTGATGGCGTGGAGACCGGTGGAACCATCAACTCTGATCATTTACTCACTAGCCAGATCGACATCACCCGTGACGATCCTTCCAAAGCCGCATACTGCATTATCACGGCACTGAATTACGCCAAGGCTGAAGTGGGGCGTCGTGAAATTCTGCTTCCTCCTGGAGGCCAACGAGTCACCCGAGTGGAGATGCAGATTCCCACGTTCGAACGGGCTCATGCTGCCAAAGTCTACGGCTGTTCCAACACCATTCCACCCCATCTCAGCGAGGAAGCAACGGCTCGACAATAACACTGATCAGCGATAGATTGCACAGCCGAAAACGTTATCGGCCAGCGTGTATGCTGATTGCCATTCCTAAGCCCTCCCCTCTGCAATTTGTTCTCAAGCCCCTGCTTATTTGTTCTCAAGCCCCCCACCCCCAGCACATGACATGTGCCTAGCCCCTTCGCAAGAGAACTCATAAAGTGGGGTTCTTAGTGCTTAGTGCGGAATGCAACCTAAACCTCGTAAACCTACTCCCAGCGTTGACATAAAAGGTATGGCTAGCGTTACTCCTCCTGGTTACAGTGTTACACTGGCTCGGACTATTCACACCACGTACAAAGGATGTGTAACCACAATGGCAGATGACCAGACTCGCTGGCTCACCCAGGAGGCTTATGATCGCCTCAACGCTGAGCTCATTTCTCTCAAAGAGAACCGTCCAGTTCTGGCCGCTGAGATCAACGAACGTCGTGAAGAAGGCGACCTCAAGGAAAACGGTGGCTACCACGCTGCTCGTGAGCAGCAGGGTCAGGAAGAAGCCCGCATTGCCTATCTAGAGGAACTTCTAGACAGCGCCACCATCGGTGAAGCTCCCCAGGAGTCCGGCATCGCTGTCGTCGGATCCGTTCTCCACGTTTACTACGACGATGACGAGGACGATAAGGAAACCTTCCTGCTGGGTACCCGTGGCCTCGAAAGCTCCAATCCAGATCTGGAGACATATTCCACCGACGCACCACTGGGTGCAGCCATCGTTGGAGCAAAAGACGGCGAGTCTCGCGAATACCAGACCCCCAATGGTGAGACCGTAAAAGTCACCTTGATCACCGCGGAACCATACGACCCTGAACGTGACGTTCCTCGCTCCCAGCAGTAAAAACTCGAACCTGGCAGCTGCATGATGACGCAATCATGCAGGCGGCATCATTGAGATGTGAAGCCGCCACTGACAGAAAATCCCGCCTCTAGCCCTTGGGCTAGAGGCGGGATTTTCTGCTTTCACACAACTGCTATCCCAAAGAAGGAACCCTAGTCGTTTTGTATATAGCTAAGAAGGCGCAGAATTTCGGTGTAGAGCCACACGAGAGTGACTGCGAGTCCCAGTGCCACTCCCCAAGCCATCTGCGAAGGAGCTCCGGCACGCACCATCCGATCAGCCTGATCAAAGTCCAGCAAGAAGCTCATCGCTGCCAGGCCGATGCAGAGCAGGGAGAAAATCCACGAAATCGCGGAACCATCGCGCAACGGACCAGCCCCGTCGCCCAACAAACCAATGATCAAAGAACCGAGCGACATCACTAGAACGCCAATCATCGCTCCGACGAAGAAACGGGTGAATTTTGGAGTCACGCGGATAGCTCCCATTTTGTATACGAAGAGCATGCCTACGAACACGCCGATAGTTCCCAAAACAGCCTGGCCAATGATAGCCCCGGCATTACCACCCGCAATGTTCATTCCCGCCACGATGTAGGTGAAACCACCCACAAACAGACCTTCACAAGCCGCGTAGGCCAAAGTGACCACCGGGGAACCGTACTTCTTGCCGAAAGAAGCAATGAGGACAGCGACGAGGCCACCGATCATGCCCACGAAAGTAAGCATCATAGCTAGACCAGGGTTGTTCACTCCGATGAAGTAGTTCACAGCAGCCAAAACAACAATCACCGCCAAAGTGATACCCGTCTTGGATACGACATCATCAACCGTGATCGGGCGGTCAGCTGGTCCAGCGTGGCCATAATTAGCAGCTCCTTGGGCACCATATTGGTGAGCCGCAGTGGCTAACCCACCCTGGGCAGACGCCATCCCCTGCATTCCATAAGGGTTCTGTGGCCTCTGCTGGCCATAAGGGTTGTTCGGCTGAGCCCCCTGCGGGTGCTGGGCGAATGGGGACTGGCCCTCATCCTTGGCCAGCGCGCCCATGAACGGGTTGGAAGATCGTTGCATCTTATTCACTCCAAAAGTTGATCAATTGCTGGTCAAAAGCGGTTCGTGTTCCACAGGCACCGTATCCACCAAGACACATCACCGTTTCTTACGCCGTCTCTCGAACGTATGAGCGCAACGTAGATACTCAGACATATACGGCGAATACGACCCGTGAACCTTCATTTGTGTAACGTACGCCAACCCCAGAAAGTTCCCGGAACAGCGAAAAGTTCATGACGCTGCGTCGGAGAAGAACCAAAAGCGCCAAACCGCATACTGCACGGACCTAATTTCAGTAGTATCTGGGAGCATGACACCACAGCGCTTGAAAATAGGACCCCTACCTGCAGAATTCGCAGCTGAACTGCGAGGACTCTCAGCCAATGCCCGTATCGATCGCATTGATGAAAACGCTGACGACAATCTCATCATCGAAGCTCCCTGGACAGGAGAAACCATCGGCTGGGTCGCCTCCGGCAACGAAGAGACCGTGAACGAAGCATTCCGCCGCGCCCGTCGCGCTCAGAAATCCTGGCGGCACGTACCAGTGGCCGAGCGTAAAAAGATCTTCTCTCGCTTTCACGATTCCGTTCTGAAAAACCGCGAACTCCTTGCTGACATGGTGCAGTTGGAAACTGGAAAGTCCCGCAACGGCGCCTTTGATGAAGTTCTCGACGTCGCCAATAACACCCGCTACTACATCAACCGCGTAGAGAAGCTGATGAAGCCTAAGAAGCGTCGCAGTGCGGTGCCGGTTCTGGCGAAATCATACGAATACCGCCAACCACTCGGCGTGACTGGTCAAATCGCGCCGTGGAACTACCCATTGACTTTGGGCATCTCCGACGCCATCCCTTCCCTCCTCGCAGGCAATGGCATCGTGGCAAAACCAGATTCTTCCACTCCATTTACTTCGCTGCTGGTGTTCAAGCTTCTGTACGAGGCCGGGTTACCTCGCGACCTCGTACAACTGGTGACCGGCTCTGGCCGTGTGGTCGGTACCGCAATTTCCGAACAATGCGACTACCTCATGTTCACCGGATCTACAAAAACTGGCAAGATCTTGGGCGAAACCATGGGACGCCGTCTCGTGGGTTATTCCGCTGAGCTCGGTGGTAAAAACCCACTGATCATCGCTAACGATACCGACATGGACAAGACTGTCCGGGGCGCCGTGGAAGCGTGCTTCTCCAATTCTGGTCAACTGTGCGTCTCCATCGAGCGTATCTATGTGGAACAGCAGTCCTATGAGGAATTCGCCCGTCGTTTTGCTGAGCGAACCAAGGCTATGACGCTCGGCCCCGGCTTCGATTATGAGACCGAAATGGGCTCACTCGCGTCTGCGAACCAATTGAAGACCGTCGACGAATTCGTCGAAGATGCCCGTGACAAGGGAGCCCGGATCATCGCCGGTGGTAAGGCCCGTCCAGACCTAGGCCCCTACTTCTATGAGCCAACCGTGCTCACTGATGTTCCCGACGATGCTCGGCTTCTCACCGAAGAAGTATTCGGCCCCGTGGTCTACATTCAGCCTGTATCGGATCTGCAAGAAGCTATCCGTCTCGCGAATGACACCCCTTATGGTCTCAATTCCTCCGTCTGGGCGAAACCAGAAACGGCATGGAAGGTGGGGCCTCAGATCGACTCCGGTTCCGTGGCTCTCAATGATGGGTATGTTGCCCCGTGGTCTGCCATCGAAAATGCCTCCGGCGGTATGAAGGAATCTGGTATGGCAGCTCGCCATGGTGACACCGGTCTGCTGAAATACACCGCAGGCAAGAATGTCACCGAACAGCGCTTTATGTCTATGCGTGGCCCGGAGTCTCTCAGCCGCAAGAACTACGCACGCATCATGTCTAGCGCAATGAGGCTGGGCAAGCTATTTAAAATTCTGCCGTAGTACCTATTTGCCGTTGGAAGGCCGGATCACCAGTTCTTCAATAACGGCGTCTTCGCTTAGATCAACAGCGAGTCGCACGGTCTGGGCGATGGATTCTGGCTTGATGAACTGAGTTTCGTCGTACTCATTACCGCGGCTGGCCTGAATCTCTCGCTGCATATCTGAGTCTGCCTTTCCGGGGTAAATGGAGGTTACGCGGATTCTTCCGCGCTGTTCTTCCCGGAGTGCGTCTGTGTATGCGCGCAAGGCGTGTTTAGTGCAGGCATACGGCCCGTAGCCCACCCCGGAGTGGTTCCCGGCACCGGAATTGATGGCTACGAGAGTCCCGCCGGTTTTTTGGAGAGCAGGCAGCAATAACCGCGTGAGTTCAGCAACCGCAAAGAAGTTGACATCGAAAGCTTTCTGCCATTCAGGTGCGCTGGTTTCTGTTGTGGCCTTGTGGGCGACAACTCCCGCCCCGTGGACTATGACGTCCAGTGATTCGACGCCAAGACGTGCTATTTCCTGCTGAACTTTTTTCAGATCAGTAAGATCTGCGATGAATGGCTCCGCACTGGGAAGTTCCTTGGCAACTTCTGCTGCTGTCTGACTAGAACCGCCCACGATGATGTGGTGGTCCTTGGACAATTCCTCAGCGATTGCTCTGCCGAGTCCGCGGGTAGCGCCCGTGATAAAAGCAGTTTTCTCTGGACGTGTGCTGGTGGTTTTCTCTGGACGTGTGTTGGTGGCCTCGTGGTGGGCAGTCGTTGAAGTCATGCTCTCCGTTCTACCCCTTTAAAGCAGATCGGGTGTGAGTTTTATTGCTGGTGATACCTGGACACTCTGAAGAGTTTCATTGAGTAGCGATGGAGTTGAGCGATGGCCTCAGGAATCTTCTCCGCAATACGGGACGCACTTGTTGGAGCGAAGCCCTCCCCCACCTGGGCCGAAACAAAGGCTGCTGTCGAGTGGATGAATTGACCAACAAGGGCGGACTCAGCGGGTTCACCACGCTCAGCCAACAACGCACCAATAATTCCCGAAAGCACATCGCCGGATCCGGCAGTTGCCGCCCAGGACGACCCAGCATCAACCACATCGGCATGCATGCCATCAGTGATCACTGTGAAACGTCCTTTGAGTAGGATCGTGCACCCCAGCGCTCTCGCCATCGTCGCTGAGGCACCGATCCGGTCAGTGTCTAGGTCACATGTCCCGTCCAAATCACATGTCCTCTCCAGCGCTCGCGCGAGACGCACGAATTCACCAGCATGTGGAGTGAGAAGTGTCCGACTACCATGCAATGCCACCGTTGCCCCGTATGTTGCATCCGAACTAGCACAACTGCGCGCTTTAAGTTTGGCCATAAGTTCCGGGTTCTCGGCAAGTAAAGTGAGTCCGTCAGCATCCACCACCAGGGGTTCCGTGCGGCCAAGCAGGTAGGCCAGTTCTCGGGCAGCGGTGGCGTCGGTCCCTCTCCCAGGCCCGACAACCCACGCCTGCACGCGACCGCATTCCTCCACACGCGGGTGCGCTACTACCTCCGGGTTTCTCCATATGATGGCCTGGGGTTCCTCACCGACCCACCTCACCATAGAACTAGTGGTGCGCACCGCCGCAGTCGCCGTAAGAATTCCAGCCCCGGGAAATTTGTTACTTCCGGCGCATAGTCCCACAACGCCACCCGAATACTTATCACTGGTTGCTCCTGGTTCACCGGGCAAATCGTAAGGCAATGAGAGTCTTCGCACGCTACCATCCGGCCGCCCAGCGTTATCCCTGGTACTAGGACAATCCGAAGCCTCGTCGATGCCTAGGCGTCTGCTGTGATCCCAAGGGTTGCCAGAGTCTAGGCGTTGGCTGTGATTCGTCATAGACGCAGGGAAACTCGCCAACGACCAGGAAGAAACAGCGACAGGCGCAGGAGGCCCCATCAAATTAACGCTCAACTCCCCCGCGGCTTCTGCTTGCCTATTGCGCTCCAGCAAGGCTCCTGACAAGGTCTGTCCATCACGCAGCTGAATATCGCGACATATCACCCGCCCACATTCGGTACTTAAACCATGTGCTCGGCGCAACCCTCCAAAGGTGACAGTCACATCTGCGCGGACATGATCAGCAATACCCAAGGTTTTATCGACAACCGGTGGCAGTGCACCAGAGTTTCCTGCCACGCCACTGGGAATGTCGATTGCCAACACCGGTGCGCTCGAGCAATGCAGGAACGCGGCCACCTTCGGACCGACGCCACCCCTTCCCCCAAGACCAAATAGCCCATCGATCACCAAATCGTACGATTCAGAAGTTTTCCCAGCACCATCGCCAGACAAAACACCATCGCCCGCAAGCACACATTCTTCTGAAAGAAGACTGTGAAATGGTAGATCGTCCTGGAAGATTCCACCCTCATGTAGAAATGCCGCCCGGGCAGATGAGTACGTATTGTTCACCCCCTTGTAGGCGAAAGCCGAGACGCGAAAACCATCACGCAGCAACTCGCTGCCTGCATACAGAGCATCACCACCATTGCCGCCAGGGCCAACCAACAACAAGACACGTGCAGGACTAGCCTCGCGGTAACTGTCTCTCTCCGGAAGAACCGACAACACGTGTAATCCAACGTGATCATCCTGAGGATCACCACTACCGAGAGGTTCTGGCAGCAGCTTGCGTGCTTCCTCTGCCACGGCGTGGGCTGCTGAACGCATCAGCTCATCAGGCTCGGATTGCTGTGCAAGCAGATGGTTCTCAGCCTGTCGGACCTGTTCAACCGTATAGAGAAAACTCATGGCGCCCAGTGTAATAATCGCTGAGACACGCCGGGAGACCATCAGAGAACACGCTCGAGATGCCGCGGAGGTCTCTCGCAAAACCACGCACACACCCCAGACAACAGCACAGTGAGCCCAAAATAAGAGCAAACACTCAGTTACTCCCCACCTGGCGAACATAACGATCCCAGGCAGAGAAGCTAATTCCCTTAAGATGAACCCGAACTGCCACGCCGAGGAGAAAACCATTACAGTTTTCAGCCATCCTTTTAGTAGGTTGTATCAGGTGAACAAGCGCGCCTCATCACGCAACAACAGCACCCTGTGCACAACTTTCACGAACCATGAATATTTGCACTCTGACCAGTGCAAAATTGGTGTTGTCTGCGAGACACCGCGCGTACACTGCCGTTGCGCTCCCGTGGCGCAGACAGCAAAAACACATCACTAAACAACGCCATTCAATCGAGGTAATCCAAGCCAATGCCAAGGCCGATTAACAAGAACCACAACTACGTCTCCGGACTCGACGGGCTACGCACGCTCGCCGTGGCCGTAGTAGTGCTCTACCATCTCCACATCCAAGGATTTGTAGGTGGTCTGCTGGGAGTAGGCGTATTCTTCACGCTCTCCGGCTACTTAATCACTACCAACCTCATGCGTTCATGGGACAAACACGGCAACCTCGGTCTAAAGACCTTCTGGCTGAGGCGCTTCAGGCGACTCATGCCGGCAGTAATCCTCACCCTCATCACCGTGGTCATTCTCACCGCGGCTCTCGAACGGCAGCACCTTGGGCAATACTCCAAAGAGGCGCTGTCCGCTCTCTTCTATGTGAATAACTGGCACACAATTTTCCAGCAGAAGTCTTACTTCGATAACTTTGGTGGCCCAAGCCCACTGAGCCACATGTGGTCACTATCAGTTGAAGAGCAGTTTTACCTGTTCTGGCCACTGTTGCTGCTGCTGTTACTCGTAGTACTTCGCAGCCGGTTTGCCGCCATGATCGCCACGCTTGGCATCACCCTCGCAAGCTTTGTGCTGATGTGGGTATTAGCTGACCCCGCCATGGACAACACCCGCGCCTACGAGGGCACTGACACTCGCGCCGGCGGTTTGCTACTTGGTGCGGCACTCGCAATCTGGCTATCTTCTCGACGCCACAAAGGCCAGCAGACCATGCCTGATCTGAAGATAGCCAACATCTTTGGCTTCATTGGTGTAGCTGGCATTCTCATTCTCGTGGTACTTGTGCCGCAGGAATCCATCTTCCTCTACCGCGGTGGCCTCGTACTGCTGAGTGTGGCGTCGCTGATGGCAATTTTCTCGGTGTTGCACCCCGAGTCTTTCTGGTCCAAGGTGTTGGGTTGGACCCCGATTCGCTGGCTCGGAGAGCGTTCCTACGGCATTTACCTGTGGCACATGCCCGTCATTGCGTTCATGCCTCAGGCATGGCTGGAAGAGCACAAGCTCCGGGCCACCGCAATCACCGTGGTAGCCACCGTTGTAATCGCGGCATTGAGCTGGGCCCTAGTCGAGGATCCGATCCGCAAACATGGCGTCATTCCTCCTATCAAGGCATGGCTGAACAGCCGTAAAGCTACCCAGGAAAGCGGAGCAAACACTGCGGTTGCTACCGGATATCAGCGTCCTTTCCCAGCATTCATCGCGACGAGTGCCGCCGTAGTCCTCGCGGCAATTGTGGCCGTGGGAGCCACCCCGACCTTTGTGAATCCATCTCACACAGGTAACTCCACTGGTGTTCCACCGGTCATGGAATTAAGGCCTGAAGACAGACCAAATTCTTCCAATAACGGTGCACCTAATGCAGCCGGCTCTCACACTGGAGAGAACTCCGATACCACTGCTAACAAGAAGCCCGGGATGATGAGCTGCCAACGAGTTGTGCATGTCGGTGATTCCACCTCCATTGGCATGTTCTCTAGCCAGCAGGTGCAGGATCCTAAGGAAACTGCATTTGAAACCTACCGTGAATATGGCGCTGGTGACGTGGTGGATAGTGTATTCGGCGCCCGTTCTACCACTGAAGGTTGGGATGCTCCGGATGGTTCGGCCAGCTACCCATCCGCGGTGGACTCAGTAACTAAGCTTCTCAATGAGGTTCCCAAGGAAGGGACGTGCTGGGTTATTGCTACCGGTGTGAACGACGCAGCTAATGAATCCGCTGGCTCTCACCAGACCGATCAAGAGCGCATCGACGCCATGATGGATCTTCTTGGTAAAGATGCCGATGTGATGTGGGCAATGGTTACCACTAATACGGAAACCGGCCACTACGCGCGCTCTAACATGGATCACTTCAACCAATCCCTCAAAGATGCGCAGAACCGATACCCTCGTTTGCGGTTGTACGACTGGCCTTCCGAGTGCGACCACAATTGGTTCGCTCCGGATGACTACGCTCACTACGGTGCAGAAGGTAACACCCAACGGGCGAAGCGCTTCGCCGCAGCACTTGCTAAGGCCTTCCCCGCTGAAAAAAATGGCGAGCCTTCTGATCAGAAAGTGCTGAATTCTGGTCTCTAGTCTCTAAGAGAACTACAGCTAGGGGGAAAAGGCTGCTAAGAGCCCCCAGGTAAGTACTCCTCCAGTTCGAAGAGGCTAGCAACGCCCTGGCTGCCACTAGAGTCACGTCAACTAAACTGCGGGTTTATACACAGAAGGGGTCGGAACTGAATGCTCGGTTCCGACCCCTTTTTCCGCTGTTAACTCCCCCCTCCTTCAGGGGTACGCCCGGACGCGACAGCTCTCAACGGATAGTAGAAGTCCATCCTCCTAATTACTATTCCTACACATACGAGTTTTCACCGAATCTCCAATACCACTTTTCACGCGATGCATCGGACGATAGCTAACCACCACAGCGATCGGGGCTATCGTTTCTGTGCTCAATAAAACACGCCTCATTATTGGAATCGAAAGACCAGCACGTGACACATATTCCCTCACACAACGGCCGCGGATCCAACGGTTCACATGATCAGTACGCACGGTCCTCACAACCGAAGAATTACGCCAACCCGCAACCTCACCCTGTTCAACCTCCTGTGGCACAGCCAGCGCCGACAAAGACAAAGTCCAGGCTTCCAGTAGTACTAGGGACACTGGCCGCCGTTCTCCTCGTCTTAGCAGGCGGTGGATACGCTCTCAGCCAGACAGGCATACTTCACAAAGAAACATCTGCCGACCACAATCAGGCCGCCCAAACCACGGGTCAGAACAAGGAAAACAACAGTACCGATAGAAGTCAATCAGCCCCATCGGGTGAATCTCGGCGGGAGGATAATTCCCAGATCAGCACCGATGACGCTGATGCTGAAACAGGACCGGTCTCTCACAAGACCCGTACTGTCACCCCCTCAGCATTTGAAACTAGTGATTCCATCTACCTCATCACCTTCGAAGGGAAACGAGGATGGTGCCTTGCTAAATATTACGAAAACCAATTTGGCCTCAATTGCGGCCCCACAGCGCTAGTCACCGACTTAAAAAAGGCCTATACCCAAGATCCGCCGATTCTATACGCTCCTATCAGCCAGGTGAATTGGGATCCCGCAGCTCAACGTTTTGGTGTCTTTTCGAGCCCCGTATCTGGCACCCCGGGCGGATCACTTAAAAAACCGAGAACCCTCAAGGAAGGCGAGTCCACAACGATTAGAGACTTCACTTGTTATAACCTCAACGACCGTTTTGGTTGCGACGGCCCTCATTCCTACTTCGAAGCGGTTGACAATGAAGGGGTTTTTATCGATGGTTCACCGCATCCAGTAGGTGCTGAGTGTGGAAGAGTCGGCGACGGAAACACTCGCCCCTGGCGCATACGTACGTATGACGGGAACGTTGACTGTAATGACGCAGTAAGCGTAGCCAGTCAACTGCTCAAGGAACCAAAAAATGGCTCGAAGACACAACATGTCATCAGGAATGGCAAGGACTGGGCATGCACAAAACTTTCTGGGGATGAAATCACCGAGAAGGGATACTTCAGAATCTGCACAAATAATTCACGACCAATGGGCAGCTTTGTAATCCAATAACGCTTTGCAATTGAGTAAGCAAAGCTGGTGCATACATGATGTAACCGAGAATACTGAAAACTGATCTACCTCCACACAACAAATCCCCTTTTTAATTCGATTCATTTGAGAAAACATTAGATCGCAGCAGCAGCACCTCCGGTAGGACTCGAACCCGCACTGTGCGGGTGTTGGTTCTTTGTATTCTCTTTTCTCACTGGGCCTATCTGTTATGCATTTCACCTGCACATATAGCTAACATTTTCTATCCAGTGTCGTTCTTTTCATCCCATTGCACTCTATTATTTGGGAAATTTTGAGAGCTCTAGCACATCAACACTCGCATGCGCATCCTTCGGTCTTCCCACTCGGTTGGGACTTCGAGCACTAATCGTAAGCATCGCTTGAGCCCTGCCTGTGTTCTATAGTTTTCTACTTTCAATACTCTGGGAACACATTCCAAATGTTTCAGTGTTTTCCGCCTTCCCATGAAGCCGGGTGACCTCGTCCGTTCAGGCGAGGCCAGGGGAGGCTTCTCACGGCTACTGGGTCACACGACGCACGAGCGAGCAAACCGATGAGAATGGCTCAAGTGGGGTGGTTGCCGGCACACGGATTGGCGTCACTGTGTCGGTAGTGTGCCGGCCAATGTGGGCCGAGGTGTGCGCCCGTCAATGTTCTCTTTGTCGCCTCACCTCAATAACGCAGAAATGAAAGTGTTCAAACACTCCAGTCAATGTTTTCTGGTGTATGTCGCACACCAGAACTAGTGCTTTCACCCACCAATTCCCGGGAGGGCACCATGGGTACTGACGACCACAACGTCGCCACCGTCCGCGCATCAATGACCATGGCCAGCTACCCCATAACACATGCCGATGAATCCCGTAGGCGCTGAAATCTCCGCGATGACATCACCGGCGATGAAGTCGCACTCGAAATCATGGAGGAGAAGGGTTGCGGCGATAGTAAGCGTGCCACATTCCTCCGCTAACACATCACTGAGGCGAACAACTCCACCCGCTAACACTCAAGCCAAGTGACACACTAAATGTGAATCAACTTGCCTGTGTCCACCACACCGACCCCATTGACATAAACCCGCTCCCCATGACTGTCATCGCACACCCAGCAGGAGAGAAGTATCTTTACCACCGTCAACGACTCTCCACAGTCATCTACACACCATATGCGATGCCAGTAAAAGGAACAATGATTCACTCCGCCACTCACATATTTTGTCTTCGACGTCACCTAGGAAAGGACACTCATGATTACACCCAACGGCCATCCTACTAACGATGAGGGCAGCCCACCCAGCAGCGACGATGCAGGAGGCCAAAAGGTAGTTCCAGCAGATCAACAAACCCTGCACAGAAGGTTCGAGGAAGTGTCTCATCTGCAGCTCCAGAAAATGGACACAGGACAACGGCAAAGAACAGGACGGTCTGACCTGGGGCAGGATTCTAAATCGGGCGCGTATCGACATGGAGAAGCAGATTCGCCAGGAATATCTGGCGGATTTGACGGAGATCATGGTGCGACGTCAGAAAGAAACAGGAACTGGAGGAAGCCATTGGATCGACACGGAGCTGTGGAAGACCGATCCGTGGGAAATTCAGGTGAGGAACTCGATCTTTAGTGAAGTGTTCGAAGTGCGATCGGAGAAGTCACTCGAGTGGACGATCTTCGTTTGAGCACTGTTCCAGACGATGCAGCGACAGGACAAGGACACACCGTGTTTCCCGGAAGACGAATGGCTGCCAGCCTTGGATGCGATGATCGGCGAAGCATATAATACTACCCCACAGACGATCCGACAGCGACAAACCGCGCCGTAAAACATCATGTCGGGCACCCGTAGTTCTGCGAGCTGGAGTTGCCTTTCGGATCATCCCCCTCTTTCTATATCGACATGCAGAAGGCTCCAGGTGTAGTAAGGAACTATGGCGTCAAAAACATACACCGCCGCGGTCACGCGAGAAGGTCGGTATTGGTTAGCGACGGTGACCAACCTCGATGGTGTGAACACATGGGCTTATTCATTCAGTCATCTTGATGCATGTGTCAGGGAAGCGATTACACTCGCTGAGGCTCTTCCCGACGGTGCAGAAGACGCCATCACTGTGAAGTGGATCATGACTAGTGCTCCCGAAAGCCACGAAGAACAGTAGTGAAACACTACGGAGCATTCTTTACTGCATACCCCCTCAGCGACCATAAGGAAGCCCCATAAAGCGACTAGAGCGACACCAGCCTCTTTCACATGCAACTTCACTCCCTCCCTCCAGAGGAGTGAGTTTTTAGTTTTCGCAGGTCACCCCTGCTCAGATTTACCCTCACGACTTTTTCTGCTGCACCTATGTACTGTCGAACGTCAGCGGGTCATAGCAGCTGAACCACCTCGGACAAACCTTTCCCCAACGGGGTTAACTTGTCTACATGAGTGGGTCAGTAATCAATCTGCGTATTAACGACGAGCAGAAACAGTGTCTCAACGCTTTATCCCAGCGCACGGAGCGACCCAGTTAGTTCTACCTCCGGGAAGCACTGAATACACATCTATCCGAACTTGAAGACGCCTACCTCCTCGAGGAAGAAGCCGCCGAGATCCGACGGGAAACATCGCTACAACCTCCTTGGATGAGTTAGATGTTGACTGTGGCCTGAAAGATTGAGTTTTCCCTCGGGCGGTCAAAGTGTTCAAAAACTGAGAGCCACCGAACAACGACAAATAACCGAATTCCTCCGAGAAACTCTCACATTCGATGAGCCCAGATCCCGAGCAAAGAACTCACCACTATCAAGACTCAGCAGTATCCGGCTTCTCGAACCTTGTTGCACCATCCCGTAGCCCCTGAGATACCCGGTACACCTTGGGTCCCATCAACCACCGCTGCATACGCATTCGGGTTATGTACTCCATACTTTTGCTAATGCTTCCAACCAATATCGGCCAGTCGTGGGCTGTCTAGCCAGGCTGATCGTGTCGACGAACGTGAAAAAACACCGTCGTATCCAGATCGGTTAGCCAATCGCATTCATTGGCGATCATTCCAGCATCAAAGTTTGCGTTATCCACCAACACGATCCTGCCGTCTAACAGATCAAGCAATTCCCCACAAATCTCACGGAACGTAGGGGCATCAGTTACCA